>NZ_JAAQWK010000025.1:0-79992 GCF_012985445.1 Pseudomonas sp. WS 5532
CTTGCGGGTTTGCTTGCGCTTGCCAGCGTACTCGGCGTCGGCGAAGGTCATCTGCTTCATCGGGAAACTCGGTGGGTGGGGTCGCGGTATTTTGCCAAATCAGAAAGTCTTTTTCAGAGTTTCCCTAATTATGTCTGCCAGCAAACCCGAGATCGTCATCACCTATTGCACCCAATGCCAATGGCTGTTGCGCGCGGCGTGGCTGGCCCAGGAATTGTTGAGTACATTTGCCGATGACTTGGGCCGTGTGGCGCTTGAGCCAGCCACCGGCGGGGCGTTTCGCATCACCTGCGACGGTGTGCAAATTTGGGAGCGCAAGGCCGACGGCGGCTTTCCAGAGGCCAAGGTACTCAAGCAGCGCGTGCGCGACCAGATCGACCCGCAGCGCGACCTGGGGCACAACGACCGCCAAGCCTGAAGGCTACGCGGTGGCTGCCGGCTGTTTGGCCTGGCTGGCACTGCCCATCAAGCCTGAGAGCACGATGGCGACAATGATCAGCGCGCCGCCCAGCAGCATGCGCAAGGTCGGGGTTTCGGCAAACAGCAGCCAGGCCGCGGTGATGCCATAGACCGGCTCCATGGCGAACACCACGGACGCGGTGCGCGCCTTGATCACCGCGAGGCTGGCGACAAACAAGCTATGGGCCAGGCCGGTGCAGAACACCCCGAGCAGACCGATCCACAGCCAGTCAATCGCACGTACATCCGCCAGGCCCGGTGCTGCGACTGGCAGCAGGCACGCCGCGACCACCACGTTCTGGCACAGCGCAGCCTGCACCGCCGGAATGCGCCCGGAGCTGGCGCGGTTGTTCAGCGACAGCAGCGAGAACAACAGGCCCGAGAGAATCCCCCACAGCAGGCCGCCCGTGGCTTGGCTGGCGAGGTCGAAGTCTGGCGTGACCAACACCAGGCCCACCGTGACCAGCGCAACCAGCAACACTTCGTTGGCGCGAATGCGCTCACGGAAGATCAGCCCTTCAAGCATCACGGTAAAGGCCGGGAACGCGGTGAAGCCAAGGGTGGCGACGGCCACCCCGGCGACTTTGACGGCAATGAAGAAGGTCACCCAATGCGCCGCCAGCAGCACGCCACTGACCACGAGGCGACGCCAGTCGCGCATCTCCAGGGTTTTCCAGGTGGTGTTGCTGGCAAATCGCGCAAAGATCGCCAGGGCGATTACGGCAAAGGCGGCGCGACCAAACACGATGATGGCCGGCGAGGCGGCTGCCAGCTTGCCGAAAACACCAGTGAGGCCAAACATCAGTGCGCCGATATGCAGGGCGCCAAGGGCTGAGCGGGGAGTCATTGCGATCCTTGAAACAACGGGGGTGACAGAATCGCAGTCTAGAGGTTCGAGGGCGCCGGTGTCTGTCGCGGACCTCGCGAATCTTAGCGCCAGCCTCTCATCATAATCATCCCATTAGGCAACGAATAACCTGTGGCGAGCAGGCTTGCCCTGCGTTGGGTTGCGAAGCGACCCCAAAAATGGGACTGCTGCGCAGTCCAACGCGGGGCAAGCCCGCTCGCCACAGTGACGGTGTTCGCGGTTGGGATCAGCCGCCTGGGCGGTCAGCGTTGATGATTACGATGAGCGGCGTAAGGTGCCCGGTGAGGCGCCAAACTCACGCAACATGGCGGCAGAGAAGGCACTTTGCGAGGCGTAGCCGACGCGCTCGGCAATTTCGCCAACGGGCAGTGGCGTCTCGCGCAGGAGCTTCAGCGCCATGTGCAGACGACGGCCGCGCAGGTAGTCCATGGGGGTTTGCCCGCACTCGGCCATAAAGCGCGCATGCAGGCGCGCTACCGAGAGATCGGCAATACGCGCCAGATCGGCCACCTGCAACGGGTGCGCAGCATGGCGTTCGATGTGCGCATTGAACGCGGCATACGGCAAACGCTTGCCCGGTAGCGGTTGGGCCAGCGGATGATTGAGACTGGCCAGCAGCAACACCGCGCCTTGCTGGGCGATCAGCGGGTCATCCACCGGGCTGTGTGCCAGCCATTGCACCAACTGGCTTTGCCGGGCGTCCAGTGTCAGTCGCGCCGGTTGATCGAGCAGGCGGCGACTGGTGTCGGCGTGCTCGCCCAAGGACTGCGCCACCCAATGTTCGTCGGGCACATCCAGCACCAGGCAGCGGCTGCCGTCGCGACTGCCGCAGGCATGGTGGGCCGAGAAGGGCAGCACCATCACGCTGCTGGCGTGCACCTGGCTGCCCAGGCCATCGACTTCCAGGTCCAGATGCCCCGACAACCCGAACACCAGTTGGGCGTGGTCATGGCTGTGGGCGAGCGGCTCTTCAATGTAGTGGCGCAGCGTGAGGGTCGGTCTCATCGCGGTCTCCTGGGCAGCAGGCCTGCAGTCTACAACGCTTCAAGGGCTTTGATCGCTGTCATCAGACTGACGCACAGTTGTCATGGGCTATTAACCGCCTGGGCGCAAGCTCGCGAAAACACCGTCGAGGGATGCCCATGACCAGTGCCGAGTTCGCCAAACCCAGCCGCAAACAACGGGTTCGTACCCTGTGGATCTCCGACGTGCACTTGGGCACCCGGGATTGCCAGGCCGAGCACCTGTCACAGTTCCTCAAGGGCTACCACGCCGACAAGGTCTACCTGGTCGGCGATATCATCGACGGCTGGAAAATGCGCGGCGGCATGTACTGGCCTCAGGCTCATACTAATGTGATCCGCCGCCTGCTGACCATGGCCAAGCGCGGCACCGAGGTGATCTACGTCACCGGCAACCACGACGAATTCCTGCGCCGCTACTCCAAGCTGATCCTGGGCAATATCCAGCTGGTGGACGAGGCCGTGCACGTCACTGCCGATGGCCGCCATCTCCTGGTGATTCATGGTGATCAATTTGATGTGATCACCCGATACCACCGTTGGCTGGCGTTCCTGGGCGATTCGGCCTATGAGTTCACCCTCACGCTCAACCGCTGGCTCAATCACTGGCGTGCGCGGTATGGCTATGGCTACTGGTCGCTGTCGGCGTACCTGAAACACAAGGTCAAGACGGCGGTGAGTTTTATCAGTGATTTCGAAGAGGCGATCGCCCACGAAGTGACCAAGCGCGAGTTGCATGGTGTGGTGTGCGGGCATATTCACCATGCCGAGATTCGCAAGGTGGGCGAGGTGGACTACCTTAATTGCGGGGATTGGGTGGAGTCGTGCACCGCGTTGATCGAGCACTGGGATGGCAGTATCGAGTTGTATCGGTTGGCGGATGCGCAGGCTAAAGAGGCGCTGCTCAAAGCTGAGATGGTTGCGGGCTAGAAGGTTCGCACGGTCAAAAATGTGGGAGCTGGCTTGCCTGCGATGGCGGTTGTTCAGTCAACTTATTCAGTGACTGACACACCGTAATCGCAGGCAAGCCAGCTCCCACAATTTGATTGGATTTCTTCAGTTACTTCGAGACGTCGGCGATGGCCTCGGCCAGTAATGCCAGGCGTGTCGCGTCAATACCCGCCACATTCGCCCGCCCCGAACTGACCATATACACGCTGTGCTTCTCGCGCAGTTGCTTGACCTGCTCAGCACTCAAACCGGTATAGGAAAACATCCCGCGCTGCGCACCAATATGCGCAAACTTCTCGGCCAGCCCGTGGGGCGCCAGCGCCTCCACCAGCCCGGAGCGCAGCTGGGCAATGCGTGAACGCATGGCCTCGACTTCATCGCTCCAGCGCTTTTTCAGCTCGGCGTCGCCCAGGATGGTCGCTACCACTGCGGCGCCATGATCCGGCGGCGTCGACCACAGGTTGCGCGCGATATTCGCCAGTTGGCTGCGCACGTCCGTGAGCTTCTCGGCGTCTGCCGCGCACACGATCAGCGCGCCGACACGGTCGCTGTACAGGCCGAAGTTCTTCGAGCAGGAACTGGTGACCAGCACTTCCGGCAGCTCGGCGGCAAACAACCGTACCGCCCAGGCGTCCTGCTCCAGGCCGTCGCCAAAGCCCTGGTAGGCGAAGTCGATCAATGGCAGCAATTGCCGTTCGCGCACGATGTGCAACACCTGGCGCCAGTCGTCCTGGGACAAGTCAAAACCGGTCGGGTTATGGCAGCAGGCATGCAACAACACCACGTCGCCTGTGGGCACGGTGGCCAGTGTTGCGAGCATCGCGGCCACGTCCAGGCGGTTATCCGCGCCCACATACGGGTAATGGCTGACCTTGAGCCCGGCCTTGGCGAAGATGGTTTCGTGGATCGGCCAGGTCGGGTTGCTCAGCCACACGCCGCGGTCGGGCAGGTTTTGCGCGATAAAGTCGGCACTCAGGCGTAGTGCGCCGGTGCCGCCAGGGGTTTGCGTAGCACCGGCGCGACGTTCGCGAATCAGCGCTGAATCGGCGCCCAGCACCAGCTCACTGATCAGCGAACCGAAGGCCGCATTGCCATGGCCGCCGATATAGGTCTTGGTGGTTTGCGTGTCCACCAGGCGCTGTTCGGCCAGTTTTACCGAGTGCGGAATCGGCGTCAGGCCCTGGTCGTCCTTATACACACCCACGCCCAGGTCGAACTTGTTCGGGTTGGCGTCCTGAGCATACAGGTCCATCAGCCCGAGGATCGGGTCCCCGGGCACGCGGCCAATGGCATCAAAATGCATTACTTGCGGCCCTCGGCGTCCTTGGCCACTTCGTCGGTGCGCGCGGCCATGATGAAGTCGTTGCGGTGCAGGCCTTTGATCGAGTGGCTCCACCAGGTCACGGTGACTTTGCCCCACTCGGTGAGCAGGCCCGGGTGATGGCCTTCGGCTTCGGAGATTTCACCCATGGCGTTGGTAAAGGCCAGGGCGAACTTGAAGTTCTTGAACAGGAAAACCTTTTCCAGCTGCATCACGCCGTCGCGTACTTCGATGTTCCAGTCGGGAATCTGCTTTATCAGTACCGGCAGCTCTTCGTCGCTGACTTGTGGGGCATCGGCGCGGCAGGCTTCGCAGTGGGCTTGGTTCAAGGTGGTCATGGGGGTGTCCTGAATTCGAAAGATTGAGATCAGTGGGCGTTACCCTAAAGCAACGCGAGGCCAGGGAACAGATTCACCTGGCCTCAAAATGTAAGGTTCAAGCAGCTTCGGGTTTGGGCGGCACTGCCTTTGGGGTGAAGAGCGGCGCATGCAGACCCAACTGCATACCGCGCTCGACCATGCCCATGATGTCTTCCTGCGCCACTTCAAACAGGCGCTTAAGCTCGGGCAGTACGAAGTACAGCGGTTGCAGGATGTCGATGCGATACGGCGTACGCATTGCTTCCAGCGGGTCGAAGGCCTGGTGTTCGGGTTCATCCGACAGGCAATACACGCTTTCTTTAGGCGACGACAAGATGCCGCCACCGTAGATGCGTCGACCTTGCGGCGTGTCCACCAAACCGAATTCGATGGTCATCCAGTACAGGCGCGCCAGGTACACGCGTTGCTCTTTGGTGGCCGCGAGGCCGAGCTTGCCGTAAGTGTGGGTGAACTCGGCAAACCATGGGTTGGTCAGCAGCGGGCAGTGGCCAAAGATCTCGTGGAAAATATCCGGCTCTTGCAGGTAGTCCAGTTCTTCGCGGGTGCGAATAAAGGTCGCCACCGGAAATTGCTTGCTGGCGAGCAATTCAAAGAAGGTCTGGAAGGGGATCAGTGCGGGGACGCGGGCAACTTGCCAGCCGGTGGTTTCGGCCAACACCTTGTTGATCTCACCCAGTTGCGGGATGCGGTCCAGGGGCAGGCCGAGCTTGTCGATGCCGTCCAGGTATTCCTGGCAGGCGCGCCCCTCGATCACTTTCAATTGGCGCGTGATCAGGGTGTTCCACACCGCGTGTTCTTCCGGCGGGTAGTGGATAAAACCTTGCGCATCGGGCTCGCGGGCCACGTAGTGCGTCTGCTTCATACGGCTCTCCTGCTAGGCATTCGTTCTTGTTATGTCCTGCGATGAGCCTATTGATAACGCGGAAGGCGACGGATTCCATCGGGCTTCGGTGCTTGCGCGTAGGAAAAGTTACCGTTATTCGTAAAGTTTTCGTTACGGTATGCCGGCCTCTCGTTGTCTTGGGCTGGGAAAAGGTCACAAGCTGTCACATAATCTTGACGACTATCTGCGCCCAGCGGCAAAAAGACCCGGCGCTTTCCCACCATTTGGGCTTTTTCATGCGTATTAAAGTGCACTGCCAGAACCGTATCGGCATCCTGCGGGACATTCTCAACCTGCTGGTGGAATACGGCGTCAACGTCGCCAAAGGCGAGGTAGGCGGTGAACATGGCAACGCCATTTACCTGTTTTGCCCCAACCTTGTGAACATGCAGTTCCAGGCGCTGCGCCCGCAATTCGAAGCAATTGCCGGGGTATTTGGCGTTAAAAGGGTAGGGCTGATGCCCAGCGAACGTCGGCATATGGAGCTCAATGCGCTGCTCGGCGCTCTGGAGTTTCCGGTGTTGTCGATTGATATGGGCGGCTCCATCGTCGCCGCCAACCGCGCGGCGGCGCAGTTGCTCGGGGTGCGGGTGGACGAGGTGCCGGGCATTCCGCTGTCGCGTTATGCCGAGGATTTCGACCTGCCGGAGTTGGTGCGTGCGAGCAAATCGCGCATCAACGGCTTGCGGGTCAAGGTCAAGGGTGACGTGTTTTTGGCGGACATCGCGCCGCTGCAGTCTTCCGAACACGACGACAGCGAGGCCATGGCCGGTGCCGTGCTGACCCTGCACCGTGCCGACCGTGTGGGCGAGCGTATCTACAATGTGCGCAAGCAAGAGCTGCGCGGCTTCGACAGTATTTTCCAAAGCTCCAGGGTCATGGCCGCGGTGGTGCGCGAAGCCCGGCGCATGGCGCCGCTGGATGCGCCGCTATTAATAGAAGGCGAAACCGGCACCGGCAAAGAGTTGCTGGCACGCGCTTGCCACTTGGCCAGTCCGCGCGGGCAATCGCCCTTGATGGCGCTCAATTGCGCGGGCCTGCCGGAGTCGATGGCCGAGACCGAGCTGTTCGGCTACGGCCCCGGCGCATTTGAAGGGGCGCGGGCCGAGGGCAAGTTGGGCCTGCTGGAGCTGACGGCGGGCGGTACGTTGTTTCTCGATGGCGTGGGGGAAATGAGCGCACGCTTGCAGGTGAAATTGCTGCGCTTTTTGCAGGACGGCTGCTTTCGCCGGGTGGGCAGTGATGAAGAGGTGTACCTCGATGTGCGGGTGATCTGTGCCACCCAGGTGGACCTGTCGGAACTCTGCGCCCGTGGCGAATTCCGTCAGGACCTGTATCACCGGCTCAACGTGCTGTCGCTGCATATCCCGCCGCTGCGTGAATGCCTGGATGGCCTGGCGCCGCTGGTTGAGCACTTTCTTGACCAGGCCAGCCGACAGATTGGTTGCCCGCTGCCCAAGCTGGCGCCGGCGGCGATGGACCGGCTCAGTCACTACCATTGGCCGGGCAATGTGCGGCAGTTGGAAAACGTGTTGTTTCAGGCGGTGTCGTTGTGCGACGGCGGCATGGTCAAGGCTGAGCATATTCGCCTGCCGGATTATGGGGTGCGCCAGCCCCTTGGGGATTTTTCCCTGGAAGGCGGGTTGGAGAACATCGTTGGGCGGTTTGAAAAGGCGGTGCTGGAGGCTTTGTACGCCGAGCACCCGAGCAGTCGGCAGTTGGGTAAGCGCCTAGGCGTGTCGCACACCACGATCGCGAATAAGTTGCGTGATTACGAAATTCTGAAGAATGAACGCGGTTAAACCTGTGGGAGCTGGCTTGCCTGCGATGACGGTGGGTCAGTTGGCTCATGTGTCGCTGATACACCGCTATCGCAGGCAAGCCAGCTCCCACAGTTGATCTTTGTCGTCCTTAAGACCGGTGCTTGCCGCAGGCGGCAGTAGTCCGCCGTTTTTTCGACTCTATCCCTGCCACCTAATCTCTAAGCCTGCCCGCAAACCCCCGCCGTACATGGACTTCAATCTATTTTCAAAAGTTGGTTCGCAAATTGCTTAAGCCTCATCAGAGCAACGGTGGGCGGCAAGCGTCCGTCAGAAAGAGGATAGAGCGTGGACAAGTACCTTTATGTGGCAATGACCGGCGCCAGCCAGAATGCACTGGCGCAAAAGGCCCATGCCAACAATCTGGCGAACATTTCCACCAACGGTTTCCAACGGGACCTGGAGCAGGCGCGTTCGATGCCGGTGTTCGGTGACAGCTTTCCGGCGCGGGCATTTGCCATGACCGAACGGCCGGGCACCGACTTCTCCCAGGGCGCCATGATTGAAACCGGTCGCGACCTCGATGTGGCGGTCAGCGGTGACGGCTGGATGGCCGTGCAAACCCCGGATGGCGGCGAAGCCTACGTGCGCAGCGCCAGCATGAATGTGGATGCGTTGGGCGTGTTGCGTGCCGGCAACGGCATGCCGGTGATGGGCAACGGTGGCCCGATTGCCGTGCCGCCCGAGCAGAAAATCGAAGTGGGCGCCGACGGCACCATCAGCATCCGCGCCATGGGCGAAGGCCCGCGCGTGATGGCTGAAGTGGACCGCATCAAGCTGGTCCAGCCCGACCTCAAGAACATGACCAAGGGCCTGGATGGCGCCATCCATACCAAGGATGGCAAACCGGCCCAGGCCGACGCGAACGTGCGGCTGACCTCGGGTTTCCTGCAGGCGAGCAACGTCAATGCGGTGGAAGAAATGACCGCCGTGCTGTCGCTCTCCAAGCAGTTCGAGTTGCACATCAAGATGATGAACAGCGCTAAAGAAGACGACCAGGCCATGACCCGCGTTCTGTCGATGAGCTGATTGCCGGTTTACTGAAGACTAATTTTGCAGCACAGCGCCAACAAACAGGCGCACGAAGGAGAACACTATGCTTCCGGCTCTATGGGTTGCCAAAACAGGTTTGGCCGCGCAGGACACCAACCTGACCACCATTTCCAACAACTTGGCGAACGTGTCGACCACGGGTTTCAAACGTGATCGCGCCGAGTTCCAGGACTTGCTTTATCAGATCAAGCGCCAGCCAGGCGCCCAGTCGACCCAGGACAGCGAACTGCCGTCGGGCCTGCAACTGGGTACCGGTGTGCAGATCGTCGGCACCCAGAAGAACTTCAGCGCCGGTAACCTGCAGCAAACCAACCAGCCGCTGGACATGGCCATCAACGGCCGGGGTTTCTTCCAGATCCTGCAGCCGGATGGCACTACTTCCTACACCCGTGACGGTACTTTTCACCTCGACTCCAATGGCCAGATCGTCACCGCCAACGGCTTCGCGCTGGAGCCGGCTGTGGTGGTTCCAGCCGATGCCAAGACCTTTACCGTCGGCACCGACGGCACCCTGTCTATCACCGTGGCCGGCAACCCGGCGTCGCAAGTGATCGGCAACCTGCAAACCGCCGACTTCATCAACCCGGCCGGCCTGCAGGCCATGGGTAACAACCTGTTCCTGGAAACAGCCTCCAGCGGCGCGCCGCAAATCGGCACCCCAGGTCTCAACGGCTTCGGTACCACCCTGCAGCAAACCCTGGAAACCTCCAACGTCAGCACGGTTGAGGAGATGGTCAACATGATCACCACCCAACGCGCCTACGAGATGAACTCCAAGGTGATTTCCACCGCCGACCAGATGCTTTCGTTCGTAACGCAGAATCTGTAATCAAGTCTATGGGGCGCCTTTTGCGGCGCCTGCAACACCGTGAGGTAAGGGTCATGAATCGCTATGTTTCTGTTCTGGCATTGAGTGGGATCGCCGTGCTCGCGGGCTGTGTCGCCCCGACGCCAAAACCCAATGACCCGTACTACGCGCCGGTGTTGCCGCGCACGCCGTTGCCGGCGGCGGCCAACAATGGCTCGATTTACCAGGCCGGTTTCGAACAGAACCTGTACAGCGACCGCAAGGCCTTCCGTGTGGGTGACATCATCACTATCACGTTGAACGAGAAGACCCAGGCCAGCAAGAATGCCAACTCGCAGATCGGCAAGACCAGCAAGACCGGCATCGGCCTGACCTCGCTGTTTGGTGGCGGCCTGACCACCAATAACCCTTTGGGCGATGGCGACCTGAGCCTCAACGCCGGTTACAGCGGCGACCGTGCCACTAATGGCAAGAGCGCGGCGGGGCAGGGCAACAGCCTGACCGGTTCGATCACCGTAACGGTGGCGGATGTATTGCCCAACGGCATCATCGCCGTACGCGGTGAAAAGTGGATGACCCTCAACACCGGCGACGAGCTGGTGCGTATCGCGGGCATGGTGCGTGCCGATGATATTTCCACCGACAACACCGTGCCGTCCACGCGCATTGCCGATGCACGCATTACCTACTCGGGTACGGGTTCGTTTGCTGATGCGAGTCAGCCGGGCTGGTTCGACCGTTTCTTCCTTAGCCCGCTGTTCCCTTTCTAGGTGGCCATTTTGAACCTCAAACAGCTGATGGCTGCCGCGTTATTGCTGGCCTTGAGCGCAGGAGCACACGCCGAGCGGTTGAAAGACATCGCCAGTATTTCCGGCGTGCGCTCCAACCAATTGATCGGCTACGGGCTGGTGGTGGGGCTTAACGGTACGGGTGACCAGACCACCCAGACGCCGTTCACCCTGCAGACCTTCAACAACATGCTCTCGCAGTTCGGCATCAAGGTGCCGCCTGGGTCGGGCAACGTGCAGCTCAAGAACGTCGCGGCCGTGTCGATCAGTGCCGACTTGCCGGCGTTCTCCAAGCCGGGCCAGGTGGTGGATATCACCGTGTCCTCCATCGGTAACTCGAAAAGCCTGCGCGGCGGCACCTTGCTGATGACGCCGCTCAAAGGTATCGACGGCAACGTCTACGCCATTGCCCAGGGCAACCTGGTGGTCGGCGGTTTTGACGCCGAGGGCCGTGACGGCTCGAAAATCACTGTGAACGTGCCATCCGCCGGCCGCATTCCTGGCGGCGCCACGGTTGAACGCACCGTGCCCAGCGGTTTCAACCAGGGCAACAGCCTGACCCTGAACCTCAACCGTTCGGACTTCACCACCGCCAAGCGTGTGGTCGACAAGATCAACGACATGCTCGGCCCTGGCGTAGCACAAGCCATCGACGGCGGCTCGATCCGTGTGACGGCGCCGCTCGACCCAAGCCAGCGTGTCGACTACCTGTCGATCCTGGAAAACCTTGAAGTCGACCCGGGCCAGGCAGTGGCCAAAGTCATCATCAACTCGCGCACCGGCACCATCGTGATCGGCCAGAACGTCAAGGTCTCGCCGGCGGCGGTCACCCACGGCAGCCTGACCGTGACCATCACCGAAGACCCGATCGTCAGCCAGCCCGGGCCGCTGTCCAATGGCCAGACGGCAGTGGTACCGCGCTCGCGGGTCAATGCCCAGCAAGAAGCCAAGCCGATGTTCAAGTTCGGCCCCGGAACTACCCTGGATGAGATTGTCCGCGCGGTGAACCAGGTGGGCGCAGCGCCCGGCGACTTGATGGCGATTCTCGAAGCTTTGAAACAGGCCGGCGCCTTGCAAGCCGACCTGATCGTGATCTAAGGCCATGGCCATGGATATGCACAAAAGCGGGTTCACCAGCACGGCGGATTCGGGGTCTTACTCCGACCTCAACCGGCTGAACCAGCTCAAGGTCGGCGCCGACAAGAACAGCGAAGGCAACATGCGCAAAGTGGCGCAGGAGTTCGAGTCGCTGTTCCTGAGCGAGATGCTCAAGTCCATGCGTTCGGCCACCGAGGCGCTGGGCAAGGACAACCCGCTGAACACCCCGGCTGCCAAGCAGTATCAGGAAATGTACGACCAGCAGTTGGCGGTCTCGATGTCCCGCGAAGGCGGTGGTATCGGTTTGGCTGACGTGCTGATGCGCCAGATGCAGAAGAACAAGCCGGTCGAGGCGCAGTCCTCGACCTTGCAAGGCCCGGCGGCGGCCGAGCCGGTCAAGGCCAAGAAGGTTGATGTGCCGACTGAAATCGCCGCCGGCACCCTGGCTAATGGCCCGTTGGGGCGCTCCAATGGCCAGCGGCCGTTGTGGGCTTACCGCGTTGCAGAGCCGCAAGGCGCCAGTGCGCACACCAACGACATGGAACTGATGAACCAGCGCCGCATGGCGTTGCCGAGCAAGCTGACCGACCGCCTGCTGGCCGGCATCGTGCCGAGCACTCAGCCCGCCACGCAGGCCGCGAGTGCGCCACTGCGTAACAGCGCCGCCACCGATAACGTGGTCAACAGCACCGCGCGCAACTTTGCCGTGCCGAGCGGGCGCATGCAGGTTTATGGCCGAGCGATTGCCCAGCCACCGCTGGCGCCGGCGAAAAAAGCCTTCAGCTCGCAGGATGAATTTGTCGCCACCATGCTGCCGATGGCCAAGGCGGCCGCCGCGCGCATCGGCGTGGATCCCAAGTACCTGGTGGCCCAGGCCGCGCTGGAAACCGGCTGGGGTAAATCGGTGATGCGCGCCGAGGACGGCAGCAGCAGCCACAATCTGTTCGGCATCAAGGCCGGGCAGAGCTGGCAGGGCGGCCAGGCGCGTGCAATCACCAGCGAGTTTCGTGATGGGTCGATGGTCAAGGAAACGGCGCAATTTCGCTCCTACAACTCCTACCAGGACAGCTTCCACGACCTCGTGACATTGCTGCAAAGCAATGATCGCTATAAAGAAGTTGTGAAATCAGCCGACAACCCGGAACAGTTTGTACGCGAGTTGCAAAAAGCCGGATATGCAACCGACCCGGACTACGCCAGCAAGATTTCGCAGATCGCCAAAACGATGAACAGTTACCAGAATTTCGCTGCCGCTGGCGCAACCACACATTTATAAGGTCTGAACCATGAGTTTGCTCAGTATCGGGATGTCAGGACTCAATGCCGCTCAAGGCTCGTTGTCGGTCTTGAGTAACAACATTGCCAACGTCAATACCCCGGGATACTCGCGCCAGCAGACCACCCAGAATGCTAACGCCAACAACCCGTATGGCGGCGTATTCATCGGTAGCGGCACGACCCTGGCGGATGTGCGCCGGGTCTACAACGAGTTCCTTGATCAGGCCTATCAAAACAGCACGTCGCTCAATAACGATGCTAAGGCCTACTCAAGCCAGGCGAGTGCGATTGATAAGACCCTGTCGGACAAGACCACCGGCATGTCCTCGGTGCTGAGTGCGTTTTTCGCCGCAGTACAGACCTCGTCGGCCAACCCGAGCGACGTGTCTGCCCGACAAGTGCTGTTGACCAGCGCCCAGACGCTGAGCAACCGTTTCAACTCGATCTCCAACCAGTTGAACCAGCAAAAAGAGTCGATCAACGGCCAGTTGAGCACTATGAGTGATCAGGTCAACCAATTGACTGCCTCGATTGCTTCGCTCAACAAGCAGATCACTCAGGTCCAGGGGTCAAGCAACAGTGCCCCGGCCAACCTGCTGGACGCTCGTAATGAAGCCGTGCGCTCGCTCAATGAATTGGTGGGCGTCACTGCCAGCGAGAAGAACGGCGTGTTCAGCGTCAGCACCGGCACCGGCCAGTCGCTGGTGCTGGGTGATCAGTCCAACACCATTTCTGCGGTGCCGAGCGCCAGCGACCCGAGCCAGTACACCATCCAGCTCAACGCTGGCGGCGGTACGGCGATTGACCTGGGTAATGTGCTCAGCGGCGGAAGCATTGGCGGCTTGCTGCGTTATCGCAGCGATGCGTTGATGCCCGCCATCAACGACCTGGGGCGTATTGCGATTGCCACTGCCGATACCGTCAACAGTCAATTGGGCCAGGGCCTGGATTTGAACGGTGACTTCGGCACGTCGCTGTTTAAGGACATCAACAGCGCGGCGGCCATTGCGCAACGCAGCCAAGGTGCGGCGGGCAACAGCGTCGGTTCCGGCAACCTGAATGTGAGCATCAAAGACAGCAGCAAGCTGTCGACATACGACTATAAAGTCACCTTCACCAGTGGCAGTAACTACACCGTGATGCGTTCCGACGGTAAAGCCATGGGCGCATTCGACACCACTACCACGCCGCCGCCGGTCATTGACGGGTTCACCCTGGCCTTGGACGGCAAAGGGCCGGTGGGCGCTGGCGACAGTTTCAAAGTCAGCCCGACCGCCAACGGCGCTACCAATATCGGCACAGACCTGACGGATGCCAATAAAATTGCATTCGCCGGGCCGTTGCTGGGCGAGGGCAGCAAGACCAATCAAGGTACCGGCACCTTTACGCCACCGACTCTGACCTTGCCTATCGACATTCACGGTGGTGCGGACACCGCTCAACTGCGTACCGGGATTGAACATTCGATGCCGGTGAAAATGGTATTCGGCAAGCCGGCTGCTGATGGCACGCAGGCCTACACGCTCAACGATTCTCAGGGAAATCCGATCGGCAGCGGCACTATCGTTCCGGGTCAAAGCAACAAAATCACCATCAACGTACCGATGCGTGATGCCAACGGCGCGTTGGTATCGCCAGCCAAGAGCTTCAAGTTTGATACGACCGTGGGCGGCTCGCCGGCCGATGGCGACAGCACCACGTTCTCTTTCAACGCTTCGGGCAAGTCGGACAACCGCAATGCTCAAGCGCTGCTGGACTTGCAGACCAAAGCCACAGTCGGTCTGTCGGACGGCAGCGGCGGCGGTGTGAGCCTGGTGGCGGCCAACAGCCGACTGGTATCGACCGTGGGGGCCAAGGCGGCGTCGGCGATTACCGACACCACGGCTACCGGTGCGTTGCTCAAGGCCAACCAGGACGCACGCAACTCAGTGTCCCAGGTGAACCTGGATGAAGAGGCGGGCAACATGATCAAGTTCCAGCAGTACTACACCGCGTCGTCGCAGATCATCAAGGCTGCGCAAGAAACCTTCAGCACATTGATCAATAGTCTTTAAGGGAGCCTGGGACGATGCGTATTTCTACTGCTCAATATTTTGAAACCAGCTCCACCAAGTATTCAGATAACTACTCCAGTGTGGTCAAGGCCCAGGAGCAGGCCAGCTCCGGTGTGCGTGTGCAAACCGCCGCGGATGATCCGGTAGCGGCGGCGCGTTTGTTGTTGCTGCAACAGCAAAAAGACATGCTGGGCCAGTTCAGCGGCAACGTCACCAGCCTGAAGAACTCCCTGACCAACGAAGAAAGCGTACTGAGTTCGATCGACGATGCCATGCAGCGCGCCAGCCAGTTGGCCTTGCGTGCCGGTGGTTCGATCAGCGACGCTGATCGCCGGTCTATCGCCAGCGAGATCGGCGCGATTGAAAATCAGGTACTGGGGCTGCTCAACAGCAAAGACTCGTCCGGCAACTATATGTTCTCCGGCTCCAAGTCCCAGACCCCGCCGTATTCGCGTAACAGCGATGGCACCTACAGCTATCAGGGCGATGAAACGCCGCTGAGCCTGCAGGTTTCCAATACACTGAATGTCAGTGCTGGTGATACCGGCAAGACCATTCTGGAAGGCGCAGCAAACTCTGGGCGTACCCAGGCCACGTGGCTGCCACCGGTGCCGCAGACGGTGCCGCCTACGGTCAACGATAACAAGGTCGCGCTGTCGGCCGGGTTGGTCACTTCGGGCATCGACTACACCAAGAAATTCGCCGATGGCCAGCCTTACAAGCTGACCTTTACCAGCAGCACGCAATACAAAGTGGCCGACAAGGACGGCAACGACGTGACGTCCGAGATTCCGGGCAACGGCACGTTCGATGCCACCAAGGAAGGCAGTACCAGCGTTGCGTTGCGCGGTGTGAAGTTCGACATCACGTTGAACCTGGGCGATGTCGCGCCCGGCGCCAACTCTGATGCACTGGTCAAGGATCGTTCGTTCAGCCTGGAAGCCAAGCCGGATACCTTCAGTGTCTCGCGCACGCCAAGCAATGCCTCCACCGCACAATTGACCGGTGCCCGTGTGTCCAATCAGGCGGACTACGCCAGCACGTTCCCGGCCAACAGTGGCGCGGTTATCAAGTTCACCAGCGCCACCGCCTACGAGGTGTACGCCCAGCCTTACTCGGCCGACAGCAAGGCCATTGCCACCGGTGATACCGGCGGCGGTACAACGGTCACGGCGGCTGGGGTGACGTTTGATGTGAATGCCGGGCCACCGCAGGCGGGTGATCAGTTCTCAGTCGGTGCCAGTACCAAGAAAACCCAGAACGCGCTGGATACCCTCAGCCAGTTGCGTCAGGCACTGGAGCAACCTGCCGACAACAATCCGGCGGCGGCGATCAAGCTCAAGGATGTCCTGGATGCATCGATCAGCAACCTGGCCAATTCACGTACCCAGCTCGATAACGTGCGCGGCTCCATCGGTGCGCGGCAGAATGCCCTGGATATCCAGGCCGGTGAAAACACCAGTATTGGCTTGGCCAATACCAGCACCATGAGTGATCTGGCCAACATCGACATGGGTGAGGCGGCGATCAACCTGACGTTGCAGCAAACCATGCTGCAGGCGTCGCAGCTGGCTTTCGTGAAAATTTCCCAGTTGACCCTGTTCAGCCGCATGTAAATTCATCGCGAATACGCAGCGGCCCAGCCTGGAAACAGGCTGGGCCGTTGTCGTTTGTGCGGCTTAATTGTTTGAAGGTTTTGCACAAAGCACACAAAATTGAGTGACCTGTGAGTCATAAAGCGCATCTTCACTGTATCGTGTGAAAAGGATAAGTCGTCGCCAGGTCGTTGCGCGCAGGCTTTCAGCGAGATTTTTGTGGGGTTATCCCCTTTATTGTCAGCGCCCCCGACACCGTTCGCGGGGTGTTCTCCAGCTATTTAGTATTGGGAAGCCACAATGATTGGCATAAAAAGCATCGCCAGTTACGTGCCGGCAGACGGGATCGATAACTACGCCCAGGGTGCCAAATTCGCCAAGGATGAAGAATTCATCATTGGCAAGATCGGTTCGGCGTTCTTGCCGCGCAAGGAAGCCGCGCAGGAAACCTCCGATCTGTGTGTCGAGGCGGTCAACGCTTTGTTTGCCAACAACCCGGATTTGAAGCGTGAGTCGATTGACGCGCTGATCGTCGTGACCCAGAACGGCGACGAAGAGGGTCTGCCCCACACCGCCGCCATCGTTCAGGACAAGCTCGGCCTGCCGACCCATGTGGCCGCCTTCGATATTTCCCTGGGCTGCTCCGGCTATGTCTACGGCATTTACGCGATGAAGGGTTTCATGGAAGCCGCTGGCCTGAAAAACGGACTGCTGATCACCGCCGACCCGTATTCGAAAATCGTCGACCCAGAAGATCGCAACACCACCATGTTGTTCGGCGACGCCGCCACCGCCACCTGGATGGGCGAAGACGCGCCATGGTTGCTGGGCAAGTCCAAGTTCGGCACTGATGGTTCCGGCGCACCGCACCTGAAGGTCAGCGACGGCGTGTTCTTTATGAATGGCCGCCAGGTATTCAACTTTGCCTTGCTAAAGGTGCCGGCGCATTTGCACGAGTTGCTCAATGAGTCCGACCTCAAGGCTGACGACATCGATGCGTTCTGCATTCACCAAGGCAGTGCGGCGATTGTCGATGCCGTGGCGCGGCGTTTTGAAGATGCGCCGGTGGACAAGTTCATCAAGGACATGGTCGAGACCGGTAACACCGTGTCGTCAAGCATTCCACTGCTGCTGGAGAAGCACGTGATGGGCGCGACCTGGAAGCGCGTGGCGATCAGTGGCTTTGGTGTGGGCCTGTCCTGGGGCTCGGCGATTCTCTATCGCCCGTGACGCTTTAATAGCCTGAACGCGCTCTACGAGCGCTTCATAAAAAAACGCCGATGATCGACCGATCATCGGCGTTTTTTATTTGGCGCCAGAAAAGCCAATGAATCCGGGGTTTTGAGCTACCGTAAACCCTTGAAATGCAAGGGATGGCATAGGGCTAGTAAAAAATTTCAAAAAAACCCTCAAGCAACCGGCTCCCACGACGATAACTATTACGTAGGTTCTCAGGCCACACCCGGCGGTTGCCAGGGCCGGAAGCCGCAGTATCCATCCAACGAGGATTTCGTCATGGCTTTAACAGTAAACACCAACATTGCTTCGATCACTACTCAGGGCAACCTGAACAAAGCTGGCGGCGCCCTGGCCACTTCCATGCAGCGCCTGTCTTCCGGCCTGCGTATCAACAGCGCTAAAGACGACGCCGCCGGCCTCGGTATCGCTAACCGCATGACCAGCCAGATCAACGGCCTGGGTCAAGCTGTAAAGAACGCCAACGATGGTATCTCCATCGCGCAGACCGCTGAAGGCGCAATGCAGGCTTCGACCGACATTCTGCAAAAAATGCGTACCCTGGCTCTGTCCTCGGCTACCGGCTCCCTGAGCACCGACGACCGTAAGTCGAACAACGACGAATACCAGGCTCTGACTTCGGAACTGACCCGTATCGCTCAAACCACTACTTTCGGTGGCCAGAAGCTGCTGGACGGTTCGTACGGTACCAAAGCTATCCAGGTTGGCGCCAACGCTAACGAAACCATCAACCTGTCCCTGGACAACGTTGCAGCCAACAACATCGGTTCGCAGCAGATCAGCAGCCTGGGCATCGCTCCGAGCACTACGGGAGTTGCAGGTGGCCCAATCGCCGTAACCGGTAACGGCCAGACTGCCTCCGTTACTATCGGTGCTAAAGCTTCTGCTCAACAAATTGCTGCCCAGCTGAACGGTGCTATCGGTGGTCTGAGCGCTACCGCCAGCACCGAAGCACAGTTCGTGGTCGGCGGCGCTGCTGCTACCGCTCCGGCTTCGTTCACCATGACCGTTGGCGGCCAAGCCACTACGTTCGTTGGCGTGACTGACACCGCCAGCCTGGCAGAACAGCTGAAGTCCAACTCGGCCAAACTGGGTATCAGCGTTAACTTTGACCAATCCAAAGGCACCCTGTCGGTTAAATCCGACACCGGCGAAAACCTGACTTTCAGCTCTTCGACTGCTGCCGGTTCGATCACTGTTGCCACTAAAAACGGTGCCGGCGCTTACGGCACTGGTATTGCCCTGGCCGACGGCCTAATCGCTACCGGCGCTGTGAACTTGAACTCCTCGAAGGGTTACTCCTTGGAAGGTGCTGGTGTGACCGATGTCTTCGGTGCCGCTACTTCGGCTGCTTCGACCAAGACCCTCGTATCGCAGACCGACGTGACTGACGCCACCAAGGCCCAGAACGCTGTGTCCGTGATCGACCAGGCTATCGCTACCATCTCCAGCTCCCGTTCGGGCCTGGGTGCGGTACAGAACCGTCTGACCAGCACTGTGGATAACCTGTCCAACATCCAGAAAAACAGCACCGCTGCTCGCTCCACCATCCAGGACGTCGACTTCGCTTCCGAAGCCGCTGAACTGACCAAGCAGCAAACCCTGCAGTCCGCTTCCACTGCGATCCTGTCGCAGGCTAACCAGCTGCCATCCGCTGTACTGAAGCTGCTTCAGTAATCACGGCACTTGGTAACTGACGGAAGGGCGCGTTTACGTGCCCTTTCGTCTTTTCCAATCAGAGGAGATTGGGCATGGACATGAATGTAAAGTTGAACTTGTCTTATCCGCCGCTGGCCACTCAAGGCAGTGCGGCACCTGTGGTTGCTGACAAAGACAAGAGCAAGGTTGAGCCGGCCGCGCCAACCGCAGACGCGTCCCAAAAGGGCGATCTGGAAAAAGCGGTCACTGATATTAAAGAATTCGTACAAGCGGCCCAGCGTAATCTGGATTTTTCTATTGATGATTCCACCCACAGGGTTGTGGTCAAGGTCATTGCCACCGACACCGGTGAAGTGATCCGCCAGATTCCCTCGGAAACTGCCTTGAAGCTGGCGCAAAGCTTGTCCAGCGCCAGCCACGTGTTGTTTGACGACAAGGCTTAAGCTGGCATGAAATTTGTTGCTGCTACGACTTGAAGTGTTGTTCGTCAAGATAACGGCAGCCACCGGAACAGGAGAAAGATGATGGCGGGTACAACGATTACGGGCGTGGGATCGGGCTTCGATACCCAGGCGATTGTGAAGTCCCTGGTGGATGCCGAGCGCGCGCCGAAACAGGCGCAGATCAACACCCAATCGCAAAAGGCAACTACCCAGCTGTCGTCGATCGGCAAGATCCAGGCTGCCCTGGACGCCTTCCGTGGTGCGCTGACCAGCATGGGCACCGATAACAGCTTCAGTGGCTTGACCGGTACGTCTTCGGATGAAAAGGTCGCCACCATGACGGCTAACCCGGGGGCTGCGAACGGTAGCTTTTCGTTGATCGTCAACCAGCTGGCCACACCGTCGAAGCTATCGACCAAAACGTTTGTCGGTGGCCAGTCGACAGTCGTGAACGCCGGCACCACGCCGACAACGCTGACCATCTCGCAGTCGGGCAAGAACTTCGACCTGAGTGTGCCGGCGGGCGCGACGCTGCAACAGGTGCGTGATTCGATCAACACCACGTTCGGCACCGCCGGCTTGAGTGCCAACATCCTCACAGACTCCACGGGTTCGCGTCTTATTCTGACCTCCACCAATGGCGGGGTTGGTTCGGACCTGACGATGTCGGGCAACTCTGGGATTGATACCGGCTACACGGTAGTCAGCCCGCCTCAGAACGCCAAGTACACCATTGATGGTATTGCGGCGGAGTCCAAATCCAACAGCATCACGGATGCGGTGAGTGGGGTGAGCATTAAATTGCTGTCGCTGTCGCCTACGGTCACGGCCAACGATCAGACTAAAGACGCGCCACGTACGGCCATGACCATTTCGGTCACCACCAGCACCACCGCGCTCAAGTCCGGGGTCAAGGGCTTCGTCGACACTTATAACGCCCTGCTCAAGGCCATGAACGCCGAGACCAAGGTCACCAAAGATGCTGCCGGTAACTCCATTGCCGCGACCCTGACCGGCGACTCGACCATGCGCACCTTGCAGGCGGCGATCCGTAACGAGTTCAACTCACTCTCCGGCAACGGTACCATCAAGTCCCTGGCGCAATTTGGTGTCACCACCGACCAGGATACAGGCGCGCTGAGCATCGACAGCAAGCAGTGGGACAAGGCGGTGCTGACCAATGCCGCCGATATCAACAGTATCTTCAGCGGCAAGACCGGTCTGCTCGCACGCTTGACGGCCGCGACCGACTCCTACGCCAAGCCCACCACCGGGATTCTGGCGACACGCACGACGTCGTTGGCCGACAGCCTGAAAGATCTGACCAAGCAGCAGACCGATCTGGATGAGCGTCTGACGACGATGCAAGACGCCTTGACCCGCAAGTACACGGCCATGGATACCCTGGTGGCGCAGTTGCGCCAGCAGAGCAACAGCATTCTCGGCACGCTCAATGCGATCAGTAATTCGAAAAGCAGCAGCAGCTGATTGATCGCATAAAAAAAGCCCGGGTCCGTTGACCTGGGCTTTGTTCTTTCTGAGACCGGCGGGTTAAAGTTTTTTGCGACCCAGTCGACATATTGGTTACTGAAAACCTTCTCGCTGTTGCCTGTCACGAGGTAGAAACATGAATCCCATGAGAGCCCTTCGCCAATACCAGAAGGTCAATTCCCATGCCCAAATCTCTGAGGCCAGCCCGCATCGCCTGGTGCAGATGCTGATGGAAGGTGGCCTGGACCGTATGGCCCAAGCCAAAGGCGCGCTGGCGCGTGGCGACGTCGCTCAGAAAGGCCTGATGCTGGGCAAGGCCACCGATATCCTGATCGGCCTTCGTGATGGCCTGAATGCGGAAAAAAGCGATAACAAGGAATACGTCCAGCAATTGGAAGGCTTGTATGTGTACATGACAAACCGTTTGATGGAAGCCAACCTGCATAACGACGCCGACATGATCGACGAAGTCGCCCGTTTGCTGATTACCGTAAAAGAAGGCTGGGATGCCATCGCTGAGCCACAAGGTGCTGCACAATAAGGCCAACGGCCTTGAGGAATACGTCATGAGCCACGCACTGCAACGCATTGATGAAACCCGTGAAGCGCTGATCGGCGCGTTGGCGGAGCGCAACTGGGACGCCATTGGTGAACTGGATATGGGCTGCCGCAACGTCATCGATGAAGTGCTCAGCGAAGCGCCGGTGGACGAGGATGCACTGCGGGAAAAGCTGGAAAGCCTGCTGGCGGTGTATCAGCAGTTGCTGGAAGTGACGACCGGCGAGCGCCAGGCGATTTTCGAAGAGATGTCGCAGATCAACCGCGCGCAAAGTGCGTCAAAGGTTTACCATCTGTTCGGCTGAACTGGCTCAGTTAATCCGAACAGCGCGTCATATATTTGACTGTGCTCGTATTTTTGACTTAACTAGTGCTGTTTTCAGATTTCAGGCGTCAGTAAGGTATGAAGTCCTACAGGCGTCTCGATTGCCCTCACTCTGGGGCAGGAAGTTTTACTAGGGAAGTTGCTATTGCATGTGGCGTGAAACCAAAATTCTGCTGATTGATGACGATAGCGTCCGCCGCCGCGATTTAGCGGTGATTTTAAATTTTCTCGGTGAAGAAAATTTACCCTGCGGCAGCCATGACTGGCAGCAGGCGGTCAGCTCTTTGTCGTCGAGCCGTGAAGTTATCTGTGTGCTGATCGGGACGGTAAATGCTCCTGGCGCCATTTTGGGCCTGTTAAAGACACTGTCGACCTGGGATGAGTTCCTTCCGGTGTTGCTGATGGGCGATATTTCTTCCGTGGACCTGCCGGAAGACCAGCGCCGCCGCGTGCTTTCAACCCTGGAAATGCCGCCCAGCTACAGCAAATTGCTCGATTCGCTGCACCGTGCCCAGGTCTATCGCGAGATGTACGACCAGGCCCGCGAGCGCGGCCGTCACCGTGAACCCAACCTGTTCCGCAGCCTCGTCGGCACCAGCCGTGCGATCCAGCACGTGCGCCAGATGATGCAGCAAGTCGCTGACACCGACGCCAGCGTGCTGATCCTTGGCGAATCCGGCACCGGCAAGGAAGTGGTCGCCCGCAACCTGCACTACCACTCCAAGCGCCGCGACGGGCCTTTCGTGCCGGTCAACTGCGGGGCGATCCCGGCAGAGCTGCTCGAAAGCGAACTGTTCGGCCACGAGAAGGGCGCCTTTACCGGGGCGATCACCAGCCGTGCCGGGCGTTTTGAGCTAGCCAACGGCGGCACCTTGTTCCTCGACGAAATCGGCGACATGCCGCTGCCGATGCAGGTCAAGCTGTTGCGCGTGTTGCAGGAACGCACCTTCGAGCGCGTGGGCAGCAACAAGACCCAGAGCGTCGACGTGCGCATCATCGCGGCCACCCACAAAAACCTCGAAAGCATGATCGAGGTCGGCAGCTTCCGCGAAGACCTGTACTACCGCCTCAACGTATTCCCCATCGAGATGGCCCCGCTGCGCGAACGCGTGGAAGACATCCCGTTGCTGATGAACGAGTTGATCTCGCGCATGGAGCACGAAAAGCGCGGTTCGATTCGCTTCAACTCCGCCGCGATCATGTCCCTGTGCCGCCACGGCTGGCCGGGCAACGTGCGTGAGCTGGCCAACCTGGTGGAGCGCATGGCGATCATGCACCCCTACGGTGTGATCGGCGTGGTCGAGTTGCCGAAGAAATTTCGCTACGTCGACGACGAAGACGAGCAACTGGTCGACAGCCTGCGCACCGACCTCGAAGAGCGCGTGGCCATCAACGGCCACACGCCGGACTTCGGCTCCACCGCCATGCTGCCGCCCGAAGGCCTGGACTTGAAGGACTACCTCGGTAGCCTCGAACAAGGCCTGATCCAGCAGGCGCTGGACGATGCCAACGGCATTGTCGCCCGTGCCGCCGAGCGCTTGCGTATCCGTCGAACCACCTTGGTTGAGAAGATGCGCAAGTACGGTATGAGCCGCCGGGAAGGTGATGAACAGGCGGATGATTGACGCCTGTTTTTTAAGCTACTGAAATATCAGTAGTTTTTTTTCGGCACGGGTATTGCTATAGCCCTCGCAACGTTCCGTTTAACTGACGGTCAGCCAAGCGAGAGAGCATGATGCCCCACGCCGCCCAACTTTCTACAGCCCCTGCTATCCCGGGGCTCGTTCCGTCTGCAGAGCCGCTTACCCGGCAGGGTCTTGAGCAGGCGTTCTCGCAGTTCAGCCAGATGTCGAGCCAACTGACTGACTCTTACAGCTTGCTGGAGGCGCGGGTTTCCGAGCTTAAAGGCGAACTGGCGGTGGTCAGTGCCCAGCGCATGCAAGAGCTGGCCGAGAAAGAGCGCCTGGCCAACCGTCTGCAAAACCTGCTGTCGCTGCTGCCCGGTGGCGTGATCGTCATTGATGATCAGGGCCGCGTGCGTGAAGCCAACCCGGCTGCCGTCGACATGCTCGGCCTGCCGCTGGAAGGCGAGTTATGGCGGGAAGTCATCGCCCGTTGCTTCGCCCCCCGTGAAGACGACGGCCACGAAATCTCCCTCAAGGACGGCCGCCGTCTGTCCATCGCCACCCGTTCCCTGGACGCCGAGCCTGGCCAACTGGTGCTGCTCAACGACCTGACGGAAACCCGTCACCTGCAAGACCAACTGGCGCGCCATGAGCGCTTGTCGTCGTTGGGGCGGATGGTTGCTTCTTTGGCGCATCAGATCCGCACGCCGTTGTCGGCGGCGCTGATCTACGCCAGTCATTTGACTGATGAGCAATTGCCGGCCGCCACCCACCAACGTTTTGCTGGCCGCCTTAAAGAGCGCCTGCATGAGTTGGAGCACCAGGTGCGCGACAT
This sequence comes from Pseudomonas sp. WS 5532, assembly GCF_012985445.1. Lineage (NCBI taxonomy): Bacteria > Pseudomonadati > Pseudomonadota > Gammaproteobacteria > Pseudomonadales > Pseudomonadaceae > Pseudomonas > Pseudomonas sp. WS 5532. The sequence goes on from NZ_JAAQWK010000025.1 coordinate 24,572, forward strand.
GCTGGTGTTTGCCCGCGGCGAATTGCCGCTGACCGACCGCGTTACGCCGGCTATGTTGATGCAGTCGCTGCAAGCGGCGGCGGCCACCCATATCCAGGACGCCCAGGTGCGTTGGCAGTGCGACAGCCACCAGGGCGAGTTGCTGTGCAACCGCGACACCCTGGTCGGCGCTTTGCTCAACCTGATCGAAAACGCCACCCAGGCAAGCCTGCCCGGGGCGCGGCTCAAGGTGCACCTGTACACCCGCGAGCAAACCCTGCGCCTGTGTATCAGCGACAGCGGCAGCGGCATTGAGCCGTGTGTGCTGCAACGCTTGGGCGAACCGTTTTTTACCACCAAGACCAACGGCACTGGCCTCGGCCTGACCGTGGTCAAGGCCGTGGCACGCGCGCATCAGGGAGAATTGCAGCTGCACTCCCGGTTGGGGCGTGGCACCTGTGCATTGATGACCTTGCCGCTGTTTTCCAGCACGGCAAGCGCGGAGTAAAAGGACTATGGCTATCAAGGTTTTATTGGTCGAAGACGATCGCGCCCTGCGTGAAGCATTGGCTGACACGCTGCTGTTGGCGGGCCATGACTACCGGGCGGTCGGTTCTGCCGAGGAAGCCTTGGAGGCGGTTGAGCAGGAATCTTTCAGCCTGGTGGTCAGTGACGTCAACATGCCCGGCATGGACGGCCACCAGTTGCTCGGCCTGCTGCGCGCGCGCCAGCCGCAGTTGCCGGTGCTGCTGATGACCGCCCATGGCGCCGTGGAGCGGGCGGTGGACGCCATGCGCCAGGGCGCGGCGGATTACCTGGTCAAACCCTTTGAGCCTAAAGCCCTGATCGAACTGGTTGCCCGGCATGCACTCGGCGTTGTTTCGAATGCCGACGGCGAAGGCCCGATTGCCTTTGAGCCGGCCAGCGCACAGTTGCTGGAACTGGCAGCGCGTGTGGCGCGTAGCGATTCCACCGTGCTGATCTCCGGCGAGTCCGGCACCGGTAAAGAAGTGCTGGCGCGGTATATCCACCAGCAATCGAGCCGCGCCAAACAACCCTTTATCGCGATCAACTGCGCGGCCATCCCCGACAACATGCTTGAAGCCACCTTGTTCGGCCATGAAAAAGGCTCGTTCACCGGCGCCATCGCGGCCCAGGCCGGCAAGTTCGAACAGGCCGACGGCGGCACCATCCTGCTCGACGAAATCTCGGAAATGCCCCTGGGCCTGCAAGCCAAGCTGCTGCGGGTGTTGCAGGAGCGTGAGGTTGAGCGTGTGGGCGCACGCAAGCCGATCCAGCTGGATATCCGCGTGGTTGCCACCACCAACCGCGACCTCGCGGGCGAAGTGGCGGCGGGGCGCTTTCGTGAAGACCTGTTCTACCGGCTATCCGTATTCCCGCTGGCCTGGCGCCCGTTGCGCGAGCGCCCGGCGGATATCATCCCGCTGGCCGAGCGCCTGCTGAACAACCACGTCAAAAAAATGAAGCACGCCCAGGCGCGGTTGTCGGCTGAGGCCCAGGCTTGCCTGATCAGCTACCCATGGCCCGGCAACGTGCGCGAATTGGACAACGCCATCCAGCGCGCGCTGATTTTGCAGCAGGGCGGCTTGATCCAGCCGCAAGACTTCTGCCTGGCCATGGGCAATGGCAGCGCGCCGTTGCCGAGCCTGGCGCCCGCACCTGTGGCGGCTGCCGAAACCGAGTCCGGCGGTGCCCTGGGCGACGACCTGCGCCGCCGCGAATTCCAGATGATCATCGACACCTTGCGTGCCGAGCGCGGCCGCCGCAAAGAGGCCGCTGAGCGCCTGGGCATCAGCCCGCGCACCCTGCGCTACAAGCTGGCACAGATGCGCGACGCCGGGATGGACGTGGAAGCCTACCTTTTCGCCACGTGAAAAATTCTTGGGCTGACAGGGTTTGTCGCCTTTTCTTACGAATTGCCACGGAGCTGGCACCCTTGTTGCTACCACCCGTAGTAACCGCTGCGTAGTGTCAAAAAATTGCGGGTCGTCGGAGAGAGAAGGTCATGAGCCAGGGTATTGAGTTCAATCGGTTGATGTTGGATATGCGCTCCATGCAAATGGATGCCATGGCTCAACCGAAATCCGTCGCGCCAGCGCCGGAATTGGGCCAAAGCAGTTTTGCCGACATGCTCGGTCAGGCAATCAACAAAGTCAGCGACACCCAGCAAGCCTCCAATCAGTTGGCCACCGCCTTCGAGATCGGCAAGAGCGGCGTGGACCTCACCGATGTGATGGTCGCCTCGCAAAAGGCCAGCGTTTCCTTTCAAGCCTTGACCCAAGTGCGTAACAAGCTGGTTCAGGCTTATCAAGACATCATGCAGATGCCGGTTTAAGGACGAGATTTAAGTCATGGCAGAAGCAGTCTCCGACAACGTACCCGCCAAGGCAGACGGCAAGCCGCCGCTGTTTGGCCTGTCGTTCCTGGAAAACCTCTCGGAAATGACCATGCTGCGTCAGGTGGGCCTGATGGTCGGCCTGGCCGCCAGTGTGGCGATTGGTTTTGCCGTGGTGTTGTGGTCGCAACAACCTGATTACCGCCCGCTGTACGGCAGCCTGGCCGGCATGGATTCCAAGCAGATCATGGAAACCCTGGCCGCCGCCGACATCGCCTACACCGTGGAGCCCAACTCCGGCGCCTTGCTGGTCAAGGCTGATGACGTGGCCCGTGCGCGCATGAAGCTGGCTGCGGCCGGCGTAACGCCGTCCGACAGCAATATCGGTTTTGAAATCCTCGACAAGGACCAGGGCCTGGGCACCAGCCAGTTCATGGAGGCCACCCGCTACCGTCGTGGCCTGGAAGGCGAGCTGGCGCGCACCATCAGCAGCCTGAACAACGTCAAGGGCGCCCGCGTGCACCTGGCGATCCCGAAAAGCTCGGTGTTCGTGCGTGACGAACGCAAGCCCAGTGCCTCGGTATTGGTTGAACTGTTTTCCGGCCGCTCCCTGGAGCCTGGCCAGGTACTGGCGATCATCAACCTGGTGGCCACCAGCGTTCCCGAATTGAGCAAGTCGCAAATCACCGTGGTCGACCAGAAGGGCAACCTGCTGTCTGACCAGGCCGAGAACTCCGCGCTGACCCAGGCCGGCAAGCAGTTCGACTACAGCCGTCGCATGGAAAGCATGCTGACCCAACGCGTGCACAACATCCTGCAACCGGTGTTGGGCAACGATCGCTACAAGGCTGAAGTGTCCGCCGACGTGGATTTCAGCGCGGTCGAGTCGACCTCCGAACAGTTCAACCCCGACCAACCGGCGCTGCGCAGCGAGCAGTCCACCAGCGAACAACGCACCGCCAGCAATGGCCCGCAAGGTGTGCCGGGTGCCCTGAGCAACCAGCCACCGGCTCCGGCGACTGCACCACAAACCACCGGTGGCGCGGCCGCTACGGCTGGCGCGATCCAGCCTGGGCAGCCATTGTTGGACGCCAACGGCCAGCAGATCATGGACCCGGCCACCGGCCAGCCGATGCTCGCGCCGTACCCGGCGGACAAGCGTAACCAGTCGACCAAGAACTTCGAACTCGACCGTTCCATCAGCCACACCAAGCAGCAGCAGGGCAAGATCAATCGCCTGTCGGTGTCGGTAGTGGTCGATGATCAGGTCAAGGTCAACCCGGCTGACGGCGCCGTCACCCGTGCGCCTTGGAGCACTGATGAGTTGGCCCGTTTCACGCGCCTGGTGCAGGACGCCGTCGGCTTCGACGCCAGCCGGGGTGACAGCGTCAGCGTGATCAACATGCCGTTCTCCGCCGAGCGCGCCGAAGTGATCGCCGACCCTGCGTTCTACACGCAGCCGTGGTTCTGGGACATCGTTAAACAAGTGCTGGGTGTGTTGTTCATTCTGGTGCTGGTGTTCGGCGTGCTGCGTCCGGTGCTCAACAACATCACCGGCAACGGCAAGAAACAGCTGGCCTTGGCCGGTGGCGACGTCGAGTTGGGTGGCATGGGCGGCCTGGACGGCGAACTGGCCAACGACCGCGTCAGCCTCGGCGGCCCGCAAAGCATCCTGTTGCCAAGCCCGAGCGAAGGCTATGACGCTCAGCTGAACGCAATCAAGAGTCTGGTAGCAGAAGACCCGGGCCGTGTGGCCCAGGTCGTGAAAGAGTGGATCAACGCAGATGAGTGATAATCGAGCCGCTGTTGCCAAGCTCACCAAGGTCGACAAAGCCGCAGTCCTGTTGCTGTCCCTGGGTGAAACCGACGCTGCCCAAGTGCTGCGCCACATGGGGCCTAAAGAGGTCCAGCGCGTGGGCGTGGCCATGGCGCAGATGCGCAATGTGCACCGCGAGCAAGTCGAGCAGGTGATGAGTGAGTTCGTCGAGATCGTCGGCGACCAGACCAGCCTGGGCGTCGGCTCCGACAGCTATATCCGCAAGATGCTCACCTCGGCACTTGGCGAAGACAAGGCCAACGGCCTGATCGACCGCATCCTGCTGGGTGGCAACACCAGTGGCCTGGACAGCCTCAAGTGGATGGAGCCGCGCGCGGTGGCCGACGTGATCCGCTACGAGCACCCGCAGATCCAGGCCATCGTCGTCGCTTACCTCGACCCGGACCAGGCCGGTGAAGTGCTCGGCCACTTCGACCATAAAGTACGCCTGGATATCATTCTGCGCGTGTCGTCGCTGAACACCGTGCAGCCGGCAGCCCTGAAAGAACTCAACACGATTCTGGAGAAGCAGTTCTCTGGCAACTCGAACGCTTCGCGCACCACCTTGGGCGGCATCAAGCGTGCGGCCGACATCATGAACTTCCTCGACAGCTCGGTCGAAGGCCAGTTGATGGACTCGATCCGCGAGATCGACGACACCCTGTCCGGCCAGATCGAAGACCTCATGTTCGTGTTCAACAACCTCTCCGATGTCGATGACCGTGGCATCCAGGCGTTGCTGCGCGAAGTCTCCTCCGACGTGCTGGTGCTGGCCCTCAAAGGCTCGGACGAAAACGTCAAAGAGAAGATTTTCAAGAACATGTCCAAGCGTGCGTCCGAACTGTTGCGCGACGACCTCGAAGCCAAAGGCCCGGTGCGCGTCAGCGACGTCGAAACCGCGCAGAAAGAAATCCTCACCATTGCCCGCCGTATGGCCGAAGCCGGAGAAATCGTTCTCGGTGGGAAGGGCGGCGAAGAAATGATCTAAGGCGCGTCCCATGTCGAACAAAGATGAGACGCCCAGCGATCTGATTCGCGCGCGGGATGTCGGCGGGTTCGACATCTGGTCGCTGCCCAGCTTCGATCCACATGTGCCGGAACCTGAGCCCGAGCCGTTGGTTGAAACGCCGGTAGAGATGGAAGAAGTGCCACTGGATGAAGTCCAGCCACTGACCCTTGAAGAGTTGGAAGCCATCCGCCAGGAAGCCTACAACGAAGGCTTTGCGGCCGGCGAAAAAGACGGCTTTCGCAGCACTACCCTCAAAGTACGCCAGGAAGCCGAAGAGGCGCTCGGCGTCAAACTCGCCAGCCTTGAGCGGCTGATGGGTACGCTGTTCGACCCGATTGCCGAGCAGGACTCGCAGATCGAAAAAGCCATGGTCGGCCTGGTCGAGCACATTGCCCGGCAAGTCATCCAGCGCGAGCTGGTGCTCGATTCCAGCCATATCGAAAGCGTCATGCGCGAAGCCCTCAAGCTGCTGCCGTTGGGCGTGGGCAATGTGCGCCTGTACATCAACCCGCAGGATTTCGAACAGGTCAAAGCCCTGCGCGAGCGCCATGAAGAAACCTGGCGCATCGTCGAGGACGCGGCGTTGTTGCCCGGTGGTTGCCGCGTGGAAACCGAACACAGCCGCATCGATGCCACGGTGGAAACCCGCATCAGCCAGATCATGGCCAAGCTGTTGGATCAGGTGCATGAGCAGGTGTTGAACCCCGCCGAACCTGACCTGAGCGTTGATCTGGACGCCACCGATGCGCCTTGATCGCACCAGCTTCGCCAAGCGCCTGGGTGGCTACGCCGAGGCCACGGAGTTGCCCGGCCAGCCGATCCTCGAAGGGCGCCTGCTGCGCATGGTCGGCCTGACCCTCGAAGCCGAAGGCCTGCGCGCCGCCATGGGCAGCCGCTGCCTGGTGATCAACGACGACAGCTACCACCCGGTGCAGGTCGAAGCCGAGGTGATGGGCTTTTCCGGCAGCAAGATTTTCCTCATGCCGGTCGGCAGCCTGGCGGGCATCGCCCCTGGCGCCCGCGTGGTGCCGTTGGCCGACACCGGCCGCCTGCCGATGGGCATGAGCATGCTCGGCCGCGTGCTCGATGGCGCCGGCCGCGCACTCGACGGCAAGGGCGGCATGAAGGCCGAAGACTGGGTGCCGATGGACGGCCCGACCATCAACCCGCTCAACCGCAACCCCATTAGTGTGCCGCTGGACGTGGGCATACGCAGCATCAACGGTTTATTGACGGTCGGTCGCGGCCAGCGTCTGGGCCTGTTTGCCGGTACGGGCGTGGGTAAGTCGGTGTTGCTGGGCATGATGACGCGTTTTACCGAGGCCGACATTATTGTGGTCGGGCTGATCGGCGAGCGCGGCCGTGAAGTGAAAGAGTTCATCGAGCACAGCCTCGGTGAAGAAGGCCTCAAACGCTCGGTGGTAGTCGCGTCGCCTGCGGACGATGCGCCGCTGATGCGCCTGCGCGCCGCCATGTACTGCACGCGTATCGCCGAATATTTTCGCGACAAGGGCAAGAATGTCCTGTTGCTGATGGACTCGCTCACACGTTTCGCCCAGGCCCAGCGGGAAATCGCCTTGGCCATCGGCGAACCGCCCGCCACCAAAGGCTACCCGCCTTCAGTGTTCGCCAAGCTGCCCAAGCTGGTGGAGCGCGCCGGTAATGCCGAGGCCGGTGGTGGTTCGATCACCGCGTTCTACACCGTGTTGTCCGAAGGCGATGACCAGCAAGACCCGATTGCCGACTCGGCGCGGGGCGTGCTCGATGGCCACATCGTGCTGTCGCGGCGCCTGGCCGAGGAAGGGCACTACCCGGCCATCGACATCGAAGCTTCGATCAGCCGGGTGATGCCGGCGGTGGTCACGCCCGAGCACATGGCGCGTGCGCAGCACTTCAAACAACTGTGGTCGCGCTACCAGCAGAGCCGCGACCTGATCAGCGTCGGCGCCTACGTGGCCGGTGGTGATCGCGAAACCGACCTGGCCATCGCGCTGCAACCGCAACTGGTGAGCTACCTGCGCCAGGGGCTCAACGACAAGATCAGCATGGGCGAAAGCGAAGCTCACCTGGGCTCGATCTTCGCTCCGGCGCCGGGCGGTTAAGCCATGGCCAGCACCCGTTCTTCACGCCTGGCCCCAGTGGTGGACATGGCCGAAAAGGCCGAAAAAACCGCCGTGCAACGCCTGGGTTACTTCCAGGGGCAGGTGCGCCTGGCGGAAAGCAAGCTGGGCGACCTGGAGCGCTTTCGCGGCGAATACCAGCAGCAGTGGATCGAGCGTGGCAGCAAGGGTGTGTCCGGACAGTGGTTGATGGGCTACCAGGGCTTTCTTAACCAGTTGGAAACCGCTGTGGGCCAGCAGCGCCAGAGCCTGGCCTGGCACCAGAACAATCTTGATAAAGCCCGTGAAAGTTGGCAGGCGGCGTTTGCCCGCGTTGAAGGCTTGCGCAAGCTGGTGCAGCGTTATATCGACGAAGCGCGGGCGATTGAGGACAAGCGTGAGCAGAAGCTGCTCGATGAGCTGTCACAACGCCTTCCCCGCCAGTCACAGTACTAACAGTTTCCACTTGCCTACTGTGGGAGCCGGGCTGTGTGGGTGCTGGCTTAGGTGGGAGCTGGCTTGCCTGCGATAGCATCACCGCTGTATCACTGATACACCTCGTCGCCTGCATCGCAGGCAAGCCAGCTCCCACATTGAGTGCTCGGTGTTGCCCAGATCCGGTTCAGCTGCTAAACCTTGTTGCACATTGCCAATGACAAGGAAGCAGTCACATGTCAGTCGAGTCAGAAGTATCCCTGGATGGGACGAAGTTGACGATTAAAGTAAGAGGCCGATTCGATTTCGGAAGCCACCAGACCTTTCGCGATGCCTACGAGCGGTTCTACAAGGTGCCCGACATCTACGTGGTAGATCTGAAAGAAGCCACCTATCTGGACAGCTCGGCGCTCGGCATGCTCCTGCTGCTGCGGGACCATGCCGGTGGCGATGAGGCCGAAGTGCAGGTCATCAACAGCAACTCCGATGTGCGCAAGATCCTCGGCATCTCCAACTTCGACAAACTGTTCGACATCAGTTGAGCACCTTGGCCCCGGTCCTTGAACCACTGACGATCCTGATCGCCGAAGACAGCGCCGCCGATTTATTGTTGCTGTCGACCATCATTCGGCGTCAGGGCCACCAGGTGCTCACCGCCACCAATGGCGCGCAAGCCGTCGAGGTGTTTACCCGCGAGCGCCCGCAACTGGTGTTGATGGACGCCCTTATGCCGGTGATGGACGGTTTTGAAGCGGCGCGGCGGATCAAACAGTTGGCGGGTGAGGCGCTGGTGCCGATCATCTTCCTCACCTCGCTGCGCGAAAGCGAAGCCCTGGCCCAATGCCTGGATGCCGGTGGCGATGATTTCCTGCCCAAACCCTACAACCCGCTGATCCTGGCCGCCAAGATCAATGCCATGGACCGTCTGCGGCGCCTGCAGGCCACGGTGCTGCGCCAGCGCGACCAGATCGCCCGGCACCACGATTACCTGTTGCATGAGCAACGCGCGGCCAAGGCGGTGTTCGACAAGGTAGCGCATTCGGGTTGCATCAATGCGGCGCCGAACATTCGTTACCTGCAATCGCCCTATGCGCTGTTCAACGGCGACCTGTTGTTGGCGGCGTACACGCCGTCCGGCGACATGCATGTGCTGCTCGGTGACTTCACCGGCCATGGCCTGCCGGCCGCAGTGGGCGCCATGCCGCTGGCGGAAGTCTTCTACGGCATGACCGCCAAGGGTTACGGCCTGGCGCAGACCCTGCGCGAGATGAATGCCAAGCTCAAGCGCATCTTGCCGGTGGACATGTTCTGCTGCGCCACGCTGGTGTGCCTGAGTACCCAGCGGCGCGTGGTGGAGGTATGGAACGGCGGCATGCCCGACGGCTATGTGCATGAGATCGCCACCGGCAAGCGTACGCCTTTGTTATCCCGGCACCTGCCGCTGGGTGTGCTTTCGGCACAGGCGTTTGATGACAGTACCGAAGTCTGGCCCATGGCCTTGGGCGACCGGGTGTTCTTGTTGTCCGATGGGGTGCTGGATACCGCCAACGCCAGTGAACAGTTATTTGGCGCGGCGCGTTTGCAGCAGGTATTTGCCAGCAATCGCAAGCCCGACCGCTTGTTTGAGGAGATTGAGCAGGCCCTGGCGGCGTTCCGGGGTGAGGCGCGCGATGATGTCAGCATGGTGGAGATCACCTTGCAGCCTGGCCAGCCGTCGCGGGCGGCTGAGCCGCTGTATGCCGACAGTGGCCAGTCGTGCCCGTTGGATTGGTCGGTGAGCTTCGAGTTTCGTGCGCGAACGCTCAAAAGCTACAACCCGTTGCCGTACCTGTTGCAATTGCTGCTGGAGATTCATGGCCTGCGTGGGCAAAGCGGCGCGCTGTACAGCGTGATGGCCGAGTTGTATTCCAATGCGCTGGAGCATGGCGTGCTGGGCCTGGATTCGCGACTCAAGCGCGATGCCCAAGGATTTTCCGAGTATTACCGCCAGCGCAACGAGCGCCTGACGCAGTTGAACAGCGGTTACGTGCGGGTACATGTGCAGGTGTTGCCGACTGCCACGGGCGGCAAAATGACGCTGCGCATCGAAGACAGTGGCCCAGGGTTTGACGTGGAACAGGTGCTGGCGCGGCCGCTGGATATCGACCGTTTGTCTGGCCGGGGGCTGAGCCTGGTACGGCAACTGAGCAGCGATGTACGCTGGACCGATGGCGGGCGCAGTGTGTGCGTGGAGTTTTGCTGGGGGGCTCTGGCATAATCCGCCGATTCTTGATCAAGGAGCGAACAAGTGCTTGAGATTCATCTGGACCCTGATGTGCTGACGGGCCTGCAGGAAGTGATGGAAAGCGAATATCCGAAATTGCTGGATACCTTTCTGGACGATTCGCAAAAGCGTATCGATGCGTTGCGCAAGTCGCGTGGTGACGCCAAGGCGTTGGGCCGGATTGCCCATAGCTTCAAGGGCAGCAGTGGCAACCTTGGGGCGGTGCGGTTGGCGCAGTTGTGTCAGCGGCTGGAGGTGGAGTCCGTCGAGTTGTCGGCGGACTTGGGTGCGCTGGTTGATCAGATTGATCATGAGTTTGCGTTGGTGCGGCCGCTGTATGAGTCGGAAAGGCAGCGCTTTCAGCTTTGAATTGAGTCGCCAAGCCGGTCTCGGCCAAATGTGGGAGCTGGCTTGCCTGCGATGGCATCGACTGGTTTTGCCTGATACACCGAGGTGTCTGCATCGCAGGCAAGCCAGCTCCCACAGAGCACAATGGATCTACCGTCAAAAAACCAAACCTGGCCCAACTCTTGCTCTACCTCCCAATACTGCATCCCCGACCCCCAGTGCAGTGGAGACCTTTACCTATGCCAGTCGCCCCCAATTCGCTCCTTCAGGCTGCCCCCGCGGCCAAGCCTCAAGCGCCGGCCGCCACACCGCCTGTAGCGGCCGCGGACCCACGGGACAAGGGCCCTGGTTTCGCTCAAGTGTTTGCCAACCAAAGCCCCAAGCCCACGCTGAAGACCAATGACACTCCGGTCAAAATCTCGCGTGACAAGCCTGCGGACGCCAATACCAAGCCGGTTGCCAGCAACGACAAGCCTGCCGCCAGTACGCCAGCGGTTGCCGATAGCGGCAATCCCTTGCCTGCCAAGCCGGCCAAGGCCGACGACAGCGCCAGCAGTGATGACGACAAGTCCGCCGACCCGGCCCTGGCGCAGCAGCCCCCGGCTGATCCGGTGGTCGACCCGGCATTGGTCGCCGTTGTTACGCCAGTGCCTGTTCCGGTGCCAACGCCCGCGCCGGTAGCCACCCATGACGACACGGCCCAGCCGGTGGTCGCGGCGCCGCTTGCAGGCACCGATGACGCCAAGCAACCGGCCTTCGACCCCGAAGCCGATCCGCTGGATTCGATGCCGGCCGTGCGCTTGGCCATGGAGCAGGGCGGCCATGTGTCGGCCAGCAGCCAGACGCCTCAGAAAGCCGCGCCGACCTCCACTCAGGACCAGCCAACCGCCGCGCAGAACTTTGCCGCAGGTCTTGCCAGTATGGTCGACCAGCAAGCCACCAAAGACAGCACTGACCAGGGCGGCGACAAGGCCTTCAGTGGGCTGATCGAAGGTGGCCTCAAGGATTTGAAAGACGCCGGCAGCGACACGCGGGTGGATGATTTCGCCAACCGCCTGGCCGCGCTGACCCAGGCTGCCACGCCGAAAACCGCGAACGCCTTGCCGCCCGTGGCCAATGCGCCATTGGCCATGCACCAGAGCGGCTGGACCGAAGAGGTGGTCAACCGCGTGATGTACCTGTCCAGCGCCAACCTCAAGTCGGCGGAGATTCAGTTGCAACCGGCTGAACTGGGGCGCCTGGATATCAAGGTCAATATGACCGCCGACCAGCAAGCCCAGGTCAACTTCATGAGCGGCCACGCCGTGGTACGTGAAGCGCTGGAAAGCCAGTCCGGCCGTTTGCGCGAGATGTTTGCCCAGCAAGGCATGGGGCAGGTCGACGTCAACGTCTCCGACCAGTCGCGTGGCTGGCAGGGTCAGGGCCAGGAGCAACAGCAGCAGAATCAGGCCCGCGGCATAAGCGGCAGTGGTGGGCGTGGTGATGGCGGCGATGCGGGTGACGCTGCTGAAGTGGCGGCGGCGGTCGCGCCGGTGAGCCAGACCGTGATCGGCTCCAGCGCCGTCGATTACTACGCCTGACTTGAGCCAAAAAACGCGGTCAATGTGGGAGCTGGCTTGCCTGCGATGGCGCTGTATCAGGCACAGAGATGTGAGCTGATCCACCGCTATCGCAGGCAAGCCAGCTCCCACATTTGATTTTGGGTGTTCGCCGTTCCCCGGTTAGTCAGACAACTCTGGCATAACACTTGCTCTTGCCTTCCCGTAGATCTATGAATCCCCGAATAGTGACGGATTATTGGCATGGCGAAGAGTGACGACGCAGCAGCAACCCCACCCGCAGGCAAAGGCAAGCTCAAGCTGATCCTGCTGATTGTGCTGGGCCTGCTCCTGGCCATTGGCGCCTCGATTGGCGGCACGTGGTACATCATGCACAGCAGCGCGAGCAAACCGGCTCCCGCCGCCGAAACCGCCACTAACGTCAAGCAACCGGCAATCTTCGAGCCGATGCTGCCGGCCTTTGTCGCCAACTACAATCAGAACGGTCGCCAACGCTACCTGCAGGTGAGCATCACCTTGCTGGCGCGTAACCAGGCGGACCTGGATGCGCTTAAAGTGCATATGCCGGTGATCCGCAACAACCTGGTGATGCTGTTCTCCGGGCAGAGCTTCGACAGCCTGGCCACCCCGGTCGGCCAGGAAATGCTGCGCCAGAAGGTCACTGCCAGCGTGCAGGAAGTGGCCCAGAAAGAGCTCGGCAAAGTCGTGGTCGAGCAGGCGCTCTTCACTAACTTCGTATTGCAGTAGGATCACGACATGGCCGTGCAAGACCTGCTGTCCCAGGATGAAATCGACGCGCTGTTGCATGGCGTCGACGATGGTCTGGTACAGACCGAAATGGCTGCCGAACCCGGCAGCGTCAAAAGTTATGACCTCACCAGCCAGGATCGCATCGTCCGTGGGCGCATGCCGACCCTGGAGATGATCAATGAGCGTTTCGCCCGTTACACCCGTATCAGCATGTTCAACATGCTGCGCCGCTCGGCAGACGTAGCGGTGGGCGGCGTGCAGGTGATGAAGTTCGGTGAGTACGTGCATTCGCTGTATGTGCCCACCAGCCTCAACCTGGTCAAGATCAAACCGTTGCGCGGTACCGCGCTGTTCATCCTCGACGCCAAGCTGGTGTTCAAGCTGGTGGACAACTTCTTCGGCGGCGACGGCCGCCACGCCAAGATCGAAGGGCGTGAATTCACCCCTACCGAATTGCGTGTGGTGCGCATGGTGCTGGAGCAAGCCTTCATCGACTTGAAGGAAGCCTGGCAGGCGATCATGGAAGTCAATTTCGAGTACATCAACTCGGAAGTGAACCCAGCCATGGCCAACATCGTCGGCCCCAGCGAAGCCATTGTGGTCTCCACCTTCCACATCGAGCTTGATGGTGGTGGCGGCGACCTGCACGTGACCATGCCGTACTCGATGATCGAGCCGGTGCGCGAAATGCTCGACGCCGGTTTCCAGTCCGACCTTGACGACCAGGACGAACGCTGGGTCAAGGCCCTGCGCGAAGACCTGCTGGACGTCGACGTGCCTTTGAGCGCCACTGTGGCCCGTCGCCAGCTGCGTTTGCGCGATATTTTGCACATGCAACCGGGGGACGTGATCCCCGTGGAGTTGCCGGAAGAGCTGATCATGCGCGCCAATGGCGTGCCGTCGTTCAAGGTCAAGCTCGGTTCCCACAAGGGCAACCTGGCGTTGCAAGTGATCGAACCGATCAACCGTCGCTGATCTGCCCCTTCTATCGATGAATTTTTGCTGCGCCGAGGACATGTAATGGCTACCGAACACGAAAACACTTCCGCCGAAGACCAGGCCCTGGCTGACGAATGGGCTGCGGCCCTGGAAGAAACCGGCGATGTCGGCCAGGACGACATCGACGCGCTGCTGGCCGCCGACGCCGCCATGGCGCCGGCCGGCAAACGCCTGCCGATGGAAGAATTCGGCAGCGTGCCGAAAAACAACGACCCGGTGACCCTCGACGGCCCGAACCTGGATGTGATTCTCGACATTCCGGTGTCGATCTCCATGGAAGTCGGCAGCACCGAAATCAACATCCGCAACCTGCTGCAACTCAACCAGGGTTCGGTGATCGAGCTCGACCGCCTGGCCGGTGAGCCGCTGGACGTGCTGGTCAACGGCACCCTGATCGCCCATGGCGAGGTGGTGGTGGTCAACGAGAAGTTCGGCATCCGCCTGACGGACGTGATCAGCCCAAGCGAACGCATCAAGAAGTTGCGCTGAGATGAAGTATTCGATGGCGGGACTGTTTCTGGCGCTGCCATTGAGCGCCCTGGCGGCTGAGCCGGTCGCCCAAGCGGCGGCTGCGGCACCTGTGGTCAGCAGTGGTATCGGCGGCCAGTTGACCCAGCTGGTGCTTGGATTGTTGCTGGTAGTCGGTCTGATCTTCGTGCTCGCCTGGCTGATGCGCCGCGTGCAGCGCATCGGGCCGGGCAATGCCCAGGTGATCGAGATGATCGGCTCGCGCGCCCTCGGCCCGCGTGATCGGCTGGTGCTGGTGCAGGTGGGCGAAGAGCAAATCCTGCTGGGTATCACGCCCGGCCGCATCACCCCGTTGCACGTACTCAAGACGCCGGTGGAAGCAACCAGGACCGAGACCGCCACGCCGGAATTCGCCCAGCGCCTGATGGAGTTGCTGGGCAAGGATCAGAAGGATAAGAAGTAATGCGCGTTTTATTGACGCTCATGCTGTTGCTGGCCGCGCCGCTGGCGTTGGCAGCCGACCCGTTGTCGATCCCGGCGATCACCCTGGGCACCAACGCGGCCGGCGCCCAGGAATACTCGGTCAGCCTGCAGATTTTGCTGATCATGACTGCGCTGAGTTTTATCCCGGCGTTTGTCATGCTGATGACCAGCTTTACGCGGATCATCATCGTGTTCTCGATTTTGCGTCAGGCCCTGGGCCTGCAGCAGACACCGTCGAACCAGATCCTCACCGGCATGGCGCTGTTCTTGACCTTGTTCATCATGGCGCCGGTGTTCGACAAGGTGAACCAGCAAGCCTTGCAGCCCTATCTGGCGGAGAAACTCTCGGCTCAGGACGCGATAGACAAGGCCCAGGGTCCGATCAAGGACTTCATGCTCTCGCAAACCCGTTCCAGCGACCTGGAGCTGTTTATGCGCCTGTCCAAGCGCACCGACATTGCCACACCGGATCAGGCGCCGTTGACCATCCTGGTGCCGGCCTTCGTCACTTCCGAATTGAAAACCGCGTTCCAGATCGGCTTCATGATCTTTATCCCGTTCCTGATCATCGACCTGGTGGTGGCGAGCGTGCTGATGGCCATGGGGATGATGATGCTGTCGCCGCTGATTATTTCGTTGCCGTTCAAGATCATGCTGTTTGTGCTGGTGGACGGCTGGGCGCTGATTATCGGCACCCTGGCCAGCAGTTTCGGCGGGGTGTAGTGACATGACGCCAGAAGTAGCGGTCGACCTGTTCCGTGAAGCGCTGTGGCTGACCACCATGATGGTCGCCGTGCTGGTGGTGCCGAGCCTGTTGGTGGGCCTGCTGGTGGCGATGTTCCAGGCCGCGACCCAGATCAACGAACAAACCTTGAGCTTCCTCCCGCGTTTGCTGGTGATGCTGATCACCCTGATCGTCGCCGGCCCGTGGCTGGTGCAAACCTTTATGGAATACATCCTGCAGCTGTACGGCAGTATTCCGCAGTTGATCGGCTGACCGATGCAATCTGTGCTGGCCTTGACCGACACCCAGATCAGCACCTGGGTGGCGTCTTTCATTTTGCCGATGTTTCGCGTCACGGCAGTGCTGATGACCATGCCGGTGTTCGGGACTACCTTGGTGCCGAGGCGCATCCGCCTGTATTTTGCCTTCGCCATTACCATCGTCATCGTGCCCGGCTTGCCGCCGATGCCGCCGGTGAATGCCCTGGACCTCAGTGCGTTGTTGCTGATTGCCGAGCAGATATTGATCGGCGCGCTGATGGGCTTCTCGCTGACGTTGTTCTTCCAGGCCTTTGTAATCGCCGGGCAAATCATCTCGATCCAGATGGGCATGGGCTTCGCGTCCATGGTCGACCCTACCAACGGCGTGTCGGTGGCAGTGATCGGGCAGTTCCTGACCATGCTGGTGACCTTGATTTTCCTGGCGATGAACGGCCATCTGGTGGTGTTCGAGGTCATGACCGAAAGCTTCACCACCTTGCCGGTGGGCTCGGGGCTGGTGGTCAATCACTTCTGGGAATTGGTCGGCCGCATGAGTTGGGTATTGGGCGCCTCGTTGTTGCTGGTGTTGCCGGCGATTACTGCGCTGCTGGTGGTCAACATCGCGTTTGGCGTGATGACTCGCGCGGCGCCGCAGCTGAACATTTTCTCGATTGGTTTCCCGCTGACCCTGGTGTTGGGCATGGGGATTTTCTGGATCGGCATGGCCGACATTCTCAATCAGTATCAACCGCTGGCCACCGACGCCTTGCAGTTTTTACGTGATCTGGCACGGGCGCGTTGAGACATGGCCGAGAGCGAGAGTGGCCAGGACAAAACAGAAGACCCCACGGAGAAACGTAAAAAGGACTCCAGGGAAAAGGGCGAGATTGCCCGCTCCAAAGAACTCAATACCCTGGCGGTGATGCTCGCCGGTGCCGGGGGCCTGCTGATCTACGGCGGTGGCCTGGCGCTGGACCTGATGGAGTTGATGAAGCTCAACTTTTCGCTGCCGCGCGAAGTGCTGCTGAGCCCCGGCGCCATGGGCCAGTACCTGTTGCACTCGGGCAAGATCGCGATTCTGGCGGTGCAGCCGGTGCTTATCACCCTGTTGCTGGCGGCGCTGATCGGGCCGGTGTCCCTCGGCGGCTGGCTGTTTGCCGCCGGCAGCATGGCGCCCAAGTTCAGCCGCATGAACCCTGGGCCTGGGCTTAAGCGTATGTTTTCCACCAAGGCGCTGGTGGAACTGCTCAAGGCGCTGGCGAAATTCATCCTGATCCTGTTTGTGGCGCTGACGGTGTTGTCCTCCGACATCGACGATTTGCTGCGCATTGCCCATGAGCCGCTGGAATCCGCAATTATTCACAGTGTGCAGGTGGTGGGCTGGAGTGCGCTGTGGATGGCCTGCGGGCTGATCATCATCGCCGCCGTGGACGCGCCGATTCAGCTGTGGGAAAGCCACAAGAAACTGCTGATGACCAAGCAGGAAGTGCGTGACGAACACAAAGACCAGGAAGGCCGCCCCGAGGTCAAACAGCGGATTCGCCAACTGCAGCGCGAAATGTCCCAGCGCAAGATGATGGCGGCAGTGCCGGATGCCGACGTGGTCATCACCAACCCGACCCACTACGCCGTGGCGCTCAAGTACGACCCGGAGAAGGGCGGCGCGCCGATGTTGCTGGCCAAGGGCAGCGACTTTACCGCGCTGAAGATTCGCGAAATCGCCGTGGCCAACGACATTCTGCTGCTGGAATCGCCGGAGCTGGCGCGGTCGATCTTCTACTCTACCGACCTCGACCAGGAGATCCCCGCTGGCCTGTACCTGGCCGTGGCGCAGGTATTGGCCTACGTGTACCAGATCCGCCAATACCGCGCGGGCAAGGGCAAGCGGCCCGACCCGCTCAAGGACCTGCCGATTCCGCCGGAGCTGCGCCGCGATTCCTGATTCGTCCTGCACCGACGCCATCGCAGGCAAGCCCGGCTCCGACCTCGCGTTTTTTCCTGCCCGTGCGCCGAGCTTGCAGCGCGCCGTTCGGCGCATGATCTAAACCCCAATGGATACGGAGCCTCACGGACAACCAAAGTTTGAGTTGTGCGCATGGAAGATATAATTAGTCATAACTGACCTATTAAAGCGAATTTTTCCATATAAATAGTCATATCTGACTGTTAGCAAGGTATATGATTTTTCCTCGCGCACGCCAATAGCACTATAATGGTCAAAACTGACTAATAATGCTGATTTTATGCCATTAATAAGTCAGATTTAGCCATTAGGAAAAATTAAACGAGGCCTGCCATGTCCTTCATGCATTTGCTCAGCTCCCCCGCAGAGATCGCTCGCGATGTGGGGAAAAATGCAAAAAAGCTACGGCTATCGAAAAACCTCACGAGGAAGACCTTGGCAGACCTTTCAGGGGTATCGGAGTCGTCGATCCAGCGGTTCGAGACTGCAGGTTCTATTACTCTCGAATCGATGATTCTGCTCGCCACCGCGCTCGATGAGCTGACTCCGCTAACGACTCTGTTTAAACCTTCGCAGCCGAACTCCCTCACAGAGCTGAAAAACTCAAAGCGCAAACGGGGTTCTAAATGAAACCGCGCCAGGATTATCCGAAGCTGAAGCGTTTCGAATCCCTTGAGGTCACCAAAAGCGGTGTGAAAGTCGGTGATCTG
This sequence comes from Pseudomonas sp. WS 5532, assembly GCF_012985445.1. Lineage (NCBI taxonomy): Bacteria > Pseudomonadati > Pseudomonadota > Gammaproteobacteria > Pseudomonadales > Pseudomonadaceae > Pseudomonas > Pseudomonas sp. WS 5532. The sequence continues at coordinate 42,793 of NZ_JAAQWK010000025.1, forward strand.
TACAGGGAGGAGGGGGTTGGGATTTTTTTCACTTACGACCCGGTATGGCTCGCTACAGGCTTCAACCTGTCGCCGTTCACGATGAAGTTTGACGACAAGCCCCAGCTTGCTCGTGCTCCTGAACTGTTCGAAGGATTGCACGGCCCCTTTGCGGACTCTCTTCCAGACGGCTGGGGCATGCTGCTGATGGACAGATTCCTTAATGCCACATTCGGTGAGGGAACTGCTTACACAGTTACTGCCCTGGATCGGCTCGCTTACATGGGCGACAGAGCCATGGGAGCGTTTGAGTACCATCCAAAAGCGGATAGAGGAGAGCTGAGGGGGACAATTAATCTTGCAGAGCTCTTCGAGAATTCCGTGGAAGTCCTGTCAGGAGACACTTCGGCAGTGCTTACCAAGCTCAGGCTTGCAGGGGGATCGCCTGGTGGTGCCCGCCCTAAAGCGATTGTCGCAATGTCTCCTGATGGGCAGCATGCAACGTCCGCTTTTGGGCCAATTCTGCCGGGCTATGATCACTGGATAGTCAAATTCAGGGCACCAGATGAGCCGGTTGAAACCGGCGCAATTGAGTATGCTTACTACCTGATGGCCAGGGACGCAGGTGTCGAAATGGCTGAGTCGATTGTCCTGAACATGACCATGCATGACGGTAGTCGCGAGGGCTTCTTCGCAACAAAGCGCTTTGACCGGCAGGGCGATAAAAAGCTTCACATGATCACGGTTTCTGCGCTTATGTACGCTGCGTACAAACTGCCATCCATGGACTACAGCGGGCTACTGAAGCTCACAAACATGCTGACGCGTAGTGCCGCAGAGGTCGAAAAAATGGCCAGGGTGATGGTTTTCAATGCACTGTTTCACAACTACGACGATCACACCAAGAACTTCGCGTTCATCGGGCGTGAGCCAGAGAAGCCTGGCGACGAAGCAAGGTGGACGCTCGCGCCGGCATACGACCTGACTTTCTCGGAGGCTCGGGGTGAACACACAACGGCATATAACGGTCGAGGGAAGGCAACCCGGAGGCTGATTCAGGAGCTGTGCGCAGACTACAAGTACCTCAAGCCGAACGACTACATTGAGCAAACGCTAGCCGCATTTGCCCAATGGGATGACATTTTCAAAAGTGTAAGGATTCCCCTCAAAGCAGGCGCCGGTTACAAAGCTGTTCTGGAACAAGACCATGACTACTTCAAACTGATACGACCTACCAAGCGCTGACACCTCGTAGGTGAGAATCGGAACGTTTGAACACCAGCCTTGAAGCTCCGCACCCTGCTTGGGCAACCCCTTCGGTTGCTCCCTTGTCCGAACTTGCCGGACTGGCTGCGGTGCAGGCACGGCGGGCGGAGCCCTTGGCGGCATAACAACCAGCGCTGCCATCTGTCTAAAGTTCAGCGTTACCTGTCAACTTTGACAGTATCCATTGCACCGCCTTCACTGTTACATAGAGCGGCGAGGTGCGCCGTCATGCGCGGCTCGGGAGAGCGGTCATGGACAGGGCTACGGTCAGGTGGTTTGACGCCGTCAAGGGCATTGGTTTTGTCGCCCGCGACCGCGAAGGCAATGCAGTACCCGTTCAGGCAACGGGCAATCCCTGCAGCGAAATCGATGTGCCGCCCAAGGCGCGCAAATCCCGCAAACGAAAAAAATAACCCCCCGCCTGCTCAGCAAACAATCACTACCGCTGGTCGTTAATCCCCGTCTACCTGTCAACTCTGACAGTAGTCAGCTCTGCGTTCTCGCGGTTTGATGGTGCCAGGCACTGTACGCAAGTAGTAACGAGATGCAGGGGAAGGGTGATGGAAGCGGTGACGGGGACGATCAAGGTTTATAACCGCAAGACCGGTGAAGGGCTGATTGCGTTGGATGGCGATGATGAACCGGTGTGTTTGGACCGCTTGAGTTCAGCGTGTACCCGGTGGAGAGAAGGCCAGCGGGTACAGTTCGCCAGGATTCACCGGCCAAAGGGTGTGTTTGCGTTTTGTATCAGGCTTATCTAGCGGGATTTTTTGCGCGCAATGTCAGGAGAAGGGTTATGGCGACGGGTACTGTGAAGTGGTTTAACGAAACAAAAGGGTTCGGTTTTATTACTCCAGATGATGGTAGCGAGGATCTTTTTGCGCATTTTTCAGCGATTCAGAGTGCTGGGTTCAAATCTCTGCAAGAGAACCAAAAAGTCAGCTATGACGTAACGACAGGGCCCAAAGGCAAGCAAGCGTCCAACATCCAACCCTTATGAAGATCGTTCCCACGCTCCCGCGTGGGAATGCCTCCTGTGACGCTCTGCGTCACCGTTGCGCAAGGCTCAAGTCGGGACGCGGAGCGTCCCTGGCTGCATTCCCACGCAGAGCGTGGGAACGATCATCACGATCATTCAGGCAGGTTCTGCCTCTGGTGACGGCGCTCTGTCATCCAGCAGTCGCTCAGCCAACAACCGTCCCACCTCAATCAACTGCGCAATACCCAGCGCACCTTCTCGCTGTGTTCCTTCCAGGTCAAAGGCGAAGTCGCAGGTCAGGGCGTGGGCGGATGCCAGGTTTTCGGTGAGGTTGACCAGCAGGTCTTCGGTGCTGATGCCGTCGATAAGGGTGAGGATTACGCTGGGTGGGGGATTTGGGGTGGGTTTGATCATTGTGAAGCTCCTTGCGAAAGTGGAGCCGCCACTGATCGCCGCGACGCGATTGAAGGTGGCAGCTGTACGCAGGTTCGCGGACCGGTCTAGGAGCAACCCGGCATACCCGAAGGTATCCCGCGCACAGCCGCCATAGCGCCGCACAGTAGACGATAAAAAAGCGTCGACTGAAAGGGAGATGGTGCTTTTACTCCGTAGTAAACCGGGCCGCGACGCCCGACCACTGCATTTGCAGCGGTGTACGGAGACTAGGGAGCCCGGTTCCTAGGGGCAACCCGAAAACCTTGTCGGAAATTTCCTCAGTAACAACAGGTACACACCCATCCAACTGTGGGAGCTGGCTTGCCTGCGATGGCTGACTCATGGCTGGCCCTTCAGTGCCTGACCCACCGCAATCGCAGGCAAGCCAGCTCCCACACTGGAACCGGTTGAAGATCGTTCCCACGCTCCCGCGTGGGAATGCCTCCTGTGACGCTCTGCGTCACCGTTGCGCAAGGCTCAAGTCGGGACGCGGAGCGTCCCTGGCTGCATTCCCACGCAGAGCGTGGGAACGATCTTTACAACAGGTACACCCCCATTCAGCTGTGGGAGCGGGCTTGCTCGCGAAAGCGGTGTGTCAGCCAAAACTGTTCTAACTGAACCACCGCCTTCGCGAGCAAGCCCGCTGAAGATCGTTCCCACGCTCCCGCGTGGGAATGCCTCCCGTGACGCTCTGCGTCACCGTTGCGCCGGGCTCAAGTCGGGACGCGGAGCGTCCCTGGCTGCATTCCTTTGCTGCGCGTGGGAATGATCATCGCACCCCCATCCAGCTCCCACATTTGAACCGGTGACCACTCGACGATCGTCGCCCTGAAACCAAAGTTGGAAGGCTTCTTGCAATACCGCCTCCAGGACGCCCTCCAGCGTCAAAACTTTGCTTCAAGGAACACGAGGAATACCGGTGGTAGATCGCTCTCAAATGCTCAACACGGCCCGTGGCACCCTGACTGATTTGTCGCGGGGCAACCTGGGTGTGCCGTTGTTGTTGCTGGTGATGCTGGCAATGATGATGTTGCCAATGCCGCCGTTCCTGCTCGACGTGTTTTTCACCTTCAACATTGCGCTGTCGGTGGTGGTGCTGCTGGTCTGCGTGTATGCCCTGCGGCCGCTGGATTTCGCCGTATTCCCGACCATTTTGCTGATCGCGACCCTGCTGCGCCTGGCGCTTAACGTGGCATCCACACGAGTGGTGATGCTCCACGGCCAGGACGGCCACGCCGCCGCCGGTAAGGTGATCCAGGCCTTTGGTGAGGTGGTGATCGGCGGTAACTATGTGGTCGGTATCGTGGTGTTCGCGATTTTGATGATCATCAACTTCGTGGTGGTGACCAAGGGCGCCGGGCGGATTTCCGAGGTGAGCGCGCGTTTTACCCTCGACGCCATGCCCGGTAAGCAAATGGCGATCGACGCCGACCTCAACGCCGGCCTGATCGACCAGAACCAAGCCAAATCCCGCCGCCTGGAAGTCGCCCAGGAAGCCGAATTCTATGGCTCCATGGACGGCGCGAGTAAATTCGTGCGCGGCGACGCCATCGCCGGTCTGCTGATCCTGTTTATCAACCTGATCGGCGGCATCGCGGTCGGGATCTTCCAGCACGGCATGACCTTCGGCGATGCAGGCAAGGTCTACGCTTTGCTGACCATCGGTGACGGTTTAGTGGCGCAATTGCCATCACTGTTGTTATCCACAGCAGCGGCCATCATGGTTACCCGTGCTTCGGGCTCCGAAGACATGGGCAAGCAGATCAGCCGCCAGATGTTCGCCTCGCCCAAGGCGCTGGCCGTGGCCGCCGGCATCATGGCGATCATGGGCATCGTGCCGGGCATGCCGCACGTGTCGTTCCTGAGCATGGCGGCCATGGCCGCCGGTGGTGCCTACCTGTTCTGGCGCAAGCAAAATGCGGTCAAGGTCCAGGCCCAGCAGGAAATCGCCCGCCAGCAAGACTTGCTGCCATCCCCGGCCCGCGCCCAGGAAACCAAGGAGCTGGGCTGGGATGACGTGACCCCGATCGACATGATCGGCCTGGAAGTCGGCTACCGCCTGATTCCGCTGGTGGACCGCAACCAGGGTGGCCAACTGCTCGCGCGGATCAAGGGTGTGCGCAAGAAGCTGTCCCAGGACCTGGGCTTCTTGATGCCCACCGTGCACATCCGCGACAACCTTGATTTGGCCCCCAGCGCCTACCGCCTGACCCTGATGGGCGTGATCCTGGCCGAAGCCGAGATCTACCCGGATCGTGAGTTGGCGATCAACCCTGGCCAGGTGTTCGGCACGCTTAATGGCATTACCGCCAAAGATCCGGCTTTTGGCCTGGAAGCGGTATGGATCGAAGTCAGCCAGCGCAGCCAGGCACAATCGCTCGGTTACACCGTGGTCGACGCCAGCACCGTGGTCGCTACCCACCTCAACCAGATCCTCTACAAGCACTCCCATGAGCTGATCGGCCACGAGGAAGTCCAGCAATTGATGGGTTTGCTGGCCAAAGCCTCGCCGAAACTGGCCGAAGAACTGGTACCCGGCGTGCTGTCGCTGTCGCAGTTGCTCAAGGTGCTGCAAGCCTTGCTCGCCGAACAGGTGCCGGTGCGCGACATTCGCAGCATTGCCGAGGCCATCGCCAACAATGCCGCCAAGAGTCAAGATACTGCCGCTTTGGTGGCCGCGGTGCGTGTCGGGTTGTCCCGCGCCATCGTGCAAAGCATTGTAGGTATTGAGTCTGAGCTGCCTGTGATCACCTTGGAACCAAGGTTGGAACAAATATTGCTCAATAGTATTCAGAAGGCCGGACTTGGCCAGGAAGAGGGCGTTCTGCTGGAGCCAAGCATGGCTGAGAAACTGCAGCGTTCGTTGATCGAAGCCGCCCAGCGTCAGGAAATGGCGGGCCACCCGGTGATTCTGCTGGTGGCAGGCCCGGTTCGAGCGATGTTGTCGCGGTTTGGTCGCCTGGCAGTTCCGAATTTGCACGTTTTGGCTTATCAGGAAATTCCTGACAATAAGCAAGTGACTATCGTCGCGACAGTAGGGCCCAACGGCTGAGGTAGTGGGTTATGCAAGTTAAGCGTTTTTTCGCCGCCGATATGCGTCAGGCCATGAAACTGGTACGTGATGAGCTGGGCGCCGATGCCGCGATTATTGGAAACCGTCGCATTGCCGGCGGTGTCGAGCTGACGGCTGCCCTGGATTACACCCCGTCGGCGCTGGCGCCGCGCGTGCCGAACATGGAACTCGAAGACGAACTGCGCAAGACCGCTTCGCGCATTGTCTCGGCCCAGGCTGAATTGAGCATGCGTGGCGACAGCGATGCCAGCACCAATCGCCAATTGTTCGCCGGCCTGCCGCTGACCGCCGCCGAGCCGTTGGTAGAACCGACCTTCAAAGAACCGCCTCGTCCTGCAGCGCCAGCCCCGGCCGCCGCTGTCGACCAGCGCGCGCTCGACTCGATGCGTTTTGAACTCAATGGCCTGCGTGAGCTGCTCGAAGTGCAGCTGGGCTCGTTGGCGTGGACGCAGCTGCAAGGCAGTAAACCGCACCAGGCCAACCTGTGGCGTCGCCTGCAACGCATCGGCCTGTCCGGCCCGTTGTCGCGCGATTTGCTTGCACTGACGGCTGAAGTCGAAGAACCGCGCCAAGCCTGGCGCATGTTGCTGGCGCACCTGGCGCGCATGATCGCCACGCCGGAAATCGAACCGCTGGAAGAGGGCGGTGTGATTGCCATGGTCGGCCCCGCCGGCATGGGCAAGACCACCACCCTGGCCAAGCTGGCCGCGCGTTATGTGCTCAAGTACGGCGCGCAGAACATCGCGCTGGTGAGCATGGACAGCTATCGCATCGGCGCCCAGGAGCAGCTCAAGACCTTGGGCCGCATCCTCAATGTGACGGTGACCCACGTCGACCCGGGCCAGTCGCTGGCCAATGCACTCGACCCACTGCTGCGCAAGCGCGTGGTGTTGATCGACACGGCCGGCCTGCAAGCCAGCGACCCGGCACTGCGCATGCAGCTTGAAAGCCTGGCCGGGCGTGGCATCAAGTCGAAAAATTACCTGGTGCTTGCAACCACCAGCCAGAAACAGGTTCTTACCGCTGCCTACCACAGCTACAAACGCTGTGGCCTGGCCGGTTGCATTCTCACCAAGCTCGACGAAACTGCGAGCCTGGGCGAGGTGTTGAGCCTGGCTATCAGTCATGAGTTACCGGTTGCCTACCTGACCGACGGGCCGCGGATCCCGGATGATTTGCATCTGCCGCGCCGTCATCAGTTGGTCAGCCGTGCTGTCAGCGTGCAAATGCAAGAAGAGCCTAGCGAGGAAGCGATGGCCGATATGTTCGCCGACCTTTACCACAACCCGGCTAAGCGGGTGGGGTGAGGCAGGATGAACACCGTGAAATGTATCTACATCGATGGTCTGCAAGCGATTCACGCGGCCAAGCCATGTAGCCTGCGTCTAAGCAAGACAAGGTAAAGAAATAAAATGGGCAGCATGCATCCCGTACAGGTGATCGCGGTGACCGGCGGCAAAGGTGGCGTCGGGAAAACTAACGTGTCAGTGAATTTGTCCCTGGCCCTGGCAGAGCTTGGCCGTCGCGTCATGCTGCTGGATGCTGACCTGGGCCTGGCGAACGTGGACGTTCTGCTGGGGCTGACACCCAAACACACCCTTGCCGATGTGATCGAAGGCCGTTGTGAGCTGCGCGATGTGCTGCTGCAAGGCCCCGGTGGCATTCGCATCGTGCCGGCTGCCTCAGGCACCCAGAGCATGGTGCACCTGAGCCCGGCGCAGCATGCCGGCCTGATTCAGGCGTTCAGCGACATCGGCGACAACCTCGATGTGCTGGTGATCGACACCGCCGCCGGGATCGGCGAGTCCGTGGTCAGCTTCGTGCGCGCCGCGCAAGAAGTGCTGCTGGTGGTGTGCGACGAACCCACGTCGATCACCGACGCCTATGCCCTGATCAAACTGCTTAACCGTGACTACGGCATGAACCGCTTCCGCGTGCTGGCCAACATGGCCCAAAGCCCGCAGGAAGGGCGAAATCTGTTTGCCAAGTTGACCAAGGTCACGGATCGCTTCCTCGATGTCGCCTTACAATACGTGGGCGCAGTTCCTTATGACGAGTGTGTGCGCAAGGCTGTGCAAAAGCAGCGTGCAGTCTATGAAGCGTTCCCTCGTTCGAAGTGCGCATTGGCGTTCAAGGCTATTGCTCAGAAGGTCGATACTTGGCCGTTGCCTGCCAACCCTCGGGGGCATCTGGAGTTTTTCGTCGAGCGATTGGTGCATCAGACGAGCGCGGGACCTGTGCTATGACATCCAGCGGCTACAACCTTTACAAAAAGTCGGCACGTGACAGTCAGGGCGAACTGATCGAGCGCTATGCGCCCTTGGTCAAGCGCATTGCCTATCACTTGCTGGCACGCCTGCCTGCCAGTGTGCAGGTTGAGGACTTGATCCAGGCCGGCATGATCGGCCTGCTCGAAGTGTCGACCAAATACGACGCGAGCAAGGGCGCGAGTTTCGAGACGTATGCGGGTATTCGCATACGCGGTGCGATGCTCGATGAAGTGCGTAAAGGGGATTGGGCGCCGCGTTCGGTACACCGCAATACGCGTATGGTCAGTGACGCAATTCGTGCAATTGAAGCAAAAACCGGTCGTGACGCTAAAGATCATGAAGTTGCGGCCGAACTCCAATTGAGTCTCGACGATTACTACGGGATTTTGAACGATACCTTGGGCAGCCGCCTGTTCAGTTTCGACGACCTTTTGCAGGACGGCGAACACGAAGGGCTGCACGAGGACGGCGCGAGTGCACATCTGGAACCGTCGCGCGACCTGGAAGACGAACGTTTCCAGAGCGCGTTGGCGGAGGCGATTGCCAATTTGCCGGAGCGTGAGCGACTGGTGTTGGCGCTGTACTACGACGAAGAGCTGAACCTCAAGGAAATCGGTGAGGTCCTGGGGGTCAGCGAATCGCGTGTCAGCCAGCTGCATAGCCAGTGCGCCGCCCGCTTGCGGGGGCGATTGGGAGAGTGGCGCGCGCGCTGACAGGCAGTGTGGGGACACTGCAGACGCTACCGCAAAGGCTCTACGCTTTTGCGGGTTCGTGCCGTGGTGCCCTGGGCAGTCCTTTTTGTGTAACGCCTGTTGATTGAAATGGCGCGTCCAGGTGCTGGGCGCGTTTAAGACTGCTTGGAGGTCGAATTGGACAAGAACATGAAAATCCTCATCGTTGATGACTTCTCAACGATGCGGCGGATCATAAAAAACCTGTTGCGTGACCTTGGGTTCACCAACACGGTCGAGGCGGATGACGGCCTGACGGCGATTCCGATCCTCAACAGCGGGAGCATCGACTTTCTGGTAACCGACTGGAACATGCCGGGCATGACCGGTATCGACTTGCTGCGTCACGTGCGCGCCGATGAAAAACTGCGCAGCTTGCCTGTGTTGATGGTGACCGCCGAAGCCAAGCGTGAACAGATCATCGAAGCCGCCCAGGCCGGGGTTAACGGTTACGTGGTCAAGCCATTCACTGCATTGGCCTTGAAAGAGAAGATCGAAAAAATCTTCGAACGCATCCACGGCTGATGTCACCACGGGGGAGCTATGGAGCATAAAGAAACGTCACAGGGCGATTTTGAATCGACCCTGAAAAAGCATGCTCACCAGTTGGTCGACAGCCTTGAAAAAGGCCAGTTCGGCGACGCGGTGCAGTTGATCCATGAGCTTAACCAGACCCGTGACCGCGGCCTGTATCAGGAAGTGGGCAAGCTCACACGCGAGCTGCACAGTGCAATCGTCAATTTTCAGATTGACCCGCACATGCCCCAGGCCGAAGAAATCTCGCAGATCACCGATGCCACCGAACGCCTGTCCTATGTGGTCCGGCTGACTGAGGCGGCGGCCAACCGCACCATGGACCTGGTGGAAAACGCCACGCCCTTGGTCAATGGCATGGCCACCGAAGCTCAGGCGCTCAGCGTTGACTGGGGCCGCTTCATGCGCCGGGAAGTGGGGGCTGAGGAGTTTCGTGAGTTGGCGCGTCGGGTCGAGGGCTTTCTGTCGCGCACCGAAAAGGAAAACCGCACGGTGGCCAGCAACCTCAATGACATTCTGCTGGCCCAGGATTACCAGGACCTCACCGGTCAAGTGATCAAGCGCGTGACCCAACTGGTCACCGAAGTGGAAAGCAACTTGCTCAAATTGGTGCTGATGGCCGGCCAGGTCGACCGTTTTGCCGGCATCGAACATGACCGCGCAGCGATCCTCTCGGAAAAAGATCCACAAAAACATCTCGCCAAGGGTGAAGGTCCGCAGATTCATGCCGATAAACGTGAAGACGTTGTGTCAGGTCAGGATGACGTAGATGACCTGTTATCCAGTTTAGGCTTCTAAGGAGCACCCACATGAGCTTCGGCGCCGATGAAGAAATCCTTCAGGATTTCCTTGTAGAGGCCGGCGAAATTTTAGAGCAACTGTCCGAACAACTGGTCGAGCTGGAAAGCCGACCGGATGATGCGAACCTGCTCAATGCAATTTTTCGCGGTTTTCACACTGTAAAAGGGGGCGCCGGCTTCCTCCAGCTCCATGAGCTGGTGGAGTGCTGTCACATCGCCGAGAACGTGTTCGACATCCTGCGCAAGGGTGAGCGTCACGTCGACTCGGAACTGATGGACGTGATTCTCGAAGCATTGGATGCGGTCAACGGCATGTTCAGCGAGGTGCGTGAACGTGCGCCGATCACGGCTGCCACGCCGGAGTTGCTGGCTGCGCTGGCACGCCTGGCCGAACCTGCCGATACCTCGGTTGCGCCGGTCGCCGCGCCTGAGCCTGAGGTTGAAGCCGAGCCGGATGTGACCGACAGCGAGTTCGAACAGCTGCTCAACTCCCTGAGCGCGGTGAAAGCCGAAGCTGAAGCACCGCAAGCGGTGGCTGCGCCTGCCGTGCCGACCAGCGAAGACATTACCGACGCAGAGTTCGAATCCCTGCTCGACCAGTTGCACGGTAAAGGCCAGTTTGCGCCGGACGCCGTGGCACCTGCTGCTGAGTCGGCAGCGCCTGCTGCGTCTGCCACATCTACAAGCGCCACCGACATTACCGACGACGAATTCGAAGCACTGCTCGACCAATTGCATGGCAAGGGCACGTTTGCTGCCGAAGCCTTGCCGGAAGTCGCCGCCATCGCGGCCGCACCTGCCGCCAGCGCTGCGCCTGCCAGCGTTGAGCCTGCCACTGACGGCCTGATCTCCGATCACGAATTCGAAGCGCTGCTCGACGAGTTGCATGGCAAAGGCAAGTTCTCTGAAGTGGCCCCGGCTGCAGCAGCGACTGCAACGCCTGTGGCTGCCAAACCTGCGCCTGCCAAAGCCGCCGCGCCTGTGGCTGCCAAGCCCGCACCGGCACCGGCTGCCGCACCTGCGCGTGCCGCAGCGGCGCCGGTAGCCGAAAAGCCTGCCAGTGAAGCCGAAACCACCGTGCGGGTTGATACCGCGCGCCTGGACGACATCATGAACATGGTCGGCGAACTGGTGCTGGTGCGTAACCGCCTGGTGCGCCTGGGCCTGAACAGCGGCGATGAAGCCATGCAAAAGGCCGTGTCGAACCTCGACGTGGTCACCGCAGACTTGCAGACCGCCGTAATGAAAACGCGCATGCAGCCGATCAAGAAAGTCTTCGGCCGTTTCCCGCGCCTGGTTCGCGACCTCGCGCGCCAGCTCAAGAAAGAAATCAACCTGGAACTGGTGGGTGAAGAAACCGACCTCGACAAAAACCTTGTCGAGGCCCTGGCCGACCCGCTGGTCCACTTGGTGCGCAACGCCGTCGACCATGGCGTCGAAACCCCGGAAGAACGCGAAGCCTCGGGCAAGTCGCGTAACGGCAAGGTGATTCTGGCGGCCGAGCAGGAAGGCGACCATATCCTGCTGTCGATTACCGATGACGGCAAAGGCATGGATCCGGCGATTCTGCGTAATATCGCGGTCAAGCGCGGCGTGATGGACAAGGACGCCGCCGACCGCCTGACCGACACCGAATGCTACAACCTGATCTTCGCGCCGGGCTTCTCGACCAAAACCGAGATTTCCGATGTGTCCGGCCGTGGCGTGGGCATGGACGTGGTGAAGACCAAGATCAGCCAGCTCAACGGCTCGATCAACATCTACTCGACCAAGGGCCAGGGCTCCAAGATCGTGATCAAGGTGCCGTTGACCTTGGCGATCATGCCGACCCTGATGGTGATGCTGGGCAACCAGGCGTTCGCCTTCCCGCTGGTCAACGTCAACGAGATCTTCCACCTCGACCTGTCACGCACCAACGTGGTGGACGGCCAGGAAGTGGTGATCGTGCGCGACAAGGCGTTGCCACTGTTCTACCTCAAGCGCTGGCTGGTGGCTTCGGCCAAGCATGAAGAGCAGCGCGAAGGCCATGTGGTGATTCTGTCCGTGGGCACCCAGCGCATTGGCTTTGTGGTCGATCAACTGGTGGGCCAGGAAGAAGTGGTCATCAAGCCTTTGGGCAAAATGCTGCAGGGAACCCCGGGCATGTCGGGTGCGACCATCACCGGTGACGGTCGGATCGCGCTGATTCTCGATGTTCCGAGCATGCTCAAGCGTTACGCCGCACGGCGTATTTGATTCTGGCGGGGCAGGGCGGTTTGCCCGCCCCGCCTAACGGAGTGTTTATGGCAGTCAAGGTCCTGGTGGTGGACGATTCGGGTTTCTTCCGCCGCCGCGTCTCGGAAATTCTTTCCGCCGATCCAACCATCCAGGTGGTCGGCACGGCCACCAACGGCAAAGAGGCGATTGATCAAGCCATTGCGTTGAAACCGGACGTGATCACCATGGACTACGAGATGCCGATGATGGATGGCATCACCGCAGTCCGGCACATCATGCAGCGCTGCCCGACCCCGGTGTTGATGTTCTCCTCGCTGACCCACGAAGGCGCCCGGGTGACCCTCGACGCGCTGGACGCGGGTGCGGTGGACTTCCTGCCGAAGAATTTCGAAGACATCTCGCGCAACCCCGACAAGGTCAAGCAGATGCTGTGCGAGAAGGTGCACAGCATTTCGCGCAGTAACCGTCGCAGCCTGTTCAGTGCGCCTGCGCCTGCGCCAGTTGCCGCGCCGACGCCGAGCACCTCGACGTTTGCTCGCCCGGCCCCGGCCCCGATAGCCCGGCCCGCAGTGGCGCCGGTGCGGGCCCCGGCACCGAGCGCGCATTCGCCTGCGCCCAAGCGCAAAGCCTACAAGCTGGTCGCCATTGGTACATCCACTGGCGGCCCGGTGGCCTTGCAACGCGTGTTGACTCAACTGCCGGCTAACTTCCCGGCGCCGATCGTGTTGATCCAGCACATGCCCGCCGCCTTCACCAAGGCCTTCGCCGAGCGCCTCGACAAGCTGTGCCGCATCAGCGTCAAGGAGGCCGAGGATGGTGACATCCTGCGACCTGGCCTGGCGCTGCTGGCACCGGGCGGCAAGCAGATGATGGTCGACGGCCGTGGCGCGATCAAAATCCTGCCGGGCGACGAGCGCTTGAACTACAAGCCGTGCGTGGATATCACCTTCGGCTCGGCGGCCAAGTCCTACGGCGACAAAGTTCTGGCGGTGGTACTCACCGGCATGGGCGCCGACGGCCGTGAAGGCGCACGCCTGCTCAAGCAGGGTGGCAGCGCGATCTGGGCGCAGGACGAAGCCAGCTGCGTGATTTATGGCATGCCCATGGCCATCGTCAAGGCGGACCTGGCTGACGCGGTTTATAGTCTGGACGACATTGGCAAACATCTGGTGGAGGCCTGCCTCTGATGGATGTCTTGAGCCTGATTGGCATCACCATGGCGTTTGTCGCGATTATCGGCGGCAACTACCTGGAAGGCGGCCACCTCGGCGCCTTGGCCAATGGCCCGGCGGCGCTGATCGTGATTGGCGGTACTGTGGGCGCGGCGCTGTTGCAGTCGCCGCTGAGTTCGTTCAAGCGCGCCATGCAGATTCTGGTGTGGATTATCTTCCCGCCGCGCGTGGACCTGCCCGGCGGCATCGACCGTGTGGTCAACTGGAGCCTCACCGCGCGCAAGGAAGGCCTGCTGGGCCTGGAAGGCGTGGCCGATGCCGAGCCCGACAGCTATGCACGCAAAGGCCTGCAATTGCTGGTCGACGGCGCCGAACCCGAGGCGATTCGCAGCATCCTTGAGGTGGATTTCTACACCCAGGAAAGCCGCGACATCAACGCCGCCAAAGTCTTTGAAAGCATGGGCGGCTACGCGCCGACCATCGGCATCATCGGTGCCGTGATGGGCCTGATCCACGTGATGGGCAACCTGGCCGACCCGTCGCAACTGGGCAGCGGCATTGCCGTGGCGTTTGTCGCCACCATTTACGGCGTGGCGAGTGCCAACCTGGTGTTGTTGCCGGTGGCCAGCAAGCTCAAGTCGATCGCCATGCGCCAATCGCGTTACCGCGAAATGCTGCTGGAAGGCATCTTGTCGATTGCCGAGGGCGAGAACCCGCGCTCCATCGAATTGAAGCTCCAGGGCTTCATGGATTAATGCCCATGCACATCGACCTGTGGCCAGTGAGCGTTATGTGGCGAGCGAACTTGTTGTGGCGAGTGAGCTTGTTGTGGCGAGTGAGCTTGCTCACGCTGGGCTGCGAAGCAGCCCCAAAACCATACACCGCAACCTGCCTGAACAAACACATTGCCTGGAGTGGGGCCGCTTCGCGCCCCAGCGCGAGCAAGCTCGCTCGCCACAGTGAAGCGGGCCACAGTGAAGCGCTCAATAGGGGTCAGGGAGGTATCTGCCTGTGAGCCGTCGTCGCCGCGAGCCTGAAGAGCACGTCAACCATGAACGCTGGCTGGTGTCCTACGCCGACTTCATCACCTTGCTGTTCGCGTTTTTTGTGGTGATGTACTCCATCTCGTCGATCAACGAGGGCAAGTACAAGATTATTTCCCAGGCGCTGGTGGGCGTATTCAACGACACCGACCGCTCGCTCAAGCCGATCCCGATTGGCGAGGAGCGGCCCAAGACCGTGACGCCGGCCAAGCCGCTGGTCAATGACAGTGACGAAACCGCCGCCGGCATCGGTGGCACCAGCGACCCGCTCAAAAGCATCGCCGATGACATCAGTGCCGCGTTTGGCGACTTGATCAAATCCAACCAGATGACCGTGCGCGGTAATGAGTTGTGGGTGGAGATCGAGCTTAATTCGAGCCTGCTGTTCGCCAGCGCCGATGCGTTGCCGAGCGATCAGGCGTTTACCATCATCGACAAGGTGGCGGCGATTCTCAAACCGTTTGAGAACCCGATCCACGTCGAAGGCTTTACCGATAATTTCCCGATCAGCACCGCGCAATACCCGACCAATTGGGAGCTGTCATCGGCACGGGCCTCAAGCATCGTGCGCATGCTCGCGATGCAGGGCGTGAACCCTGGGCGCCTGGCGTCGGTGGGTTACGGTGAGTTCCAACCGGTGGCCAATAACGCCACTGCCGAAGGCCGCGCGCGCAACCGCCGTGTGGTGCTGGTGGTGTCACGTAACCTGGATGTGCGCCGCAGCCTGACCGGCACCGGTACTGCCAACGCAACACCGGATGCAGCCTTGAAGCGGGCTGGCACACAAACTGCACCGCCAACCGTTAAGCCGCCGGTTCGTCAGAGCGCCGTCAATTCTCCGTCACCGGCTCAATAATGTTATGTAATGTCTCGGTCGCGCCTTAGCCTACCGGGAGGAACCAACTGAATGAGAGTCTGGGCAGTTGCCAATCAAAAGGGTGGAGTCGGCAAGACCACCACGTCCATCGCCTTGGCCGGCTTGCTGGCCGAGGCGGGCAAGCGTGTGGTCGTGGTCGACCTGGACCCGCACGGCTCGATGACCAGTTATTTCGGCTATGACCCGGATGCGCTGGAGCACAGCTGTTACGACCTGTTCCTGCACAAGGGCAGCGTACCGGCAGATTTGCCCGGGCAATTGCTGCTGCCCATCAGCAACGAGAGCATTTCGCTGTTGCCGTCGAGTACCGCGCTGGCGACCCTTGAGCGCCAGTCGCCGGGGCAGAGCGGCCTGGGCCTGGTGATCGCCAAGACCCTGGCGCAACTGTGGCAGGACTTCGACTACGCGATCATCGACAGCCCACCGTTGCTGGGCGTGCTGATGGTCAATGCCTTGGCGGCCAGCCAGCAGTTGGTGATCCCGGTACAGACCGAACACCTGGCGGTCAAAGGCCTGGAGCGTATGGTCAGCACCTTGGCGATGATCAACCGTTCGCGCAAACAGGCGCTGCCGTTCAGCATCGTGCCTACACTGTTCGACCGTCGTACCCAAGCGTCGCTGGGCACCTTGCGGGTGTTGCGCGATGCTTACCCGGAAACGATCTGGAACGGCTACATTCCGGTGGACACGCGCTTGCGTGACGCCAGCCGCGCCGGGCTCACGCCGTCGCAGTTCGACGGCAAAAGCCGTGGCGTACTGGCTTACCGTGCGTTGCTTAAACATCTGCTGTCCCAGCAACTTGTGGCGCAGGTGGCGTGATGAACCGTCCCGTTGAGCTTAAGACCCGGCCGCAACTGGCACTGGAATCCTACCTGGACGCCTTGTTGCAGGATGCGACGGCAGAAGAATTGCCTGAGCCGATTCTGGTCCTTGAACCGGCCGTAGTCGAACCCGAAAGCACCCTGGATGAATTTCAGTTAGCGGTGCTGGAAGAACAGGCTCGTGATGCCCACGTGGTGGTGCCGATTGTGCCTGCGCCCGTGGTGGTCACGCCCGTGGTGGTTGAACCGGTGGTCGATGTGCACCTGCCGCCGAGCATCACGCCGCCGCCGGTCACGGGTGACGGTCGCCCATCGTGGGCGGCCGAGCCGTTCGAGTGCCTGCTGTTCGACGTCGCCGGGTTGACCCTGGCGGTGCCGCTGGTGTGCCTGGGGTCGATCTACTCGCTGGAAGGCCAGGAGCTGACGCCGCTGTTCGGGCAACCGGAGTGGTTCCTCGGCATCCTGCCCAGCCAGGCCGGCAACCTCAAGGTGCTGGATACGGCGCGCTGGGTGATGCCCGACCGCTACCGCGATGATTTTCGCCAGGGCTTGCAATACGTGATCTCGGTGCAGGGCTACGAGTGGGGGCTGGCGGTGCATCAAGTCAGCCGCTCGTTGCGCCTGGACCCGAATGAAATCAAGTGGCGCAGCCACCGGGGCCAGCGGCCTTGGCTGGCGGGCACCGTGATTGAACATATGTGCGCGTTGCTCGACGTCGCCGAACTGGCCGAGTTGATCGCCAGTGGGGCGGTCAAGACGATGCCACAGAACAAACGCAGTTGATTGAACAATAAGGGCCGTGCGGTTGCGCGGTCGAAGAAGCACACACTGAAGGGGTCAGGGGTATGAACAAGTCAGCATCCGCACAAGGTTTGGATGATCCGATCCTGCAATGGGTTACCTTCAAACTGGACAATGAAACCTACGGCATTAACGTGATGCGCGTGCAGGAAGTGCTGCGCTACACCGAAATCGCCCCGGTTCCAGGCGCGCCGAGCTACGTGTTGGGCATCATCAACCTGCGTGGCAACGTGGTGACGGTGATCGATACCCGCCAGCGTTTTGGCCTGATGCCTACTGAAGTCAACGACAACACGCGTATCGTGATCATCGAAGCCGACAAGCAAGTGGTCGGTATCATGGTCGACAGCGTGGCTGAAGTGGTTTACCTGCGCCAATCGGAAGTGGAAACCGCGCCGAACGTCGGTAACGAAGAGTCGGCCAAGTTCATCCAGGGCGTGTGCAACAAGAACAACGAGCTGTTGATTCTGGTTGAGTTGGACAAGATGATGAGCGAAGAAGAATGGTCGGAACTGGAGAGCATCTGATTGTTCCTTGATGCGGCGGTGATTGTCCTGGCCCTGTTGTGGGCCGGGACGTTGGCATTCCTGCTGCGCTATATGCGCCAGCAACGGGAGCTGGCCGTGCAGCAGGCCGAGCGCGATGCTGTGCGTGACCGACGGATTCTGGATTTGGTCAAGCGTGTGGATCACTTCCAGCAGAGTGCGGTGAAGGTCGGGGATGAAGTGCATGAACTGCGCGCGATTCTTGGGCCGTTGCCGGATAAGTTGGCGCAGATCGAGCAGCGTGATCCTTCAAGCCTGTCGTTTGCCCAGGCGGCCAAATTGGTCGGCATGGGGGCGACGGTGGATGAGCTGACGCAGTCGTGTGGGTTGACCCAGGCTGAGGCGCAGTTGATGAGCAAGTTGCACAAGAGCTGATTGCGGCGATCCTCTGAGACACCGCGGTCGAAATGTGGGAGCTGGCTTGCCTGCGATGGCATCAACTCGGTGTACCTGATGTACCCAAGTGCCTGCATCGCAGGCAAGCCAGCTCCCACAGTTGACCGAGTATTGTTCTGTTGCTCTGGCCATTACATCCTTTTCGCTGGCGAAATCAGCGGTCTTTTGATCTGCGCTTGAGATCGAAAGCCGACCGGAGTGGTTGGATCAAAAGCGCATCAATGTGCTTTCGGGCTGCCGATACATTCCTTATAGCAAGGCTCCACACGCACATCCGGCCTGTCGTCGACGTAGAAGCCGTCGCGATTGGGCATTTTCAGATGAGTGAGGGTGGCAGCATCCACCGTGGCGTTCGCTTCCACTATCTCGTTTTTGTTGAGGATATAACCCACCACTGCGTACACCTGATCATTGCTCAACGACTGTGGTTGCTGGAAGGGCATGGTGCGCCTGACATAGTCGAACAGGGTGGTTGCGTAGGGCCAATAACTGCCGACAGTTTTGACCGGTTTGGATGTGGGGAGCGAGCCTGCGCCGCCCATTAGTGCCGGGCCAGTGCCGCCCTCCAGGTTGGCGCCGTGGCAGCCAAGGCAGCTGGTTTGATAGACCTTTTCGCCTTCCATGACCGTGCCTTGTCCGGCGGGCAGGCTCTTGCCATCGGGAGCGACGTCGATGTCCCAGCGGGCGATGTAGTGCTCTGTCACCGGCTGCCCCAAGCCGGATTGCGCAGCCGTCGATGCGCATGCGACCACGCCCATGCTCAGTAGCCCCAATGCCATGGCGGTAAGGTTATGCACGGCCATTGCTCACCTCCCCATTGGCGTTGATGCGCCAGGGCTGGATTGCATTGTTGTGGTAGAACGAGAAGTCCCCGCGCACGGCTTTCAATTGTTCCAGGCTGGGTTGCACGTAGCCGGTCTCGTCGATGGCGCGGCTCATGATGAGCATTTCTTTGCCCAGCCATTGGAAGGGCGCGCGAAACACCGTCAGGCATTTGTTCAGCACCGGCTCCTGCAGCGTGGCCGCATACCAGTTGTTCCCGCCGTCGACGGACACGTCCACGCGGGTGATTTTTCCGTTGCCGCTCCAGGCGATCCCGCGTATTTCATGCGGGCCTTTGCGGGTGAGTGTCTGGGTGCCGGACGGGGCCGTGATGAGTGACTTGCACTCCATCACGAAGGAGAACTTCCTGGCTCGCCCATCTGGCATCAAGTCGGTGTATTTGGCCGTTTCTTCACGGCTGTACGCCGGGGCATCGGTGACATGCAGGCGGCGCAGCCACTTGATGTGGGTATTGCCTTCATAACCCGGAACGATAAGACGCAGGGGGTAACCTTGCTCGGGGCGCAGCCTTTCGCCGTTTTGGCTGTAGGCGACCAACACGTCATCCAGGCATTTTTCGAGCGGCAGGCTGCGGGTCATGGCGGCGCCATCGGCGCCTTCAGCCACAACCCATTTCGCCCCTGGCTTAAGGCCAGCCGCGTGCAGCAAGGTTTTCAGCGGCACGCCGATCCACTCGGCACAGCTGACCAGGCCCGCGACTTCAGCGGCGGTTTTGCCCCAGGGCGGCAGGAATGAAGGGTTGCCCGAGCATTCGATGAAGTGGATGCGCGAGACGGCGGGAAACTGGCGTAGCTCATCGAGGGTGAACAGCAAGGCTGTGTCGGTCAGCCCATGAATCACCAGGAAGTGCCTGGCCGGGTCAATCGCTGGCACGCCGGCGTGATGGCGTTCAAAAAACAGCCCGTTGGGCGTAATGATGCCGTCCAGTTCCTGCAGGGGCGAAGTACTGTAAGCCGACATGCGCTCGGTAAGCCCGGGGTAGAGATTGCGCACCGCATCCGTCTCAAAGCTGGACGGTTTACCGTAAGGCACACCGGTGGGACCGCCCAAGGTTTTTGTCCAGGCCGGCACTTCCAGTTGTTCCTCGGCTGATCCGGGAGACTGTGCCGCGCGCGCCAACGGGCCAAAAGCAACCCCGAGCGCGGCGCTGCCAACCAGCAGGCTGGTTTTGCCGAGGAAGTCCCGGCGAGCCAGGGGCGCGGCGATTGCGGGTTTATCGTCTGTTGAGTCGTCTTTCATTCTGGCTCTCCTGAGCAAAAATTTTGGCGACTCGCCAGCGGTTAACGCTGCACCATTGGTTTTAATGTAGTCGGTTTTTAATCGCAGGCTTTGAAATTGATGTAACCCGGCGACGAATTAATTTTCAAGCAGATGGCTTTTTTCTTCTCCTCAAAGGTCCACATCCTTCAGGAACCCTTGAACCCAGGAGAATGCCCCCATGACCACCCCCAAAGCACTGTTGATCCTGCACGGCAAGCAAGCCCTCAATGAGGACGTGCGCGCTGCCGTGCAGGCCCGGCGCGAGCAGGGTTGGGAGCTGGCGGTACGGGTGACGTGGGAGGGCGGCGATGCCCAGCGCCTGGTCAATGAAGCCTTGGCCGACGGTTATACCCACTTGATCGCCGGTGGTGGCGACGGCACGTTGCGTGATGTAGCCGAGGCCATGGCCTTGGCCAAGACCGACGCCAGCCTGGTGTTGATGCCGCTGGGCACCGCCAACGACTTTGCCCGCGCCGCCGGTGTGCCGCTGGAGCCTGAACGCGCGCTGGCGCTGCTGGATGTGCCGCCCAGGGCCATCGACCTCGGTCAGGCCGGTGGGCAGATGTTCCTCAATATGGCCACCGGCGGCTTTGGTAGCCAGGTCACCGCCAATACCTCTGAAGACCTGAAAAAAGTGCTGGGCGGCGCGGCGTATCTGTTCACCGGGCTGTCGCGTTTCAGCGAGTTGAAGGCGGCGTATGGCGAGCTGGAAGGGCCGGGCTTTCACTGGAAGGGCGATTTGCTTGCACTGGGCATCGGCAACGGCCGCCAGGCGGGCGGTGGGCATGTGCTGTGCCCTGGCGCGCTGGCCGATGATGGCTTGCTTGATATCAGTATTTTGCCGGCGCCCCAGGAAGTGGTCGGCACGCTGATGACCCTGATGAGTGACGGCTGGGGCCTGGACAATATGTTTGTGCGCGCGCGCCTGCCATGGGTCGAGATCAAAGTGGCCGAAGGGCTGTATATCAACCTTGATGGCGAGCCATTGAAAGGCGATGACCTGCGTTTTTCCGCGCTGCCCAAGGCCCTGCGCGTGCACTTGCCGCTGGGCTCGCCGTTAGTCGTCCAGGCTGATGATCTGCTCACGAACGGCGAATAACACCAGGCCCGCCACGTCGAAGATCTGCAGGCGTTTCATGATCTGCGAGCGATGCGCTTCCACTGTCTTGATACTCAAGCCCAGGCCATGGGCGATTTCCCGGGTGGACTTGCCGCGCACGATCAAACGCAGGATCTCCAGCTGGCGCGCCGTAAGGTTATGGCTGTCGGCGGCGGAGGAGACAGGCCCCTGGCTGCGGATCAGCGCCTGGTTGATCACCGTGTGGGCAATCGCAGGGCTCAGGTAGCGCTCGTTGTTACGCAAGGCCAGCAGGGCATGTTCCAGCTCGCTGGCGGTGGTGTCCTTGAGCAGGTAGCCATGGGCGCCGGACTCCAGCGCGCGCATGATCAGCTCCGGGTCGGTGTGCATCGACAGGATCAGCACCTTGCTTTTGGGGTAGGCCGCCTTGAGTTGCTGAAGGGCGTCGAGGCCGCCGGTGTATTTCATCGACAGGTCGAGCAGCACGATATCTGGCTGCAGCGCGCTGAATGTCTCCAGCAATTGCGCGCCATCGCTGGCCTCGCCGATCACGCTGTAGCCTTGGATATCCTGGATCAGCGCGCGTACGCCGGCCCGGATCAGTGCGTGGTCATCCACCAGGAGTAAGTTGCAAGTCACTCGAGAACCTTAGGGGAATTGGCCCGTTCGAGGGCGCGGGGCGCCCAGGGAAAAAGCGCGTCGATGCGTGTGCCTTTGCCTGGCTGGCTGCTGACAGACAATGCACCGCCCAGTTGGTCGATGCGCTCGGTCATGCCGGCCATGCCTCGTTGGCCTTCAAGGCCTGGGTTGGTCGCCGGTGAAAAGCCCAGGCCGTCATCGCAGATCATCAGCGACAGGCCTTCGGGCAGGCGTTGCAGGCGTACCAGCAAATTCTGCGCCTGGGCATGGCGCAACATATTGGTCACCGCTTCCTGGGTGATGCGAAAGGCGGCCACGGCCATTTCTTCCGGGATGCCGGTCAGGCGCTGCTGGCATTCCAGGCTCCAGTGCACCGAGGTGTTTTCCAGGGTCTTGAGCAAGTGCGCGCGCAGGCTCGCCTCAAGGCCCAGGCTGGCCAACTGGCGGGGGTTGAGGATGGCGGACACGTCGCGCACTTTGGCCAGGGTTTCGTTCAAGGTATTGCATAACACCGTGCATTGGCTTTGCAGGTCGTCGGGCAGGCGACGCTTGAGCCATTCGCTTTGCAGTTTGGCGGCGGTCAGCAGTTGGCCGATATCGTCATGCAGTTCGCGGCTGAGGCGGTGGCGTTCGTTTTCCTGGACCTGTAGCAGGCGGTCGGCCAGTTCCTGCGGCTGGAATTTTATCGACTTGCGCGAGCGCCACTGCTGCAGCCCCACCACCACCAGGGTGGCCAGGTTGAGCAGCACTATCAACAAAGGCAGGGGCGCTGAGCGTGTGTAGGCCCACAGACTGACCAACAGCGAGCAAAGGCACAGGGCGAGGGCCAGGCGGCGAGCATTGCTGCGGGACACGGACCTTGCGATGAGTGACTTTAGGCTGGCGTACATAGCGGATGGAGCCAATGAAGGTTCGCTGCGGGAAGACCGGTCACTGCGGCTGACAGGGCTCTGTGTGGAATACGGTGCTGGAACGTTTTTTTATACATGATGAAGTTGAGTCACTTCGAACGGGGCATAGTACCACCACTATTACCGTCGGTCGCCTGGCGCCTTACCCGGTGCCGCCTAATCTGCGCCAAACGCCGAGGAACCTGACTCCGTAGTTCAAAGAGCCAGCGGTTTACTCAGCATAGTTATATTAATTTGGTTTGTTTGTATCGATATTGCGTTGATGGCTAATTGATATATATCGCCCACGCATCATTGTCGACCGTTGAATGTACGGTCGTTTTTAGATAACTCGACGATCAAATACGACCTGTCAGTACTCAGGACGCGTGATGTACGCGCTGTTGTGGTTTATGCGTGAAGTCTTTCTGCGGGATCTGCAAAGTGACGGTCGCGATCAGTGTGGTTTGTTCGCTGTCATCCAGCGTCAGTTCGCCGGTGCGGATGTCGATCAGCTCCAGTTGCCAGGCCAGCAGCGTCAGGCAGTCATGCAGGGCACTCAGCGCCTGGTCGTGCAGCTCCATGGGGCTTGCGGCGTTGGCGATCAGGTATTGGATATGTCGGGAAAACTCGCTGATCGCCTGCAGGGCCAGGCCTTCGGCTTTTTCCGCCAGCTTGGCCAGGCTGGTTTTCATGCAGTCGATGGCATCGCTGTCGTTGCGAATCAGATGTAAATGGTGCAGGCACTCTTCTGACTTGGCCAAAAGCTTTTCGGCTTCCAGCAGAAACTCGGGAAGTGCAGTCTGCCATTCGTTTGCGCTATTCATCATGCAAGTCTCCGCAACATAAGGTCGGGTGATGAGATGTCGCACCGGGTGAATGGCGTAAAACTACCGCTGAAATATGACTGAGATCTGTAGCCTGCTTCTGAAATTTCAGTAGGACCGTTACTTGAATGATCAGAGTAGCCGTGGAAGGCCCTGGTCATTCGGGTCATTTGCACAACTTTGGTTGCCGCCACGTATAAGTCTGGAAGACCTGTGGGCCGAGGGCTTGGGATGGCAAACAAAAGCCTGACTCCATTCATGCAATGAGAATGGCGTCACATTAATGGCTATTAGATATCGCGAATATCAGGTCGGGCCTGATTGTGCATAGGGGAATCCCTTACACAGCGGAACCCTACGTCGATTTGAATGTCGCGCAAGGTCGCTGTACTGCCGTCTGGAGAGCGGATTGCAGTAAACCATGATGTCAGTGTGACATCAATGTATTTACATGGCATTTTACCGGGGTCAAGGTCTGGCGCTTGCCGCCGATAACCACCCTTAAGTGAGCTGCACAATCCCACATCAGGAGCTTTTAATGGCCGGCATTCTCGACACGGTAGATCAACGCACGCAACTGGTGGGTGAGAATCGCCTGGAGATCCTCATGTTTCGCCTGGCCGGGCGGCAATTGTTTGCGATCAACGTGTTCAAGGTTCAGGAAGTCCTGCAACTGCCCAAGTTGACCCTGATGCCCCAGCGTCACCCGTTTGTATGCGGCGTGGTCAACCTGCGTGGCCAGACCCTGCCGGTCATTGACCTGTCACAGGCCATCGGCATGCGCCCGCTGGTGCCGGGGCCGAACAGCACGATTATCGTCACCGAGTACAACCGTTCGGTGCAGGCCTTCCTGGTGGGCGGTGTGGACCGCATCGTCAACATGAACTGGGAAGCCATCCTGCCGCCACCGGCCAGCGCCGGGCGCCAGCATTACCTCACGGCCATCAGCAAGGTCGATGACCAATTGGTGGAAATCATCGACGTGGAAAAAGTCCTCGCCGAAATCGTGCCGTACAACGCCAAAGTCTCGCGGGAAAAACTCGAAGACCCGGTGCTGGAACGCGCCCGTGGCCGCGAAGTGCTGCTGGTGGACGATTCCAACGTGGCCCTCTCGCAACTGCGCGACACCCTGGGGCAACTCGGCGTGAAGATGCACATTGCCAGCGACGGCCTCAAGGCGCTGAACATGCTCAAGGCC
Source organism: Pseudomonas sp. WS 5532 (assembly GCF_012985445.1). NCBI lineage: Bacteria > Pseudomonadati > Pseudomonadota > Gammaproteobacteria > Pseudomonadales > Pseudomonadaceae > Pseudomonas > Pseudomonas sp. WS 5532. The sequence continues at coordinate 67,467 of NZ_JAAQWK010000025.1, forward strand.
TGGGCCGACAGCGGCCAGGTCATGACCGACAAATTGCTGATGATCTTCACCGACGCCGAAATGCCCGAGATGGACGGCTACCGCCTGACCACCGAAATCCGCAACGACCCGCGCCTGCGTGGCCTTTATGTGGTGCTGCACACCTCGCTGTCGGGCAGCTTCAACGACTCAATGGTCAAAAAGGTCGGTTGCGACAACTTCCTGTCCAAATTCCAGCCCGACAAGCTGGTGGATGTGGTGCGCCAACGCTTGATGTTGGACGAAGTGCCCGCCTGAGCAGGCGGCCTATTGTGGCAGGCAGTCTCGTGATGGCAGGCAGGCTTGTTGTGGCAAGCAGGCTTGTTGTGGCGAGCAGGCTTGCCCTGCGTTGGGCTGCGAAGCAGCCCCAATAAACACACCGCGTAACCTCAGGCAAAACCAAAGCGCCTGGTTTCAGGGCCGCTTCGCCCCCCAACGCAGGGCAAGCCTGCTCGCCACAGTAAGCTTACCGGTCACAAGAGCTCCAGCGACCTTTGATTCTGGAAGTCCCGTCCTATAGGGTGGCGCTTTGTCCCCCTCAGGAATGCAGGCCCATGCTTCGTCTCAGCGCGCTGTACCGTTACCCCTTGAAGTCCGGCAAGGCCGAAGCCTTGCAGCACATCGGCCTGGATAAACTCGGGCTGGATGGGGATCGACGCTGGATGCTGGTGGACGAAGCCAGTGGCCGATTCCTGACCCAGCGGGCGGTGGCGAAGATGAGCCAGTTGTCGGCGTTGTGGAACAGCGCCGGTGGCCTGACCCTGAATTCGCCTGGCTTTGCCACGCTGGACGTGGCGCTGCCGGGCAGCGATGCCGAGTTGCGCGGCGTGACGATATGGCGCGACACACTGCGTGTGCCGGATGCCGGCGATGCGGCGGCGGCCTGGGTCAGCGACTTTATCGGCAAGCCCACGCGGCTGGTGCAGGTGCCGCTGGCACGTGCACGTACTACCGAGGCCGGTTATGGCAAGGACGACGATCAGGTCGGTTTTGCCGATGGTTTCCCCTTGCTGCTGATCGGCCAAGCCTCGTTGGACGACTTGTCCCAGCGCATCGGCCGGCCGATGGAAATGCTGCGTTTCCGTCCCAATCTAGTGATTGAAGGCAGCGAGGCCTTCGCCGAAGACGGTTGGAAACGCCTGCGTATCGGCGACGTGGAGTTTCGCGTGGTCAAGTCGTGCTCGCGCTGCATCCTCACCACCATCGACCCGGCCAGCGGCGAGCGCAGCGCCGACCGTGAGCCGCTGGCGACACTCAAGACCTACCGTGAGCAGGGCGGTGACGTGATGTTCGGCCAGAACCTGGTCAACGATGGCAGCGGTGAATTAGCCGTCGGAATGCCCGTGACGATCCTGGAATAAAAAATGCCCGTCTCCTGCGAGACGGGCATTTTTTTTGCGCTGTAACCCTTAGCCGCGGTATTCGCACAGGTAAGCGGTGTCTACGGCAACCTTCAGTTGGAACTTGCTGTTGGCCGGCACGTTGAACTGGCTGCCGGCGGCGAAGGTTTCCCAGGCGTTGGCGTCTGGCAGCTTGACGGACAGGGCGCCGGACACCACGTGCATGATTTCACGCTGGGCGGTGCCGAATTCGTATTCACCCGGTGCCATCACGCCGATGGTCGCAGGGCCCTCTGCGGTGCCGAAAGCGATCGACTTGACGGTGCCGTCGAAGTACTCGTTGACTTTGAACATGGGTGAATCCTCGGAAAAGGGTCTGGAAAGGTCGGCCAGTATGCCCAAGGCCGGGGGTGCTGCCTAGACCGGCAAAATCAACGGCAGCAGGCGTGCGGTGTTGCGCGCGTCTTCCAATGCCCGATGTTGCTGGCCATGGAACTGCATCCCCGCCAATTGCAGCGCACCGTTGAGCCCCAAGGGCTTGTCCAGCCGCCGGGCCTTGGCGAAACGCTGCTTGAGGTTCACATGCGCGGTCTGGGCGAGCGCGCTGGTCAGGCCATGGCGTTGCCATTCAAGTTCAAGCTGCGCGCGGTCGTAGTCGCCCCAGCTGGCCCAGCCTTCCAGGCGCGCTTGATGTTGGCCCAGCCAACGCTCAAACAAGGGCCACACCTCGGTGATCGGCGCCGCCGCGTCGATGTTGGCCTGGGTGATATGCGTGAGTTGGCGACAGAACGGCGTCAGCAAGGGGCGACGCAGCGGCCGCACAAAGCGCTGGAAGTGATCCAGTTCGCGGCCCTGGCGGTTCACGAGGCTGGCGCCGATCTCGATGACTTCCATCTCCGTCACGGGCCAGCCGCCTTCATCCGTTGTGGCTTCAAGGTCAATAATCAGCCAATGGGGCATCGTGCAGGTTCCCGTACTCGTCCTTTCCTGATGGGGATAGAGCGTAGCTGGGCCGTGTAGTTCCGCCTAGGGTGTTATTCGATCTCCAGCAAAACCTGGCGATTGCGCACTTGATCACCTGCGACGACCTGCACACCCTTGATCACACCGTCGATGCCGGCCGTCAGCGGATGTTCCATTTTCATGGCTTCGAGCACCAGCAGCAGTTGGCCTTTGCTGACGCTTTCACCGGCGCTCACGCGGATATCGACAATCGCGCCGTCCATCGGTGCCTTGACGATGCCGGTGCTGGCGTCGGCCTGGCGGCTGGCGACGTGTTGGGTGCGGTTGATGATCTTCACGCCCGGCAGCCAGAGCTGAGTGTCGTCCAGATGGTAGGGCAGGCGACGGCGAATACCGTCGATCACCAGTGTGGCCCAGCGGCCGTCGGTGGTCAGGTCATGGATCTCGATGCCGTTGGCTTGCAGATGGTTGCCGTCCAATACGTTGACGTCGAGGTCCTGCACCTCGTCGTTCACCGCCAGGCGATAGCGCCAGGCGGCCTTGTTGCGCCATCCCGACAAGCCTTGGCGGTGGGTGTTGGCGCTGTGTTGGTAAAACAGTGCGGCGGCCAGCGCGACCTGCTCCTTTGTCGCGGCGTGACGTGGGATGTCATTGAAGTGTTTGGCGATAAACCCGGTACTGAACTCGCCTGCGATAAAGTCCGCTTGCCCGAGCAGGTCCACCAGCAAACCCTGGTTGGTGGTGACGCCCAGTAACACGGTGTCTTGCACTGCGCGCAGCAATTTGCGCCGGGCCTCTTCGCGGGTGGCGCCGTGGGCGATGATTTTGCCCAGCATGGCGTCATAGAACGGGCTGATGCGCTGGCCCTCGAGCACGCCGTGGTCGATGCGTACCTGGGCAGCCGGCTCCCAGCGCAGCACATCGCCGGTTTGCGGCAAAAAGCCCTGGGCCGGGTCTTCGGCGTACAGGCGCACTTCCATGGCGTGGCCGGTCAGGGTCACGTCGGCCTGTTGCAAGGGCAGCGGTTCGCCAGCGGCGATGTTCAGTTGCAACTCAACCAAGTCCAACCCCGTGATCAGTTCGGTGACCGGGTGCTCCACTTGCAGGCGGGTGTTCATCTCCAGGAAGTAGAAGTGGCCGTTGCGGTCGAGCAAAAATTCGACGGTGCCGGCGCCGACGTAATTGACCGCACGCCCAGCCTTCAGCGCAGCTTCGCCCATGGCCTGGCGCAGCGCAGGTGTCATCACCGGGCAGGGCGCTTCTTCGATGACTTTCTGGTGGCGGCGCTGGATCGAGCAGTCGCGTTCGCCCAGGTAAATGAGGTTGCTGTGGCTGTCGCCGAACAGTTGGATTTCAACGTGGCGCGGGTCGATCAAAGCTTGTTCGAGGATCAGTTCGTCGCTGCCAAACGCGTTGAGGGCTTCGGAGCGTGCGGTACGCAGTTGATCGAGCAGTTGGCTGCCGTCGTGGACCAGGCGCATGCCACGCCCGCCACCGCCGGCACTGGCTTTGATCATCAGCGGGTAGCCGATACGGTTGGCTTCTTGCTGCAAGGTCGCGTCATCCTGGGCATTGCCTTGGTAACCGGCGATGCACGGCACACCCGCGTCGAGCATGGCGAGTTTGGACTGGCGTTTGCTGCCCATCAGCTCGATGGCGGCAACGCTGGGGCCGATGAAGGTGAGGCCGGCGTCCAGGCAGGCTTGGGCGAATCCAGCGTTTTCGGAGAGGAAGCCGTAGCCGGGGTGGATGGCGTCGGCGCCTGTGCGTCTGGCGGCGTCGAGGATGGCCGGGATGTTGAGGTACGACTGGTTAACCGGCGCGGGGCCGATGTGGACGGCTTCGTCGGCCATTTGCACGTGCAGGGCCTGGGCGTCGGCGTCGCTGAAGACGGCGACGGTGCGGTAGCCCAGGGTTTGGGCGGTGCGCTGTATGCGGCAGGCGATTTCGCCGCGGTTGGCGATCAGGATTTTGGTGAATGCAGGCATGGGTTTATCCCTTGGCACATTGGGTGAATGTTCGGCCCCTATCGCAGCGATGCGGCGACCCGACAAGCCAGCTCCCACAGTTTGAAATGCATTCCCCTTGTGGGAGCTGGCTTGCCTGCGATGGCGTCATCGAGACCACCCAGGCTTACGCTTCTGCACAAACGCCTGCGTCCCCTCAATCCCTTCCTCACTCGTCACCGCCTCGGCAAACCATTCTGCGGCCTGATCCAACAGCGGGCCGACCGGCTGTTCCACACTGGCGAGCAACAGCGCTTTAGTCCGCGCATTCGCCCCCGGCGCACAGCGCAACACCTGCCCCAGCACCTCATCCAATCGTTCCGCCAAGGCTTGTGCATCGCGCTCGACGTAATGCACCACGCCCAACCGCTCAGCCTCAACCCCATCAAAGCGCGCCGCCGTCAGCGCCAGTCGGCGTGCCTGGGTCAAGCCAATGCGCTTGACCACAAACGGCGCAATCTGCGCCGGCAACAAGCCCAGGCTGGTCTCAGGTAACCCGAACTGCGCCTGGTGGTCGGCAATCGCGATATCACTCACGCACGCCAGCCCAAAGCCGCCGCCCAGCACCGCGCCTTGCAGCACCACGATCACCACTTGCGGCACGGCTTCGACGGCTTGCAGCAGGGTGCCGAAGGCGCGGTTCAGCGCCGGCAACTGCCCGCCCGCCATGACCATGTCTTTCACATCCGCCCCGGCACAGAAGTGCCCACCGGCGCCGCTGATCACCACGGCGCGCACCTGGCTGTCCAATTGTGCCAATACCGACCGCAGTTCGTTGACCATCTCCAGGCTCATCGCATTGCGGCTGGCGGGGCGGTTAAGGGTGATGTGCAGCACGCCGTTGTGCGGCTCGAGCAGCAGGGTGTTCATGATTTTTTCCCGGGCAGGGTGCCCATCAATTTGCAGATGATGCCCAGCATGATTTCGTCGGCGCCGCCGCCAATCGATACCAACCGCACGTCACGGTAGGCGCGGGCCACCGGGTTGTCCCACATAAAGCCCATGCCGCCCCAGTATTGCAGGCAGCTGTCGCTGACCTCACGGCCCAGGCGCCCGGCCTTGAGTTTGGCCATGGAGGCCAGGCGTGTCACATCCTGGCCTTTGATGTATTGCTCGGTGGCCTGGTAGACCAGCGCGCGCAGGCATTCGATTTCGGTGGACAGCTCGGCCAGGCGAAAGTGGATCACCTGGTTGTCGATCAGCGCCTTGCCGAAGGTCTGGCGCTCTTTGCAGTATTCGATGGTGCTGTCGATGCAATGCTCCAGGCCCTTGATCATATTGGCTGCGCCGAACAGGCGTTCTTCCTGGAACTGCAGCATTTGCATCATGAACCCTGCGCCTTCGTGGCCGATGCGGTTGCGTTGCGGCACGCGCACACCGTCGAAAAATACTTGGGCGGTCTCGGAGCTGTGCATGCCGAGCTTTTCCAGCGGCGGGCTGACGCTGATGCCTGGGGTGGTCATTGGCACCATGATCAATGATTTGTTGATATGCGGCTTGTCGTCGGAGGTGTTGGCCAGCAGGCAGATAAAGTCGGCGCTGGGCGAGTTGGTGATCCACATTTTGCTGCCGTTGATCACGTAGTCGCCGCCGTCCTTGCGCGCGTGGGTTTTAAGCCCCGCCACGTCGGAGCCGGCGCCGGTTTCCGAGACGCCGATGCAACCCACTTGCTCGCCGCTGATGGCCGGGCGCAGGAATTCGTCGCGCAGTTCATCGGAGCCGAAGCGGGCGAGGGCGGGCGTGCACATGTCGGTTTGCACGCCGATGGACATGGGGATGCCGCCGCAACGGATGGTGCCAAATTCTTCAGCGGCGACAATGGAGTAGCTGTAGTCCAGGCCCATGCCGCCGAATTGTTCCGGCTTGGAAATGCCCAGCAGGCCGAGGTCGCCGGCCTTGCGGAAAATTTCGTGAATGGGAAAACGCCCGGCTTTTTCCCACTCGTCCACGTGCGGGTTGATCTCGCGGTCGACGAAGGCACGCACGGTGCGGCGCAGTTCCTGGTGTTCCTGGGTGAAGATCATTGTTGTTGTTCTCCTTATTGGGACGCGGAGCGTCCTTGGCTGCGTTACCACGCGGAGCGTGGGCACGATCAGCGCGCTACACCAAAGCTGTTGGGCTGCAGTTGGCGCACCTCGGCCTCGTGGCAGATATCCAGCAAGAACCCCAATAGCGTGCGGGTATCGCGTGGATCTATCAGCCCGTCGTCCCACAGGTTGGCGCTGCCATAGAGGGCGGTGGACTGGCTGTCGAGTTTCTGCGCGGTGACCTGTTCGAGCATGTCCAGCACCTTGGGGTCGGGCACCAGACCGTCCTTCAATTGCTTGGCCTCAGTCACGATGCGCAGCACCTTGCCCGCTTGCGCGCCGCCCATCACCGCCGTGCGGCTGTTGGGCCAGGCGAAGATAAAACGCGGGTCCAGGCCACGGCCGCACATTGCATAGTTGCCCGCGCCATAAGAGCCGCCGACCACCACCGTGAGTTTAGGCACCCGCGCATTGGCCACCGCCTGAATCATCTTCGCGCCGTGCTTGATCACGCCTTGTTGCTCCGATTCGGTGCCGACCATAAAGCCGGTGGTGTTGTGCAGGAACAGCAGCGGCGTGCGGCTCTGGTCGCACAGTTGGATAAATTGCGCCGCCTTGCTCGCGCCCTTGGGCGTAATGGGGCCGTTGTTGCCGATCACACCGACGGCGCGGCCCTGGATATGCAAGTGGCCGCAGACGGTGTGGGCGTCGAACTCGCCTTTGAACTCCAGAAAGTGCGAGCCGTCGGCCAGGCGTGCGAGGATTTCGCGCACGTCGTAGGGTTTTTTCGGGTCATCGGGGATCAACCCCAGCAACTCGTCGATAGGATACAGCGGGTCCTTGTAAGCCCGTTGTGGAGCGGGTGGCAGGCGATCATCCCACGGCAGCAGGCTGACGATTTCGCGCACGATGCGCACGCCATCGGCATCGTTTTCCGCCAGGTACTCGGCCGTGCCGGCGGTTTGCGCGTGCATCTCGGCGCCGCCCAGCTCTTCATCAGTCGCGACTTCGCCGGTGGCGGCCTTGAGCAGCGGCGGCCCGGCCAAAAACAGCTTGGCCTTGCCGCGCACCACCACCACGTAATCCGACAGCCCCGGTTGATACGCGCCGCCCGCCGTGGCCGAGCCGTGTACCACGGTGATCTGCGGCAAGCCCATGGCCGACATGCGCGCCTGGTTGGCGAAGCTGCGTGCGCCTTCGACGAAAATCTCGGCGGCGTAATTGAGGTTGGCACCGCCGCTTTCCGCCAGGGTCACCACCGGCAGTTTGTTTTCCATGGCGATCTGTTGCAGGCGCAGGGATTTTTTCAGGCCGGACGGCGAAATGGTGCCGCCCTTGATCGCGCTGTTGTTGGCCACCACCAGCATGCGTACGCCGCTGACGTAGCCGATACCGGCGATCAAGCCGCCTCCGGCCGCGCTGCCGTCTTTGTCATCGTGGAGTTTGTAGCCGGCCAGGCTGGCCAATTCCAGAAACGGCGCGCCGGGGTCCAGCAGCAGGTTGAGGCGCTCGCGGGGCAACAACTGGCCGCGTTTGTCGAACTTGGGTTTGGCTTCCTGTGCTTTGGCGAGCAGGTTGTGCTCCAGTTGGCGCAACTGTTGGATGCTTGCCAGCATGGCTTCACGGTTGTGCGCGAACTGTGGGCTGTGGGCGTCGATCAGGCTTTCAATCACCGGCATGGTTCAGTGCTCCGTCTTCAGCACATCGGGTAAATAGGCGCGGTGGAAACCGTTGAACGGCTCGCTCGGCGGCTGCGCCTTGTGCAGCGGCCAGGCGCGGCTGCCCAGGCTGGCAGCGCCGTCGATGCGCAAGGTGCTACCGCTGATAAACGCGGCGGCGGGGCTGAGCAAAAACACGATGGCCGCGCTGACTTCCGATTCGGTGCCGATGCGCTTGAGCGGCACGTGCTCACGCAGGGTGGGGATCACTGCCTTGAACGCGCCTTCGTAGGTGTCCATGCCGCTGGACGCAATCCAGCCCGGCGCCACGGCGTTGACGCGTACACCGGCGTAACCCCATTCGAAAGCGGCGGTCTTGGTAAAGTTGTCCATGCCTGAGCGTGCAGCACCCGAGTGGCCCATGCCGGGCATGCCGCCCCACATGTCGGCGAGCATGTTGACGATGGCGCCGCCGTGCTTGTTCATCGACTGGTTGAACACTTCACGGGCCATCAGGAAACCGCCCACCAGGTTGGTGCGCAGTACGGTTTCAAAGCCTTTTTGATTGATCGAAGCCAGTGGCGACGGGTATTGACCGCCGGCGTTGTTCACCAACCCATGGATCGGCCCATGCTCGCGGATGATCTGCGTGACCAGCGCTGTCACTGCTTCTTCATCGCGAATATCGCAGGCCAGCCAGTGCGCGGTGCCGCCGTCTTCGGCGATTTCGGCGGCCACCTGTTGCAGCTTTTGCGGCTTGCGCCCCACCAGTATCACACTGGCACCAAGGGCCGCCAGTTCATGGGCAGTGCAGCGGCCAATGCCACTGCCGCCGCCAGTGACTATCACGGTTTGCCCCTGGAACAGGTCGGCTTTGAAGATCGAGTCGAAGGCCACGGCGACGGTCCTTTAGGAGAGTTGATCGGCTATGTGTTGCGGCACGGCGATGGGGATTTCCAGCAATTGTTGGGCGAAGGCCTTGCCTTGCGGGTCGATGCGCAGGCTGGCGATGCCGCCGCCGCCCAAGGCGTTTTCCAGCAGGAAATTCAAGCTGTGGCTGCCGGGCAAGTACCAGCGCTCGACACGGCCGTGAAGTGGGTCGAGCACGTGGCTCATCCAGTCGACGATCACCTCCGGGGTCAGCGCTTCGGCGATCCAAGGCAGGTAGTCGGGGTGGCGGGCGATTACGCCGATATTGCTGTGGTTGCCCTTGTCGCCGGAGCGCGCCACGGCCAGTTTCACCAGGGGCACACTGGCGTCCGCGCGGCCTTCGGGTTTGGGTGGATCAATCGGCGCGGCGGGTGTGCGCATCGGCGCTGATGAAGGCAACGCAACGGTGTGCCGCGCGCCTTGGAAGTCGACCTGCGGTGCGCAGGATGATTTGTCGATCAGGAATGAAAACAGCCGGATCAGCGGGTACACGGTCGGTCGCCCGCCGACAATGCCGGTCAAGCCGGGTGCCATGCCGGTCGCCGCCTGGGCGATCTCGCGGGCGAACAGCACCAAGGCCTGCTTGCTGGGGTGGCGTACCGCCAATTTCACCACCACCTCGCGGCAATCCTGGCGCTGGGCGTGGGCACCGTAGGTGGCTTCGCTGCCGAGCAGTTCAATGTTTACCTCGGTGTAAGGCGCCCAGCCGCGTTGGCTGAACAGTTCCGAGGTCTTGTTGATGATCGCCTGGCTGACTCGCTCGGCCTTGGCCACCGCGTCGATCCCGGCAATCAGGCAACTGGCGGTGCAACGGAAACCGTCGGGGTAAGTCGCGCTGACCTTGTACTGGTCGGTGGGCGGTAAACCCTTGGCGCCGTGCAGGCGCACGCAGTTTTGGCCTTGCTGCTGCAGCTTGACCTGGCTGAAATCGCAGATCACTTCGGGCAGTAAATACGCGCGCGGGTCGCCGATTTCATACAGCAACTGTTCGGCCACGCTGAGTTCGCTGATCAGCCCACCGGTGCCGGCGACTTTATTCACGGTAAATTGGCCGTCGGTGCTGACTTCGACGATGGGAAAGCCGATGTGCTCGTAGTCCGGTACATCACGCCAATCAGTGAAGTTACCGCCGCTGCACTGCGCGCCGCATTCGATGATATGCCCGGCGAGCGCGGCTTGAGCGAGGCGGTCGTAGTCCTGCCACGACCAGTTGAATTCATGCACCAAGGCGGCGCTGACCACGGCGCTGTCGACCACGCGCCCGGTAATCACAATATCGGCGCCCAGCGCCAGTGCCTGAGCAATGCCGGGTGCGCCGAGGTAGGCATTGGCCGAGACGCACACTGGCGGCAGGGGCGCGTCGTTGAACATATCGGTAATGTTGTGCAATTGCTTGAGTTGGGGTTGCAGGTCGTCGCCCAGCAGTACGGCGATTTTCAGCGGCACACTGGCCTTGTCGCAGGCCGCTTGCAGGGCGGCGGCGCAGGCGTGCGGGTGGATGCCGCCGGCGTTGCTGATCACACGGATGCCCTGGCGCTGGATCTCCCCCAGCAACGGCGTGAGCACCTCGACGAAATCGGTGGCGTAACCGGCCTGGGGATCTTTCATCCGCGCACCGGCAAGGATCGACATGGTGACTTCCGCCAGGTAGTCGAACACCAGGTAATCCAGGGCGCCGCCGTGCACCAATTGGGCGGCGGCCGTGCAGGTGTCGCCCCAGAAGGCGCTGGCGCAGCCGATACGAACCGTCTTGCTCATGAGAAATCCTTCCTCCGATGGCTGGTGTCGAGACTACCAAGCAAGCGCTTGGTTTGTAAACGGTTGATATAAGTTTTGCCCAAGCGCTTGCTTGGCTGGCGGCCACGGCCTAAATTGCCGCCCAAGACGTCAGTAGAGATGAAGGAGAGCAGCATGGATGAGCAAAAAGCCCTGCGGGTGATGCGCACCATGGTCGACGGCGGCCAGTTGACCGACCCCGACAGTGCCCGGGGCAAGTTGCTGCAAACCGCGGCTCACCTGTTTCGCAACAAGGGTTTCGAGCGCACGACCGTGCGTGATTTGGCCAGTGCCGTGGGCATTCAGTCCGGCAGTATCTTTCATCACTTCAAGAGCAAGGACGAGATCCTGCGTGCCGTGATGGAGGAAACCATCCACTACAACACCGCGATGATGCGCGCATCACTTGAAGAGGCCAGCAACGTGCGTGAGCGCGTGCTGGCGCTGATCCGCTGCGAGTTGCAGTCGATCATGGGCGGCAGTGGCGAGGCGATGGCAGTGCTGGTCTATGAATGGCGTTCGCTGTCGGCTGAAGGCCAGGCTCAGGTGCTGGCGCTGCGCGATGTGTATGAGGACATCTGGCTGCAGGTGCTGGGCGAGGCCAAGACGGCGGGTTACATCAGGGGCGATGTGTTTATCACTCGACGCTTCCTGACCGGCGCCTTGTCCTGGACCACCACCTGGTTTCGCGTCGAAGGCAGCCTGACCCTCGAGCAGTTGGCCGAGGAGGCGCTGTTGATGGTGCTTAAAGCTGATTGAGGCGCAAGCTATTAATTTGCCGACGGAAAGTTGTCTCCCCTGACAAAAACGCCTAGCTTATTGCCATCAGAGTGTTAAACGGTGTGTGCCTCAATGTTTTCGCCATGGCGGCTGGCTGCAGGACTGACTATATGGGCACTGGGCACCGCGTGGTGGCTGCCGGCGTCGGCCGCGCAATTGGTCAGGATCGGCGCCGCGCACTTCCCGCCCTACACCGTTCGGCCCGAGCAGGGCGCCGATACCGGTTTGTTGCCGCAACTGGTCGAAGCCCTGAACGCTGCGCAAACCGACTACCAGTTTGTGTTGGTGCCGACTTCGATTCCACGGCGCTTTCGTGATTTCGAGCAAGGTCGGGTCGACATGGCCATCTTCGAAAACCCCGACTGGGGTTGGCAGGATATTTCCCACACCAGTGTCGACATGGGGTTGGAAGATGCAGAAATCTTCGTCGCCCAACGTAAGCCCGGCCGCGACCAAAGCTATTTCACCGACCTCGCCGGTAAGCGCCTTGCAGTGTTCAGCGGTTATCACTACGCCTTTGCCGGTTTCAACCCCGACCCCAAGAACATGGCCGAACACTTCAACGCCACATTGACCTACTCCCATGACAGCAACCTGCTGATGGTGGCGCGCGGGCGTGCCGATATTGCGCTGGTCACGCGTTCGTACCTGAGCGACTTCATGGTGCGTAATGCGGACATGGCCGGGCAGTTCCTGGTCTCGGAGCGGATTGACCAGGTGTATCACCACTACGCGCTGGTACGGCCCAAAGCGCCGATCACCGGCGCGGCGTTCGCCGAGCTGCTCAAGCACCTGCGTGAGAGCGGGGAGATGTTGAAGATCTTCGAGCCGTATCGCATTGATGTGAGGCCGGTGCCCTGATTATCTGCGTTGAGCAGGCCTGTTGTGGCCACCTGGCTTGTTGTGGCAAGCAGGCTTGTTGTGGCAAGCAGGCTTGTTGTGGCGAGCAGGCTTGCCCTGCGTTGGGCTGCGAAGCGGCCCCAGTAAGGCCACCGCGCTCTTTCAATTAGGACCGAGTGTCCGGTTTT
>NZ_JAAQWK010000026.1:0-79983 GCF_012985445.1 Pseudomonas sp. WS 5532
TTCTTGACGACCATAGAGCATTGGAACCACCTGATCCCATCCCGAACTCAGTAGTGAAACGATGCATCGCCGATGGTAGTGTGGGGTTTCCCCATGTGAGAGTAGGTCATCGTCAAGATTAAATTCCAAAACCCCTGATTGCTAACGCAATCAGGGGTTTTGTTTTGGGCGCTCGAAAAGCGCCAACTTCAAAACCTCTACGCCTTGATCAGCTCAATCGGCATCATCCCGATCGCCATTCTCACACGCGCCCTGCACAAAGCTGGAAGGTCATGTGATTGATCGCACTTGCGTGATTAAGGCCTTTTGCAGCCCAAATCGGTCCGTGTCTGACAAAACAGCATGCCGTTGGGGAAATCGATGCAAAGTGTTTCTGCATTTTTGGTATGGTGCAGCACATTTTCACAAGGATTGATCTTTCAACCGCAGGACGCGGCGTCGAACTTCTTCAACGAGATGCTGTAGAAATGCCTGAACCGATACCGATCAAGGATCACGAAAAAGAAAACCGCCTGGTCAACAAGCGCTTGCTCGCCTGCGCACTCTTGGTGATTGGTATTACCTGCGCCCTGGTCGGGCGCATGTATTTCCTGCAGGTGGTGCAGTACGACTATCACTCGACGATTTCCGAGAACAACCGGGTCCACGTACTGCCGATCACGCCGACGCGCGGGCTGATTTATGACCGCAACGGCGTGGTGCTGGCCGACAACCGTCCCAGCTACAACCTGACCATCACTCGCGAGCGCACCACCGACCTCAAGGGCGAGCTGGACGCTATCGTCAGCCTGTTGCACTTACCCGCGGAAGACCGAGCGGTATTCGACAAGGCATTGAAACAAGCCCGCCATCCTTTTGTGCCGGTAACGCTGTTCTACGAATTGACCGAAGAGCAGATTGCCTTGCTGGCCGTTAACGAGTTCCGCTTGCCGGGCGTCGATGTTGAACCTCAGTTTGTGCGGCATTACCCGTTGGGCGCGCATTTTGCCCACTCGATTGGCTACGTTGGCCGAATCAACGAGAAAGAATCCAAGGCCCTCGACTCGGTGGAATACCGCGGTACCCAGTCCATCGGCAAGACCGGTATCGAGCGTTTCTACGAGTCCGAGCTGCACGGCCATGTCGGCTATGAAGAGGTCGAGACCAATGCCCAGGGCCGCGTGTTGCGCGTGCTCAAGCATACCGACCCGATCCCCGGCAAAAACATCGTGCTGAGCCTCGACGTCAAGCTCCAGGAAGCCGCGGAAGAGGCCTTGGGCGATCGCCGTGGTTCGGTGGTGGCCCTCGACCCGCAGACCGGCGAAGTGCTGGCCATGGTGAGTAAGCCGAGCTTTGACCCGAATCTGTTCGTCACCGGCATCAGTTTCAAGGAATATGCCGCGCTGCACGACTCTATCGACCGACCGCTGTTTAACCGCGTGCTACGCGGGCTTTACGCGCCTGGCTCGACCATCAAGCCGGAAGTGGCCATCGCCGGTCTCGACAGTGGTGTGGTGACCGCGCAAACCCGGGTGTTCGACCCAGGCTACTACCAACTGCCCGATTTTGACCACAAATACCGCAACTGGAACCACAGCGGTGACGGCTGGGTGGACATGGATGCGGCGATCATGCGCTCCAACGACACCTACTTTTACGACTTGGCCCACAAGCTGGGTATTGATCGCCTGCACGACTACCTGGCCGAGTTCGGCCTCGGGCAGAAAGTCTCTCTCGACATGTTCGAAGAATCAGCTGGCCTGATGCCTTCCCAGGCCTGGAAGCGTGCAACCCGTCGCCAGCCCTGGTTCCCGGGCGAAACCGTGATCCTCGGCATTGGCCAGGGCTATATGCAGGTCACGCCATTGCAGTTGGCCCAGGCCACCGCGTTGATCGCCAACAAAGGTGTGTGGAACCGTCCGCACTTGGCCAAGACTATCAATGGCGTGCCGCCGGTGGACGAGAACCCAATGCCTAACGTAGTGCTCAAGGATCCGCGTGATTGGGAGCAGGTCAACCACGGCATGCAGCTGGTGATGCATGACCCTCGCGGTATCGCCCGTGCAGCAGCGGCCGGTGCTCAGTACCGGATCGCCGGCAAGAGTGGTACTGCGCAGGTGGTGGCGATCAAGCAGGGTGAGCGCTATGACCGCAACAAGACGCTGGAACGGCATCGCGACAACGCCTTGTTCGTCGGTTTTGCGCCGGCCGAACATCCGAAAATCGTGATCTCGGTGATGATCGAAAACGGCGAGGCCGGTGGCCGCGTGGCGGGCCCGGTGGTGCGGCAGATCATGGACGCCTGGCTGCTTGACCAGGAAGGCCATCTCAAGCCGCAATATGCGACGCCGGCCAAGGCGCCCGGTGACCCGCACGTCTAGTCAAACCTTCCACTCATCCCAGTGCTCTACGCCTGCGTAAGCAAGCCAGGGCACATCATGGGCCGTCCAGATGTGCGAGGTGGGCCGCACGCCAGGGTCATCATCCAGTGTCGCCACCCGCACAATCACATGGGGCTGATGCCCACGCTCAGCCATCAGGTGTGACCCGCAGCGCGAACAGAAATGCCTGAGCTTGCCCGGTGAAGATTCAAACGACGACAGCAGCGCCTCACCCTGCATCCAGCGAAAGTGCTCGCGCATCACTCCGGCGGTGGCCACGAATGCGGCTGCGTGCACCTTGCGGCAACTGTCGCAATGGCAGTGGCTGATGGGCATGTCCAAGCTGTCGATTTGATAGCGCACGGCTTTGCAGAAGCAACTTCCATTCAGCGGGTCAGTCATACACGTATTGCCTGATTAAGGACGGGGACAATCATCATTGCTTACAACCTGAGGTTGCGCATTGTTTGTTGTCGCCTACTTTCAATGGAGGAGGTGACTTATGCACGTGTTAGATCGCATCGAACGAAAAGTCCTGCTCAACGTACCGCGCAAGCAGATCTGGGAAGCGCTCACCAAAGCCGAGCAATTTGGCGAGTGGTTTGGCATCGCCCTCAAGGGTAAAACCTTTACCGCTGGAAAAAACATCGAGGCGCCGATCACCTACCCAGGCTATGAACATGTGGTGTGGAAGGCCGAAATCGTGCGCATCCTGCCCCAAACCCTGTTCTCATTCAGATGGCACCCTTACGCTGTCGAGAAGGGCGTCGACTACGACCACGAAACTCCGACCCTGGTAGAGTTCACCCTCGAAGACCGCGCGCCGGGCATCCTGCTGCGGGTGGTCGAATCCGGTTTTGACGCAGTGCCCGAACCCCGTCGCCAAAAAGCCTTCAGGATGAATTCCCGAGGCTGGGACGAGCAAATGGGTAACATCGAAAATTATCTGAACCAGGCCCACCGCGCCTGAGCCAGCGATGCGCAAATCCGCTGACTCATGTGGTTACAACGCGTTTAGAAATCCACCGTCGCCGAGAACTTGGCGACCCGCGGATCACCTTGGGTCAGATAACCGCCCAGCGCCGATTCCCAGTACTTGGTATTCGCCACGTTCTCCACCGTGGCACCCAGGCTCACATCGCGCTGGGCCACCTTGAAGTTGTAGCGGGCGCCCACATCGAAGCGATTCCATGCCGGCAGGCTGAGGTTGTTCGCCGCATCGGCGTACTGGCCGCCGGTACGCAGCATACGGCCGTTGACGCTCACGCCTTGCAGACCCGGCACATCCCAATCCACGCCGGCATTAAGTTGGAAGGACGGCACGCCAATGGCGCGGTTGCCGTCGTTGGCGCCGTTTGCCGTGCCGTTGACTTCGGTGTGGATGATGGTCGCGCCGCCCAGCAGGCGCAAGCCGCTGACGGGTTCGCCGAAGACGTTCAGCTCTACACCTTTGTTGACTTGCTCGCCTTCGAAGACAAAGGTCGCGGTGCCGTCCGCATTCAGTTGGGAAAAACCCTGGGTCGGCTGTTCGATTCGGTACACACCCAGCGTTGCGCCGTAGGTGCCCATGTCGAGCTTGACGCCAGCCTCGGTCTGTTTCGAACGCGCGGGTGCAAAGGTCTGGTTGGCGTTGGTTACGATGGCGCTGCTGAAGGTGGAGGGAGCCGTCGGCCCTGACGCCAGGCCTTCGATGTGGTTGGCGTAGAGAGACACATGCTCCCATGGCTTGAACACCAGGCCATACACCGGCGTGGTGATGCCCTTGGCGTAGTTGGCGGTGCGTGTGCCGGTACCGTAGGCGTAGCCCTGAACCACCAGCTCCTGGCGGCGCAGTCCGGCGGTGAACAGCAAACGGTCATCCATAAAGCCGAAGGTGTCCGACACCGCCGCGCTGCGGGCGAAGGTCTTGGCGGTGATGCCGGGGTCGTTCAGGTCGCTGCCGGAGGTGAAGCCGCCTTTGGCTGGAGCGGTCACATCGGCCGGGCTGTAAATATTGGTCGGCTGGCTGCCGGAGGCAAAGTCAAAGGCGTTGCGGGTCTGAGTCCAGATGCCGGTCAAGCCGAGGTTCAATTTGTGGCTGACAGCACCGGTCTGGAACTTGCCGTTCAGGCCGGCCATCAGGCTGGTGTTGTCTTCCTGATGCGCAATGTTCGAGCCGCTGACTGTGGCATTGCCTAGTGTGTCCCTCAGGGTCACCGACGAATAGCGGCCCAGCTCGTTGGTGTGCTTGGCGCCCCCGGCGATGTAGGCGGTCCAGTTATCGTTGAGGTCATACTCGCCGCGCAACATGCCGAAGGTGTCTTCCAGGCTGGTGGTGCCCCAGTTCGGCGCGTAGTTGGTGTCGGCCGACGGCGCATTCGGGATATGGGTCAGCCCGCTGCCAAGCAACACCGTGTTGCGTCCGCCATTGACCTGCTGCTTCTGATAAACAAAGTCGCCTGACACCCGCAGGGCATCGCCGCGATAGTCCAGGCTGACCGAAAACAGCTTCGAACGCTGGCTTTCGTCGTCGATGGCGGTGTCGCCTTCGCGCTGGGAAATATTCACCCGCGCGCCAAAACGGTTGTCTTCGCCGAAGCGCTGGCCGATGTCCAGGTGTTCACCCACCCGGCCGTCACTGCTGATGTCGGTGCTCAAACGGCGCAAAGGCACATCATCAGCGCGCTTGGGTTGCAGGTTAACGCCGCCGCCGATGCCGGAGCCGCTGGGTGTGACGCCGTTGATAAAGGCGTTGGGGCCTTTGAACACTTCAACCCGTTCCAGGGCGTCGGTGGACATGATCTGGCGCGGCAGGATGCCGTACAAACCGTTGAACGAAATATCGTCGCCGTTGAGCGGCAGGCCACGAATCACAAAGGCTTGAGCCTGGTTCGCATAGCCCGATGCCTGGCGCACGGACGAGTCATTGAGCAACACATCGCCGACGGTTTGCGCATGCTGCTCGCGGATCAACTTCTCGGTGTAGGAGGACATGCTGAACGGCGCGTCCATGATGTCCTGGTTGCCCAGCACGCCTAGCTGACCGCCGCGCGCGACCTGGCCGCCAGCGTAAACCGGCGGCAATGCATTCGGTGCAGGTGCGTCGGCGCTGATGTTGGTTGCACCCAATTCCAGTGTGTTGCCGTCTGGACGGTTGTTAGTTTCTGGGGCTGCCGCGTGAGCGGCAAGGCTCAGTGAGCAGCAAAGGGCAAGCAGGGCAGGGCGAAACGGTACAGAAATTTGGTTGCAGGTGGGCATGGTCGATCCGGACGGCGAACCGTCAATGTGAGGAAAAGGGCAACAACGTTGCGCTTCCTCACTGCGCGGATACGACTCCGGCGCGAATGATAGTAATTGTCATTAATATTTCGCAACCAGTTTGTGAAATCGTTGTCCGCGCAGGCGCGAGCTGCCGACCAGCGGCGGCAAAGGTGTGGGCGGCAGGCGCGTCTTCGGGCGCCTGGGCAAGGGCGATGGACCAGGCGCTGAGTACAAACGCAAAGGTAAATGCCATCGCCCATCGCGTTTGCCCGGATGCCGAGTAGAATCACGCCCTGAAAGCGATTCCTGAGGTGCGGTACGGTGGATTTACAGCAGGGTTTTGTCCTGACCCGGCATTGGCGCGACACGGCGGCGGGCACGGAGGTGAGTTTCTGGCTGGCCACCGACCAAGGCCCACGGTGCGTGCGCCTACCCGTGCAAACCTCGGTGATGTTTATTCCGCAAGCCCATCGCAAGCCGCTCGACTGGTTGCTCAAGGGCGAGCGCGAGATTGAACTGCGCCCGTTGCAATTGTGCGACTTCCATCATCGCCCTGTCCTTGGTCTCTACACCCGCCAGCACCGCCAGTTGATGGACCTGGAAAAGCGCCTGCGCGCCGCCGGTGTCGACGTCTACGAAGCCGACGTGCGCCCGCCCGAGCGTTACATGATGGAACGCTTCATCACCGCGCCCGTGTGGTTCGGCGGCACACCGGATGCCAGCGGCACCTTGCTTGAGGCGCAGATGAAACCCGCGCCGGACTATCGCCCGCCGCTCAAACTGGTGTCCCTGGACATCGAGACCACCGCCCAAGGCGACCTGTATTCCATTGCCCTGGAAGGCTGCGGCGAGCGCCAGGTGTACATGCTCGGCCCGCCAAACAAAGCCGATGCGGTGGACTTCAAACTCGACTACTGCGATACCCGCGCCCAACTGCTCGAGTGCCTCAACCAATGGCTGGCTACCCACGACCCCGATGCCATCATCGGCTGGAACCTGGTGCAGTTCGACCTGCGCGTGCTCCACGAACACGCCCAGCGCCTCAACGTGCCGCTGTTGCTCGGGCGTGGCGGCGAGGCGATGGCCTGGCGTGAACATGGCAGCCGCAACCACTACTTCGCCGCTGCCGCCGGGCGGCTGATCATCGATGGCATCGAAGCCTTGCGTTCGGCCACCTGGAGTTTCGAATCCTTCAGCCTGGAAAACGTCGCGCAAACCCTGCTCGGCGAAGGCAAGGACATCTCCACGCCGTACCAGCGCATGGACGAAATCAACCGCATGTTCGCCGAGGACAAGCCCGCATTGGCGCGCTACAACCTCAAGGACTGCGAGCTGGTCACGCGGATTTTCGCCAAGACCGAACTGCTCAAGTTCCTGCTCGAACGCGCCAGCGTCACCGGGCTGCCGGCCGACCGTAATGGCGGCTCCGTGGCGGCGTTCACGCACCTGTATATGCCGCTGATGCACCGCCAGGGCTTCGTCGCGCCGAACCTGGGCGACAAACCGCCCCAGGCCAGCCCCGGCGGGTTCGTGATGGACTCGCGTTCGGGCCTCTACGAGTCGGTGCTGGTGCTCGATTACAAAAGCCTTTACCCGTCGATCATCCGCAGTTTTCTCATCGACCCGGTAGGCCTGATCGAAGGCCTCAAATATCCCGAGGACAGCGAATCGGTAGAGGGCTTTCGCGGTGCGCGTTTTTCCCGCACCCGGCATTGCCTGCCCTCGATTGTCGCGCGGGTTTCCGAAGGCCGCGAAGTGGCCAAGCGTGAACACAACGCGCCGTTGTCCCAAGCCCTTAAAATCATCATGAACGCGTTTTACGGCGTGCTTGGCTCCAGCGGTTGCCGCTTCTTCGACACGCGGCTGGCGTCCTCGATCACGATGCGTGGGCACCAGATCATGCGCCAGACCCGCGAGCTGGTCGAAGCCAAGGGTTATGATGTGATCTACGGCGACACCGACTCCACCTTCGTCTGGCTCGGCAGCGCGCATGCTGCGGAGGACGCCAGCCGCATCGGTCGGGAACTGGTGCAGCACGTCAACGAGTGGTGGCGCGCGCATCTGCACAACGAATTCGGCCTGCAAAGCGCCCTGGAACTGCAATACGAAACCCACTTCAGCCGCTTCCTCATGCCGACCATCCGCGGCGCCGAGGAGGGCAGCAAAAAGCGCTACGCCGGCTTGGTTGTACGCGCCGACGGCAGCGAAGAAATGGTCTACAAAGGCCTGGAAACCGTGCGCAGCGACTGGTCGCCGCTGGCCCGGCAATTCCAGCAGGAACTCTATCAGCGCATCTTCCATCGCCAGCCCCATCAGGACTATGTGCGCGACTATGTGCGGCGTACCTTGAGCGGCGAACTCGACGACCTGTTGATCTACCGCAAACGCCTGCGCCGCCCACTCGACGATTACGAGCGCAACGTGCCGCCGCATGTGCGCGCCGCACGCCTGGCGGATGAATATAACGACCGTCTGGGGCGCCCGCGCCAGTATCAGCGCGGCGGCTGGATCAGCTATGTGATCACGGTCAACGGCCCGCAGCCGCTGGAAGTACGCCAGGCGCCGATCGACTACGACCACTACGTCACCCGGCAATTGCAGCCGGTGGCCGATGCGATCCTGCCGTTCGTAAATGATGATTTCGGCACGCTGGTCGGCGGGCAAATGGGCTTGTTTTAAAACGCTTGCCTGTACGTGGGGCGAGCCTGCACTCTTGGCCGCTGACGACCACTCTCAGACGGCGCAGCTTCCATGACTCAGATCACGTTGACCGGCAGCACGGTCGAACTCCAGCCCCTGCAACGCGAACACAAAACCGCCTTGCTTGAAGCGGCCGCCGACGGCCAATTGTGGAACCTCAAGGTCACCAACGTGCCAGGTCCGGACACCATCGACACCTACATCGACACGGCCTTGGCCGGCCGCGACGCGGGCAGCGTGATCCCCTTCACCCTGGTGCGCGCCGGCACTGGCCAGGTGGTGGGCAGCACGCGGTTCTGGAAGGTCGATCGGGCCAATCGCAAGCTGGAAATCGGTCACACCTGGCTGGCCGAGTCCACGCAAAAAACCGGCATCAACACCGAAGCCAAGCTCTTGCTGCTGACCTACGCTTTTGAAGTGCTCGACTGTGTGCGGGTGCAGTTCACTACCGATGAACTCAACGAAAAATCCCGTGCCGCGATCCTGCGCCTTGGCGCCGTGCAAGAGGGCATTGTGCGCCACGAGCGCATCATGCCCGATGGGCGCAAGCGCAATTCGGTGCGGTTCAGCATCATCGATTCGGAATGGCTGCAGGTGAAGGCCAGCTTGCAGGCCAAACTGCAGCGATAAGGAGACAACCCCCATGTACACGCTCTACGGCATCGACGAATCCGGCTCCTGCATGATCGAAATCGCCCTGCAGCGTTGCGCGGTGGCATGGCGGCGCATCGACGCCCTGGCCCGCATCAACCCACTCAAACAAATTCCCACGTTGGTGACGCCCGAGGGCCAGGTGCTGACCGAAAGCGCCGCGATCCTGATCCACCTGGGCCTGGAGTTTCCCGCCTCCGAGCTGCTCGCCGGCAACCGTGCGCAGATCCTGCGCGGGCTGGTATACATCGCCGCCAATTGCTATTCGGCGGTCGGCATCATCGACTACCCGCAACGCTGGCTCGGTAATGTGGATGACGCCGCACAGGCGCAATTGATCAGCGGCACGCGCCGTTACCTGCACCAGGCCTGGGTGGTGTTTGCCGAGCAGTTTGCCGACCAGTTGTTCGCCCCCGGCAATGTGCCGAACGCGCTGGGCATTATGGCGGCCGCGGTGTCGCGTTGGGACGCGGCGCGGGAGGTGTTGAACAACCTCGCGCCAGGCTTTGCCCAAACGCTGGCGCGAGTGGATGCCGACCCGGTGGTGGCGCCGGTATTTGCGCGGCATTGGCCGCAATAGAACGCCTCGTAATGGTTCCGCAATCTGAAGAAACAATGACGGATAACCCCATTCGAGCCCTTGCGTGGCAGGCTTACTGACCTACGCTTCTTAACGAGGTGTAGGAATCATCCTTGAAATTGACTGTCGCAGACATGAAACTCAAGAACCCTGCATGGAATTCAAAGGAGGTGCGCATGCTCATCCGGTCGCTGACCCTGGCTACCTTGATGGCTTTTACGGGGCCGCTGTTGGCCGCTGATGATATCAACCCGCTCAAGCAGGACTTGGGCAAGGCTCGGCCGCTGGTGGTGGTGGAGCTCGATTCCGGCAACGACACCCTGGCGACCCTCAAGAAACAATTGGATGAGCCTGCTACCAAGCAGTCCTTTGAAGAGCGCAGCATGGTGTTCTACACCGTGAAGTTCGGCAGCATCGGTGCTGAAGGCGAAAAATTCGCCAAGGACCCCAAGGACAACAAGAAGCTCACGCCACCTGAAACCAACGCGCTGATCCGTGCCCTCAAGCTCGGCGCCGGCAGCGGTACAAAGGTGATCCTGATCGGCAAGGATGGCGAGAAGAAACTGGAGAAGACCGTACCGCCGGATCCCCTCGACCTGAAGGTGTTCTTCAGCACCATCGACCAGATGCCGATGGCCGAGAAAGAAGCGGCTGCTCCGGTTGTGCCAGAACCTGCGCCTGCGCCTGGCAAGAACGCTACCAAAGCGGGTAAGGCAGCCAAGCCGGCTGCGCCTCAACAGCTGGATGACTGAGTCCGTGCAGGAGCTGGCTTACCAGCTCCTGCGCAGGCCGTTGCGGTGGTGGTTCCAGTTTACTGTTTCCACGGCTTGAACCACCCAGCCAACCCTCCCAATACCAGGGCTGCCGTCACGGTACTCAAGCCCAGTTGCCAGCCATCGTTTTGCAGTGGATGCAAGATGACGGCTGCAAAACCCAGTAATACCGCACTCAGCCCCCATTGCAGCGGCCAGCCCAGTTGGCCAAGCAATTGTTGGCGTTGCATCAGCAGCAGGTTGGTGACGATAACCCCGCCCAATGCCGCCAAGGCGATACCCGGTAAACCCAGAAAGTACGGCAGCAGCACCAACAGCAAAGCGTTGACCCCGCTGCCCAGCAATTCGCAGCGCAAGGGCAGGCGCGTGTCGCCGCTGGCATAGGCATAGCGGGCGAGCATGGCGTTCCAGGCGCCGAACACCAGTGGCGTCGCGAACCAGGCCAGCAGCGCCGGCAGTGGGCCGTCGGCGCTTTGGGTGGGCATCAGCAGATGAATCAGCACCGGGCTGGCGCCGATCAGTCCGAGGGCGGCCGGCAGGCTGAGCAGGGTCGCAGCATCCAGGCCGCGACGCAGCAGGGCCAGGCGCTGTTGGCCTTGTTCGCCGCTCATCATGCCCAGCAGCACCTGGTTGAGGCTCATCAGGGCGATCAATGGCAGGTTGATCAACTTGCGGGCAAGGTTGACCCACGTAACGGCACCTTCTCCCAGGTAACTGGCGATCAAGCGTTCGAGCAGCGCCAGCCCCTGGCTGGCGACATTGCTGGCCAACAATGGCCCGATGCGCCCCAACAGTTCGCGGCCCGCCAGCTTGTCGCCAGTGACTTGCCACGGTCGCCAGCCGAAAGACCAGACCGGCGCCAGCAGCGGCAGGCACATCAACACACTGCCGGCAAAAAAGCTCATGGCCAGTTCGCCGCTGTCGCTTGCGCTGCCACGGATAAACAGGTACAGCACCGGTGGCAGATTGAACAGTAAAGAGCCCAGGCCCGGCAGCACAAAACGTTGGCGTGCCTGCAAGGGAATACTGAACAACCCATGCATCACCAGGCCCGGCGCACAGGCCGCCAGCCAACGCAAGTTAGCGGCGGCTTCGGCATGGGCCTCGGCGTCCAGGCCGGGGCCGATCAGGCGCACCCACAGCGGCGCGCCCAGCGCCAGTACGGCAAACAGGGCCAGGCCCACGCCCAGCAGGCGTGGGGAAAGACTGGCCAGCCAGGCTTGCTGGCGTTGTGGGTCGCGTTGTTGATAAAGGGGCAGGGCAGCCGCCGCAAGCAAGCCGGCGGCCAGGGTCATGCGCAACGCTTCGGGCAAAAACACCGCCACCAGAAACCCGTCGCTGCGACTGCCCGCGCCCCAGGCCGCCACCAGCAGCCATTCGCGGGCAAAACCGGCGACCAGCCCGGCGAGGGTCGCGACGGTCAGCCAGAGCGTGCTGCCGAACATCAGTGGAACAGGGTGAACAGGCCCTTGCCACCCACCTTATAGTTCAGATCATGGCAGCGTTCGCCCATGATTTTGGCCCCGGAACCGCCAATGATTTTGTAAGGGGCCACAGCCTTGGCCACCACGGTATTGGCGCTGATCACCGAGCCATGCCCCAGGTGCGTGCCGTAGCCGATCAACGCCCGGCTGCCGATCCACACATAGTCGTCGATGTAGATCGGCCCGGAAATCGACCAGAACTCCGGAGCCTGCAAGTCATGACTGCCGGCGATGATCAGCACGTGGGAGGCGATCGCCACGTGGTTGCCGATCACCAGCCCGGCGCGGGCGTCCACCTGGCAATGCCAGGCGATCACCGTATCGTCACCGACTCTCAAGTTGTGGATGCCCAACACTTCGGTGTTACGCCACAAGCTTGTGCCCTTGCCGATCTTCGCGCCGCCCAGGCGCAGCCAGGCAATGCGCACATGGTGGCTGGGGATCTTGTTGATCAAAATGTTGTAGGCCATGTCCCAGGCGTTGCGCCAGCGATCCTTGATAGTTGCCCAGTTTTTGCCATAGCGCGGAAGTAGCTTGCCCGGCAGGTCCTGTTTCATACGACGGAACAAAAGGCGGGCCACCGGGTGCTCAAGGGCGGGTTCCAGGTCGATGGAGTTTATCCAGAAGCGCTTGTTGTCGCCTTCGCCCTCTTCAAACACCACGTCGTTGGCCAGGCACCAGTCCAGCGCCTCTTCCAGGTCCGGCAGGCTCACGCCTATTTCAGCGGCCAGTGTGGGGAGGCGGTCGCGCAAATCGGTGGAGTGAATCATCCGGTGCTTCATGGTTGGTTATCCTTTGGCGCAATAGCAGCAACAGGGGCGGTAATGGAGGGGCGCAGACGCACCTGTTGCAGGCTCATGCCCATCAACAGCCAGAACAGCGCGATCAGTACAAAGGTGAAGCTGAAATAGTGGTCGAAAATCCCCGTCAACAGCGCTGCCATCACGCCGCAGATACACCCCAGCCACAGGGCGTTGTCGGCGGTGACCTTGCGCACCTGGCCCAGGGGCCGCACTTCCCGCCACCACAACACAGTGACGGTGATAAACAACAGCATCCCAGGAATGCCGACCTTGTAGATGAAGTTCAGCCACAGGTTAGAGATGCCCAGCAGGTTGGTGCCGGGTACGGGTGGGTCTATCTTGAAGCCGATCCCCAGGGGATATGTCGACATGGCCTCGGGGAATCTTGCGTACTCGTCGAAGCGGATTTCGGTACTGGCATTGGTGGACGAGAAGATGGTCAGCAAGCGCTCCTGCAACGGCGGATAGAACATCACCAGCGCAACCCCAAACGCCACGCCGATACCGATGATGCGCCCGCTGTTAGGCACGCGCTTATAGGTCAGCCAGATCAGCACCAGCGCCAGGGCCACGATGGCGCCACGGGAAATACTCAGCAGCAGGCCGGCGCACCCCAGCACCGCCACCGCCAGGCCCAGCGCCCGGCGCCAGCCGCTGCGGGTCCAGCCGTAGAACAGCGCCAGGGGGATAAACAGCACCAGCACGCCACCCGTCAGGTTCGGGTGCACCCAGGGCGAGGCCATGCGCGTGTAGTTGGCGGAAAAAATATCCTTCACCGCTTCCGGGTGGGCGTACTTGAGGTCGGTGAGCACCTCGATCATCGACATGGCGTTGCGCGTCTTCAGAAACATGAAAATCGACAGCAACAGCATCGCCAGGTTGCCCAGCAGCAGGGCGACCACCACCTTGTCGCGGTCGGCGTCGGTGCGCAGCAGCAACGGCACGATAAACAGCAACGACAGGTTCATCAGCCAGCGTACCCAGTTCACCGGCCCGTTGCCTTCGGCATGGATGATGACCATGCCCCAGATAAACGGAATAGTGCTGAACAGCATCAGCCACATCAGCGCGCGCTCGGTCGGACGCCACAGGATCAAGCCGCGGGTCTTGCCGATAAACGATTGCCAGAACACCCCGACCCAGGTCAGCCCCAACACCGCTTCGCTGATGGTGGTGCGGATCCCCAGTTCCAACGTGGTGTAGGGAATGCTGGTGGCCAACACCGCGAAAATCAGCAAGCCCCACAGGGGAAAGCGGATCAGGGTCAAGGCCACACCCGCGCCGGCCACGACCAGCAAGGTCTTGATCGGCGACAGGGCCAACAGCAAAATGCCGAAGACCAGGCCCAGGAGCAGGCTGATGAATTTTCCTGGCAGCATTAGCGGTCCAATTCCTTGAGCAAAGTATCCAGGCGCGAGCGATAGGCCGGTTCGGCAAATTGCCGGGCCCAGGCGCGCTGCGTTTCGGCGTCTGCCGTGTTGCCTGCGGTTGCCATTTGCTGCATGACGTTCTGCAATTGCCTGGCATCGTGTGGGTCGAAGCGCGGGGCGCCGGGCGGCGCGACTTCATCCAGGGCGGAACCGCGTGCCACCGCCACCGGCGTGCCCACACTCAAGGCTTCCACCACCGGCAGGCCAAAGCCCTCGGCATAAGACGGCTGCCATAGGCAGTCGGTATGACGGTAAAGGGCTTGCAGTTGGCCGTCGGATAAACCGCTGCACCAGTGCAGGCCCGGCAGTTCGCCAAGGGCGGACGGTACATCGCTGGCGTGGCCCACCAGTACCAGGTCCGGCACCTCAGGGTTCGCCATACGGCAGGCCTGCCATTGGCGCAGGAAAAATGCCATGTTCTTGCGCGGCTCCCGTGTGCCCACCACCAACCAGTAACGCGCCGGCAGTTTGTCTGGCAGCGGTTCTGGCGCTGCATTCAATTCGGGCACCAGGTTGCTCAACACCCGGAACTTGGCCCGGGCCCAGGGGAATACGCGGGCGGCTTCGTTGCAGGAAAACTGCGAAGGGCACCACACCCGGTCAGCCTGCCACACCGACCAGGCAATCGAGGCACCGTCGATCAAGCGATAGGCCAGGGCCTTGAGCCTGGAGCGATGGAAGTTACGCTGAGTCAGCTGAAACAGGTCATGCAGCACCAGGATATAACGGGTGCCGGCGGGTTTGCGGCACAGCGGCAAGCCCATATTGGCCGTGGCGATGTGCAGGTCGATCTGTTGCTCATGCAAGGATCTGGGCAAAAATTTTCGCTCAAACCGCAAGCGTACCTGCGGCCGTTGCAGGCCATCCAGCGGGCTGGCCCACGGTGGGCATATGGCGGTCTGGCGTTGCGGGTGGTCCAGGGGCGCCTCAGTGAACAGCAGCACCTCAGTGTTGTCCCGCGCGCGCAGGGCATCTTCCAGCGCCAGGACCTGGCGGGCGATGCCCGACGAGGGCGCAACCGTGGCGGGGCGATAGTCCAGGGCTACGCGCATGGCTGAAATTCCTTAGAGTCGATCAAGGTGTTGTAGATGTGCTCCAGTTCGTCACCGGCCACCGCCCAGTCGTGGTACTGCCGCGCATACTCGCGTGCCGCATCGGCCAGTTGCCGGGCCAGCAGCGGCTGATCGAGCAGGCGCACGATGGCGTCGGCCAGAGCCTCGGCGCTTTCGCCCGCCAGATAATGCGCCTGTGGTTGCACCGCCAACCCGGAAACACCCTGGGCCGTGCTGACCAGCGGCAAGCCGGCGGCCATTGCCTCCAACACCTTGAGCTTGGAGCCGCCGCCATGGCGCAACGCGGCGACAAAACCGGCGCAGCGCCGTTGCAGAGCGCACAGATCAGGAACAAACCCCAGCCACTCGACACGTTCATCCGGCCAACGGTCGCGCCAGTGTTCGGGCAAGCCGTAACCGGCCACCGCCAGGCGCGCGTTCGGACACTGCAGCCAGACCCGGGGGAATATCTCCTCAAGCAACCACTGCACAGCGTCCAGGTTCGGTGCGTATTCGTAATTGCCGACAAACAACAAACGCTGGCTCTGCGCATCGGCACTGACCTGGGCGAAGGCACGGCTGTCGACGCCATTGACCACCACGCTTACCGGCGTTGCAGTCAACGGCCGCATGGCCTGGGCGTCCGCCTCGGTCACCGCAATCACATGGGCGGCGGCATCGAAGGCCTTGCGCTCCCATTGTCGGCAGCGCCATTGGTCGTACTGCACGAACGGCGCGGCCCACTTGGGGAAACGGTCATAAGTGGCGCCGCCCAGGCTTGATTCCAGGTTGTGCTCGGTCAGCACAAACTCGCGCTTGCGCTGCTGCAAGGTGCGCAGAAACGGTTGCAGGCTGTAGCTGTGTTCCACTTGAATCACGTCCCAGCGCTCGTTCAACAGTTGCGCAAATTGGGCTTGCAACGGTGCCGACAGGCCATTGACCGTGGTCAGCAGCGGCCACGGTGCGAATACGCCCGCGAGCAGGGTCATCGGGTGTTTCAGTGGCCGGCGCGGCACCACGATCAGTCGCTCGAGCAATGGTTCAAGGGCTGCGTGCGCCGCGTCATCGGCCGGTGTCTTCGATTGCGCCAGCAGCGTGATGCGATGCCCGCGCTCACTCAAGGTGCGCAGCAAATGATACTGCCGGGTCTTGCCGCCGCTGGTGGTCGGCCACGGCAGGTAGGGCACAATCCATAGGATTCTCATGTACAGCTCTCCATGCCCTGGGCTACCACACCAGTATCTGCAAACTCGGCTTCACCACTGGGCGAATACCGTTGTCGTCGCTCAGGGTTTGCCGGGCTCCGGTCAGCGGGTCCAGCAGTTCTGCGCGTTTAATATCCGGCAGGCTGATGCTGCTGCCTTCGGCACTCCAGTACATCAACAGGTGTTTTCCGTCAGGCCGTGTCCAGGCCACGCTGTAGAAACTGCCCGGCACGTCCTTGAGTTGTGGCGTGGTGCCGGGTTTAAGAGAGGGACCGGTGATCTCAAGGAAGCGGGCGAGGGCGGTGTACACCGGCTTGGGTTCGCCGTCCAGGTTCAGCAGGCCGTAATGCTGGTCGCGTGGCGAGGCGCGTTGGTCGAGGTCGGACAGCGCGAACAGGAAAATCTTCTGATAGTCCTGGGACGCCATCAACGCCAGACGGCGCAAGGTGTAGTCGGCCTGCCCGTCGATACCGATCAGGTCCTGCATCTCTTTGGGGCCGGCATAGCTGGACCAGCCCCACTCGGTAGCCCATACGTTCTTGATCCCGGCGCCGTGCAGCATGGTATTGAGTTGATCACCGCGCAGCAGCACTTCGTTCTTGCCCGGTTCATCGGTTTCCGGGGTCATCGAATAAGGGTGATAGGCCGCGACCATGCCCAGGTTTTGCACGCCCAGCGCGCCGAGCGCTTCGAACATCAGGGTTTTGCCACGCGGCGGCATTTGGCTGTAGTACGCCATGCCGCCCATGACCTGCAGTTTGCCGGGCGCGGCAATATTCAACGCCTGGTGACTGGCCAATAACAATTGCCCGTACTCCTTGGCGTTGACTTCGGGGCGCCAGTTGTTCGGCAGGTTCTGCTCGTTCCATACCTGCCAGGCATCAATATTGGGGTAGCGCTTGGCCAGGAGTGCCAGGCGCAGCGCATAGATTTCGGGGTCCCGCGGGCGATACTGGTCCTGGAACTTTGCGCCCTTGGGGGCGGTGGTGATAAAGGGCGCCGAGCCCACCAGGTAAAACACCGAGCGGATTTTTTCAGCGCTCAGGGTGCGTTCCAGTTCATCGAAGGTGCTGAGTTGATAACCGTCTTCTGTGGGCTCCAGGCGATCCCAGTGCAGGTCGACCCGCACCCATTGCAATCCAAGTTTCTTGTATTGCGTGATCTGCTGGCGGTACTGCTCGGGCGTGAACCACAGAAAGTGCGCGTTCACGCCGAGGAAGTCCTTCCATACCACACTGCGCTCCGGGGCCAGGTTCACCGGCTGCGCATCGACTTTTTCACTCGACAGCAGGGCGCCACCCACGGCGATTGCCAGCACCAGCGGCAGATAGCGCCACATCGGGCGAACAGATGAAATATTCATCGCAACGGCTCCTCACAAGCATCCCGAAATAGTTCGGCAAAACGTCGGGCCGTGGTGGCCCACTGGCGTTGGTGGCCGATTTCCGCTGCCCGGGTAGCCCATTGCCGGGCCTGCTGCGGGTCGAGGATCAAGCGGTTTAAGGCGTTGCTCAAGGAATCGATATCGCCCTGCTGATAGGTGATGCCATTGCCGCCGGCCACCTCTTCAGCAAAGGCACGCGCATTGGAGGTGATCACCCCGCGCCCGCAGGCATTGGCCCATGACAGCGCGCCACTGGTGCCACGCATCTGTCCCAGGAAACCGAGTTTTTTCGATTCGCGGTAGGGCAGCACCATCACATGGTGCGCCTGGATCGTAGCGGCGATCTGCGCTGATGGCAGGTCCAACTGCCAGTCCACCACATCCTCCAGGTGCAGCGCGATGATCTGTTGGCGCAGGCCGTCGAGGTAGTTGCCGGCCGGGTCGAAGGTCATTTCCGGGGCGGTGCCGCCGGCCAGGGTCAGGCGCACCTGGCCTCGGCATTGCGGGTGGGTGGCCAGTGACTGGGCCAGGGCCTGGAGCAGGTCCTCAATGCCCTTGCCGCGATAGATAAAGCCGAAATACAACAGACGCAACGGCGCAAGTGGCGGCAAGTCCTGGGCCGCGATGGGTAGGTTGCCGTGAGCAATCACCGCCACTTGCTGCGGACGCAGGCCCATGCGTTGGCGCAGGCAGTCGCCTCCCAGGTGGGTGAGGGTGATCAGCCGGCGCATCCCTTTGGCCAGGCGTCGTTCTTCGTGCAAGGTCAGCGGGTCGGCCAGCAGTGCCGCCGCCTGGGGCAACGGGTGGGGCAGGCGTTCGAGCAGGGTCAAGGGGAAAAACAGCTTGGCCCGGCGCCAGATCAAGCGCTCCGGGTCATGCACCGTAGCGGTCAACGGCAGTTGTGGTTGTGCCCGACGCAGGTAGTCAAGCGCCTGGAACTCACCGAAGCGCCCACCTCCCAGTTCGGCATGGACCAGATCCACACCGTGCCAGTCAAAGGCTTGCAAGCGCCGCAACTGTTCAGCCAGGTCCTGGCAACCCGCGAGGGGGGTCACCACTTCAAGGCCCAGTTCGATCAACGCGTTGCGCAAATGCGCGGCGTAATCGGCGATCCCGGTCTGCTCCGGCGGCAGAGGTGCCAGCAATGCAATACGCATCAGGCCGCACCGCGCCAGCTGTTGATCCGCGCCAGGACCTTGGCCGGTACTTCGAAGCGGCGGCGGTTGAGGATCATGCCGTCGACTTTGCCGAACGCGGTGGTCAGCAGCGACACCGCGTTTTCGATGGTCGGTACGGTACTGGTGCGGGCTTCGATCACCAGCACGATCTGGTCGGCACGGCGCAGCGTCAGGAAGGCCTGCGGGTTGGATGACAAGGCCGAGGCATCCAGCAACAGCACTTCACCCGCCGTGGGCGCGTTCGCCCCGTCGACCGAGACGCGATGGCCACGTTCTTCCAGCAGGCGCTTGAGCTGCTCGATGATAAACGTCACACCCTCGCCATGCCGCGCCGAGGTCAGGCCCAGGGCAAAGCCTTCACTGGCGATGCGCTCCAGGGGCAGCAGGCTGTACAAGCGATAGAGGCTGGCGGTGACGGCGGCCGGCGTGGCGTCTTGCACGTCGGGGATGCTGCTCCACAACGGCACCTGGAACATCTCCTGCAAGCGTGTGCCATCGTGGATGCGTTGGTCCAGCAGGTACAGCACATAAATGGTCAAGAAGCCCACGGCCACGCCGGCGGGAATGGCGAACAACAGAATCAGCAGGCTTTTGGGAAACACACGTGACGGGTTCAGGGTGGCGTGTTCGATCAGGGCGATGTTGCTGATCTGGCTGTTGTCCAGTTCATGATCGATTCGCGCCTGTTCAAGGTTGTCCGAGTACAACGCGTAGCTTTTTTCGGCGGCGCGCAGTTGTTGGCTCAGCTTGTTGAGTTCCGGCTCATCGGTCATCGCCTTGTCACGCTGATCGCGCAGCTCGGCAAGGGTTTTGTCGTAGTTCTCGATTTCGCCGGCCAGTTTGCGCTCTTGTAATTGGGCGTCGATCACTTGCTGCTTGATGTTGATCACCAGGCTGTTGGGCGCGGTGTTTTGCGAGCGTTCCAGGCGCGTGGCTTCCTGAGCGCTGAGGGCTTCGATGTCGCGGATATTCTGCTCGATCTGATTGACCTGCGGCGTGCCCGGCAGGTAGGTGCGCAACAGGCGTGCGCGTTCCACTTGCAGCGCATTGAGCTGGCGCTTGAGGTCCAGTTGGGTGGGGTTGAGGCTGGTTTCGCGCATCGTCACCACGTCTGCCGGCTGGCTCTTGATCTGCTGGCTGGCGTTGGCCAGGAGGCTGCGAATGCCCGAGATCTGGTTTTGTGCGCTGACCTTGGCGTCGGTGACACGGTCGATCTGGCTGGTGAGGTTCTTCAGGCGCGCATCGACACTGATCGAATCGATCTGCTTCAAACGGACTTGCAGTTGGTCCTTCAGGCTCTGGATATTTTCCGCCACCTTGGCGCGTTCGGTTTCATAGAAGGTATGCAGGCTCTTGCGCCCGAGAATCCGCGCACGTTCCTCAAGGTAGGCGTTGACCCATTCTTCGACGACTTTTTGCGCCACCGCCGGGTCGTCCCAGGTGAAGGAAATCTCGATCACCGAAGAGCCTGGCTCGTGAGCGGCTTTGAAGTTCTTCTCCAGCGAGGTCGCCAGGCGCTCCAGCGGGCTTTGTTTCTCGGCAAGGCCTACGAACTGCAGCACGCTGCGCACGCCGTTGACGACTTCGCCAACGCCCTTCTTGACGTAGAACTTGGTGACCTTCCAGAAGCCCTGCGGCGGCTCGGAGGTCATCGCCATATAGCGCTCGGCAACGATATGCACGATGGGCCGGCCCGTGAGCATTTTTTCTTCGTCGACAATCGGGTCGTGCTGGGTGCTCGGGGCAATCAGCGTCTGGCGGTTGGCGGCTTCGATCGGCAAGGTGGTGTTGTCCCGCCCCGGCTTGACCAGCAAGCGCGCGTCGGACTCGTAGCGAGCCGGCAGCAGGAAGGCACCCAGCACCGCGACGACGATCGTGGTGATCACTGCCAGTTTGAATTCGCGGCGGTAGATGAAAAACAGCCGCAGCAGGTCGCGAAGAGAGCGGATTTCGATCACAGGATCACTCCATTGGACAGATGTTGTTCGCCGAATGAAATCGGCGTGCTCAAGTGATACAAAGCCTGCGTCTTAATCATTTTGGAAAGGTGACAAAGGTATCGCCGGACTTGTTGTTGAGCTGATAATTCAAGCCCAGTCCAACCCCTTTGCTAACCGGAAACAGCTTGGTGAAGTACATATCCACGGCCTCCACCGTCGCGCCGATGCCCGACTGCGGCACGAAGATCAAGTCGCCGCGCTGCAACGCCACCCGCGGGTGATTGGGGTTGGTCAACATGCTTTCCAGGCTGATGAAGTACGTCCTGTACTTGCCATCGGGCCCGGTGCGCAGCAAGGCCACGTTGGAGGCATCCGCCGAGGGCAATACACCACCGGAACTGAGCAGCGCCTGCTCGACGCTGACGTTGCCGGCCAAGTCGAAAAACGCCGGGTTGGACACCGCACCGCCGATAAACACCTTGTTGCTCGGCGCGCTGGCGATGTTCACCGTCACCGCCGGTTCGCGGTAGATGCGCTTGTACTTCTCGGTGATTTCCTTGCCCAGGTCTTCGGGCGTGCGCAAGGCGGCCTTGACCCGGCCAATATTGGGCACCGAGATCACGCCGTCGGGGCGCACGACGAATACGGTCATGTCATCGGCCGCCGCCGGCTCCTGGGCATCGCGCACGATCCGCAGCGAGTCGCCGGTCTGGATCAGCACCTGCGGCGGTGGCAGGTCGGCCAGGGTCAGCGCCGCTTGATGGCCGGCCTTGAGCGTATTGTTGTCAGGAAGCGGCACCCGCGCGGGGGTCGAACAGCCCGCCAGCCAGATTGAGGCACTCAAGAGGCTGAGCAGGGTAAGACGGGAACGTCGGTTGGTAGTCTTCATGACGGCTCAAGTCCAGTAGGTGGAAAACATGCCCAGGCGCCGTTTAAGCGCGTTGGGCAAGTGGCGTTCAAGGTGGCCGAGGCGATAACCCAGCAATTTAAAGGCGCTGCGCACCACCACTTCCGGCGCGCGGTGCAGCGCGTTGGCCTCGCGCAATGCGCGCAGTTCGGCCAGCACATAACGTTTACCTTCGCCGCCGGCGTCGCCGAACGCCTGGCGAATCCACGCCTCGCGGCCGTAGAACACACCGATATCGAAGTAGCGCTTGAACTCGTCCAGCAAGCGGTAATCATGGGAGTGATACACCTGCGCGCTGGCGGCGTAGCGCACCTGGTAGCCGGCCAGCAACATGCGTGCGGCGACGTAGGCGTCTTCGCTGCCAATCACATCCTGGGGAAAACCACCCACCGCCTGCAGGGCGCTGCGCCGGTACACCGAAAACGAGTCGGAGCTGAAGCAGGTCTTGATCCCTAGCTGCGGTGCATCGGCCAGGCTTTTGCTGCGGCTGGCCGCCGGGTAATTGAAGTGCCGCGACTGTGCCCCCAGCACCCCTGCACCGGGGTGCGGCAGTTGCCGGCCGTAGGCCACGCCATTGAGCGGCTCCCGTTGCAATTCGGCGATCAGGTTGGTGAAGGTCTCGGCCGTGGCGGGGATCGCGTCCTGGGTCATGACGATCAAAGCGTCGCCGCCCACCTGTTCACTGGCCCAGCGCCGTGTGCCGCCGTGGTTGAAGTCGCGGGCATCAATCACCTCCACACGCGCGCCAAACTCGCGAAAGCGCGCCACGGTGTCATCGCTCGATGCGCTGTCGACCACCAGCATCTCGTCCGGTTGCAAGGTCTGCATGCGCAGCGCTGGCAGCAGGCGGTCCAGATGGCTGGCCGCGTTGCGGGTGGGGATGATCAGGGACGTGCGCATCAGGGTTTCACTTCCACCGGAGCGCGGCCGTAGATGTCGTCATAACGCACGATGTCGTCTTCGCCCAGGTACTCACCGCTCTGTACCTCGATCATCACCAGGTCAATGATGCCGGGGTTGGTCAGGCGGTGTTTGTGGCCGGCGGGAATGTAGGTGGACTCGTTCATGTTGAGCAGGATCTCGCGCTCGCCATTGGTGATCATCGCTGCGCCGCTGACCACTACCCAATGCTCGCTGCGGTGATGGTGCATTTGCAGGGACAGCGAGCCTTTGGGCTTGACCACAATGCGCTTGATTTTGAAGCGCGTGCTTTCTTCCAGCACCGTGTAGGTGCCCCACGGGCGGGTGACCGTGCGATGCAGGCTGAACGCCGGGTGATTCTGGCGCTTGAGTTCGGCGACGATATAGCGCACGTCCTGGCTGCGGTGGGCGTCGGCGATCAACAGTGCGTCCGGGGTGTCGACGATGATCAGGTCGCGCACGCCCACTGCACCGAGTACCCGCTTGGGCGAGTCGATGTAGCAGTTATGCACGTCGTGCAGGATCGCCTCGCCATTGATCTGGTTGCCATTGTCATCACTGGGGGTGAGTTGGCGCAGCGCTTCCCAGGAGCCGATATCGCTCCAGCCAATGTTGCAGGGCACGACCGCGACCTTTGCGGATTTTTCCATCAGGGCCACGTCGATGGAGATGTCCGGCGCGGTACTGAAACCTTCCGGGCTCAGTTCACGCTGGCGACTGCTGCTGTTCTGCAGGCTCTGGCTGTGCTCGAGTGCGGCCTTGGCAGCCTCCAGGACTGCCGGGGCGTGGCTGGCCAATTCTTCCAACAGGCTGGCAGCCTTGAAGCAGAACATGCCGGCATTCCACAGGTGCTTGCCGCCGTCCAAATAGCCTTGGGCGGTGGCCAGGTCGGGCTTCTCGACAAAGCGCCGGACCTGAAACCCGGCCCCTAACGCTGCGCCTTGTTCGATATAGCCAAAGCCGGTTTCGGCACGGTCAGGCTGAATGCCGAAGGTCACCAGGTAACCGGCCTCGGCCAGTGCGCGGGCTTTTTCTACCGCTTGGGCGAAGGCCGCTTCATCAAGGATCAGGTGGTCGGCGGGCATCACCAGCAACTGCGCTTCAGCGCCGAAATGCTCCTGCACATGCAAGGCGGCCACGGCGATGGCGGCGGCGGTGTTACGTCCAAACGGCTCCAGCAGCAGCTCGAGGGCCAATCGCTGGGTGTTCACCGCGCGGTAGTCGTCGAGGGTGCGAAACAGCAGGTCGCGGTTGGTTACCGTCAGGATGCTCTCCACCCCTGGCAAGTGGCTGGCGCGCAGGAAGGTCTTTTGCAGCAGGCTCTGGTCGTCGCGCATGCGCATGAAGGGTTTGGGCATGTTCTGCCGCGAAACCGGCCACAGCCGCGTGCCCGAACCACCGGAGATGATGCACGGGATCAATCCGTTAAGAGGGTTCATCAATAGACTTCCTTGGTGGAAAGGACGGCCGGAACCGTCATGAAAACGATGTACAGATCCAGCCACACCGACCATTTAGCGATGTATTCCAGGTCGTATTCGACTCGCTTCTGGATTTTGAACAGGGTGTCGGTCTCGCCACGGTAGCCATTGATCTGTGCCCAGCCGGTGATGCCTGGCTTGACCCGGTGGCGTGAGCTGTATTCGCTGACCGCTTGCTCGAACGGAACCCCGGCGGCCTTGGTGGCCGTGGCGTGAGGGCGCGGGCCGACCATCGACATATTGCCCAGCAGCACGTTGAACAGTTGTGGCAGCTCATCGATGCTGGTCTTGCGAATGATCCTGCCTACCCGGGTGATGCGCGGGTCCTGGCGTGTGGTCTGGTTCTCGGCGTTCAGGTCGGTCTGTTCGACGTACATCGAGCGGAACTTGAACACCCGGATCAGGTTGTCGTTGTAGCCAAAGCGCTTCTGGCGGAACAGCACCGGGCCCTTGGAATCGAGCTTGATCGCGATGGCCGTCGCCAGCATCACCGGTGACAGCAACAACAGGCCGATGCTGGCCAGCAGCAGGTCTTCGCAACGCTTGATAAAGGGCGACCAGCCGCGCAGCGGCAACTGCGAGGTATTGAACATCAGGATGCCGCCCACATCGGTGATGCGGTTATGCCCATAACGCAAGGCAGCCATGTCGGGCACCAGCATGACGTTCACCGACATCTGCCGCAGGCGCTTGACCAGCCCGTTGATACGCTGCTCGGCGGCCCAGGGCAGGGTGATCATGACCTGGCTGACCTGTTCGGAGCGGATCAGCTTTTCCAGGTCGCGGGTATTGCCCAGCAAGGGCAGGCGGCTCAATTCCTTGGGAATGCGCTCGGTACGGTCGTCGATAAAGCCGATCAGGCCGGAACGGATATCGCTGTTGCGCGACAGGTGTTCAGCCACATGCACCGCCGTCTCGGTAAAGCCCAGGATCACCGTACGTTGCAAGAACTTGCCGTTCTTCATCAAATGGCGATACAGGCGCAGCATCAATATCCGCTCCACGCCAAAAAGCACCAGGCTCATGGAGAACCAGGCCGTCAGGTTGCGTGGGCTCAACTGTGGGAACAGCAGCAGGATCTGGTACATGAACAGCAAGATGCAAAACGCCGAGACCCAGGCCACCAGCATCACGCGAAAACGCAGGCGATTGCTGAACAGATCCTCGGAGTACACCCCCAGGGCCTGGAACAGAATGATGGTCAAGAGCGCAAAGAATACCAGCAGGCCCAGGTAGTGGTTGCGCATGTGCTCGGCGACAGGTTCCGGGTAGAACAACAGGATAATTGCCGGCACCACAGCAGTGAGGCCGTGGATCAGTTTGACGAAGACGACAAAAAACTCAACGAAACCGGGACGAGTCAAAAACAGGCTATCGACCGACGATTTACCGCGCATAGATCAGATCCTCAATACACCACCAGAACGTTCCTGTTCGTTTTGCTCATCCATAAGGCAGGTTTGCTTTACAAGTGGTGCAAATCGAACAACTGCAGTTGCTGGGTAATACGTAATGCCTGTTCAGACGCAGGAATTTACGGAATGATGGCTAAATAGTGGCTTCCTTGAGGTTCCGTGTCAATGTTTTGGCTTTTTTCCGCCGTCGCCCTCAATGGCTCTCATGAGACCCATGGTATGACGATTTATTGACATTAGAGGCCGTGTTTTCAGAAAAATCGAGAATCGATGATGGCTTTTTGGAGTGTAGGAACAAACGTGGGGATTTGCCTGCCAGCGAAAAAAGCTTTTTTTGACATAAGCAGGGCGGGGGAAGGGGGGTTGTCGAACCAGAGCCGGCTTGCCGGCTCTGGTGCAAGGACTGGTGATGTTTAGAAGTTGCCTTTGAGGCTCAGCGTGAGGTTGCGCGGCTCTCCATAAAGATTACCCCAGCCTGAGGTACCCACGGTCTGGTAGTAGTTTTTATCGAACAGGTTGTTGCCGTTGAGCGCCACAGTCCAGGTGTCGTCCACCTGATACGCAATGCGCGCATTCCACAACGCATACCCGGCCTGCTCCAGTTTGATGGTTTGCAGGCGGTAGTTACTGCTCTGGGCGTTGACCCCTGCGCCAACTGTCCATTTTGACAGGGCACCGTCCAACTGGTAGTCGCCCCATAAACGCAGCATATGCCGGGGTACGTAGGTGTTGGACACCGCGCCTTCGGCTGCGCTGTCGATGTTCTTCAGGTTTTTGGTTTGCGTGTAGGTGTAGCCGCCAAACACTTGCAGACGTTCAAGCAATTCGCCGCTCAGCTCGGCCTCGACCCCTTGGGCGCGAACTTTGCCAGTGTCGGTGTAGCAGTAGCCGTCGGAGGAACTGCCGCAGCGGGTGATGAAATCGGTTTGGGCGGCGTTTTTTTCGATGGCGCGAAACAGCGCCAGGGAACTGTTAAGGCGCCCGTCAAACCATTCGCCCTTGATACCCAGCTCATAATTCTCACCCATTTTCGGCTTGAGGGCCGAACCGCTGACCGTGGCGTAGGAGCTTTGTGGCTGGAAGATATCGGCGTAGCTGGCGTACACCGAAAGGTTGTCATTGAGGTCGTAGATCAGCGCGGCAAACGGCGTGACCACCCCGGTTTCCTTGGTGCGCGCATCCTGGTCGGCCCACTCGCCCCAAGCCAGGTTCAAGGACTCACGGCGGTTTTCATACCAACTGACGCGACTGCCGAGAACCAGCATCAACGGTTCGGCCAGGCGCAGGCGCAGGGTGCCGTAGGCGCCGTATTGGGTGGCGGTTTCCTTGACCGTACCGCCCCGGTACATATTCGGCCAGAAGGTGTCGTTGGCCGGCTCCGGGAAGTGGTGGTCGGGTTGATAGATGCTCTGGCGAGTCGGCAGATTCCGGATCGCGTAGACGTCGTCCTGAGTGCCACGGCTGCCGTTGGCGCCGATGATCAGTTCATGCGCCAGGCCGAAGGCTTCGAACTTGCCGTCCAGGTAGGCGTCGAGGCCGAAGTCCTTGTGATCGTAGTCCATCAGCGCGGCGTAGGAATTGGCCGTGGGCGCGGGATCACCATAGGCGATAGTGCCTTCGCTGGCGGCGTACTTGGTGTCTTGCAGGTTGCGGCTATGCACGGCGGCGACCTTGAGTTGCCAGTCGTCGTTGAAGTGGTGGGTGAGGTCGGCGAAGAAGGTGACGCGCTGGCTTTGCCAGTCGTTCCAGGATTGGCCAAGGCAGGTGGAGCGGCTCAATTTGGCGCTCTTGCCATCCTTGTAACGCGGTAGACCGCCCCAGCACGGGCTGGCGTCGATGTCTTCGTAGCTGGCGCCCAGCCCCAGGGTGGTGTCGGGGTTGAGGTCGACATCCAGCGCGGCGTAGAAGGCCTGGTCCTTGCGTTTGGAAATATCCATGTAGGAACCGCGATCCTGCTGGCTGAATGCCGCGCGGCCGCGCACGGTGCCGCTGTCATTCAAGGGGCCGCCGGTGTCGACGTCGGCCCGGTAGTTGTCCCAGGTGCCAGCGGCCAGCGACAGGCTGGAGGTCGGCTTGGCCTGGGGGCGTTTACGCACAAAATTGACGGCACCACTGGCGGTACCGGCACCCTTGAGCATGCCGGCTGCGCCCTTGAGCACTTCCACGCGGTCGTAGATCGCCATGTTGGCGCTGAAACTGTCGGCCTGTACGTAGTCTTTGCCCATGTCCAGCGGTACGCCGTCGTACTGGTATTGGCCGAGCATCTTGAAGCCACGGGAATAGAAATATTTACCGCCCATGGGGGATGCGTAGGCGGTGATTCCCGGGGTGTGTTCCATCACGTCTTCGATGGTGGTGAGGTTCTGGTCGTCCATCAGTTGGCGGGTCATCACACTGACCGATTGCGGTGTTTCCCGCAGGCTGTGTTGACCTTTACCGATGGTGACCGCGCCCGTGGTGTAGGAACCGCTGCCATCGGTGGTGGCACCCAGACGCTCGCCGGTGACGGTGGTGGCGCCCAGGTTCAGCGCGCCGGTCTCGGCGATGTGTGGCAATAGCAGCCAAGTGCTTGCGCCTTGACGTTGTGCCTGCAAGCCGTGGCCACGCAAGAGTTCGCCCAAGGCTTGCTCGCGCTCATAGCGCCCGTTCAAGCCTGGGCTCGACTTGTTGGCGACGCTGGTAGCGTCGTAGGACAGGCTGATGCCGGCCTGGCGGGCGAACTGGTCCAGCACGTTGGCCAGCGCACCTGGGGCAATCTGCCAATCGCGTGCCTGGGTGTCGTTGGCGAGTGTTTCGGCCATCACGGCCAGCGGCAGGGCGCCGTCGCTCAGGCAGGCGCCCAGCAGGGCGGCCTGCACCGCGCGCTTGAGGGGGGAACGTTGGGAAGGGAACGCTTGCATGACCGCGGGATGCTCCTTTAAGGAAGTGAACAGAACCGGCCTGTTGATCGGCCTTTCCTTACAGGTCGAGCGGCAATGAGAAATAACCTCATTTATTTTTTATGCACTAAGCGCGGGACGTAACCGTCACCCAATAACGGCTGCGATAGGTGACGTTGACCGCCAGCGACTGCGCCACCAGGTTGAGCACCTGGTCGGTGTCATCCAACTGGTAAGTGCCCGATACGCGCAACCCGGCCACGGCCTCGCTGCAGCGCACCAAACCGTTGCGGTAGCGGCTCAGCTCGGCGAGGAAATCATCCAGGCGCATGTTGTGGGCGCTGATCACGCCGTCGCTCCAGGCCCAGGGATCCAGGCCGTTGGCGATCGGTGGGCGCAGGTGGGTGCGGTCGAACAGCACCTGTTCTCCGGGGTTGATCAGTTGGCGCGCGCTGCTGTCGTACAGGTCGGCATACACCGCCACGCTGCCTTGTTGCACGGCGAGCAACGTGCCTTGGCCTTCTTCGCGTACCAGAAAGCGCGTGCCGAGGGCACGCAGGTAGCCGTCACGGGTTTGTACCCAGAACGGTCGACTGTCGGCGCCGGTGTTGATCAGCATTTCACCCTGGCGCAGGCGGACCCGGCGCCGTTCGGTACTGAGCGCAACGTCGATCGCACTGGCGCTGTTGAGCTGGATCTGGCTGCCATCGTTGAGTGTCACCCAACGACGCTCACCGGTGGCGGTGCGGTAGTCGGCCATCAACACCGGCAGGGGCGTGTGGTCGCGCCCGAGCCAGGCGAGGCCGGCGGCGCCGGCAAACAGGCCCAGCACCTTCAAGGTGTCACGGCGACTGATGCGTTGGCGTGCGCCGTTGAGGGCATGGCGCCCGGCACCGGCGGGCACGTGGCTGAACTCATCGCTCATGGTGGCCACCCGTTGCCACACCCGTTGGTGCTCGGGGCTGCTCTGCAGCCACTGTTCGAACGCAGCAGTGCTGACGTCATCGGCGATGTTGAAACGCAGCCGGATCATCCACTGGATGGCCTGGTCGACCAGGCGCGGGTCAAAGTTCGGCATAACGTAACCGGTAGCAGGCATGCAGGGCTTTGGCCAGGTCGCGCTCAACCGTGGCCTTGGACACGCCCAAACGCAGGGCAATTTGTGCGCAGGTCAGGCCGTCCAGTTGCGCCAGCAAAAACGCTTCGCGCACTCGTGGCTTGAGCTGGTCGAGCAAGCGGTCGATGCGCTCCAGGCTGTCAAGGATCAACCGGCGGGTTTCTTCCGACGGCACATCCACTTGCGGGAAGTGCGCCAGGCTTTCAAGGTAGGCGCGCTCCAGCTCGCGGCGCCGGTACTGGTCGATCATCAGGCTGCGCGCAATGCTGCTCAGGTAGGCGCGCGGTTGTTGCAAGGTCTGTTGTTTGCGCGCGTTGAGCAGCCGCACAAAGGTTTCCTGCGCCAGGTCAGCGGCATGTTCACGACAGCCCGTACGCCGGCTCAACCAGCCGCGTAACCAGGAAGAATGGGCATGGTAGAGCTGGCCGATAGCGGAAGAGTCCAGAGGATGGTCGCTCAACAGGGGCATCCTGACGCAGGGTATTATTGATAATGTTTCGCATTCTAATCGTTGGTTGTGGCAATGAGCAATCACCCGACATGACCGTTGGCGAAGAATGTATCCAGCACAATTTTTTGTTGCCGCACGGCG
Organism: Pseudomonas sp. WS 5532; assembly: GCF_012985445.1. Taxonomy (NCBI): domain Bacteria; kingdom Pseudomonadati; phylum Pseudomonadota; class Gammaproteobacteria; order Pseudomonadales; family Pseudomonadaceae; genus Pseudomonas; species Pseudomonas sp. WS 5532. The sequence continues at coordinate 30,093 of NZ_JAAQWK010000026.1, forward strand.
CGCCGTTTAATCTGCAGGCTTTCTCTGGTGGAGGGCTTGAGCATGATCGACCTTGCAACCCTTGCGGTGTTTTCCGGCGCTGTTTTGCTGTTGCTGCTGTCGCCGGGGCCGAACATGGCGTTTGTGATCAGCCATGGCGTGAGTTATGGCTGGCGCGGTGGCGTGGCTTCAAGCCTGGGGATCTGCGTGGCGGATTTGCTGTTGACCGCCTTGACGGCCAGTGGGGTCACCGCCTTGGTCGCCAGTTGGCCGCCGGCGTTTGATTTGATTCGTTACGCCGGGGTGATCTACCTGCTGTGGCTGGTGTTCAAGACCTTGCAAAAAAACACCGGCCTGGACATGAGCCAGGTCCGGCGCGTGCGTTTAGGGCATGTGTTTGTGCAGGCCATGCTCAACAGTTTGCTCAACCCTAAGGCGTTGCTGTTTTTCATGGTGTTCCTGCCCCAATTCGTCAGGCCCGAGGCCGGCTCCATCGCCATGCAGCTGTGGGTGCTGGGCGGCGTTCTGACCCTGATCGCCGGGGTTTTCCACGCCTTGCTGGGCATTTTTGGCGGGGCGATAAGCCGAGTGTTTGCGGGCAGCAGCCACAGCGCCAGGCTGCAGAAATGGGGCCTGGCGACCGTGCTGACGCTATTGGCGGCGCGGTTGGCGTTTATGTCCCGGCCTGCCTGACCCACCGCCATTACAGCACTACCGCCACAGAATTTGCTGCGCAGGTGCCATCAGCCCAACCGCGCCGCCGCCCGCGCCACAATTTCACCGCGCACCCGACGCGATTCCGCCGTGCGCTTGTGGGCTTCTTCCAGCACATGTTCAGGCGCGGTGCTCGGGCTGCCCGCGTCAAACGGCGGTGCCGGCGCGTATTCGATCTGCAACTGCACAAGCTGTGCGGCGGCTTCACTGTACAGCTCGGCGGCCAGGGTCAGTGCGAAATCGATCCCCGCAGTGATCCCGCCACCGGTGAACAGGTTGCCGTCACGCACCACGCGCGCTTGCACCGGGATGGCGCCCAGCGGGGCGAGCAGGTCGTGGTAAGCCCAATGGGTGGTGGCTTTACGGCCGCGCAGCAAACCGGCCGCGCCGAGCACCAGTGAGCCGGTGCATACCGAGGTCACGTAGCGGGCGGTCTGCGCCTGGGCTTTGAGGAAGTCGAGTGTTTGCGGGTCTTCCATCAAGGCACCGACGCCGGAGCCGCCGGGCACGCACAGCACATCCAGGCGCGGGCAGTCGGCATACGTCATGGTCGGAGTGAACACCAGTCCGGTGCTGGAGGTGATCGGTGCCAGGTCTTTCCACACCAGATGCAGCTTCACATCCGGCAGCGACCCCAGCACGTCATAGGGGCCGGTAAGGTCAAGCTGCTGGATACCGGGGAACAACAGAAAACCGATCTGCAAGGTCATGAATCAAGCTCCGATAAAGGGGTGGACGGCTTCACTGTAGAGGCCTATGCTTTGGCGAATACGCCATTGAGCCCACAAATCACGCCAATCATGACCCGGATCATCCACGTTCTCGCTTTTGAAAATGCCCAAGTGCTCGACGTGACCGGGCCGTTGCAGGTGTTCGCCTCAACCAATGACCTGGCGCGCCAGCGCGGCCTGCCGTTGCCTTACGCGGTTTCGGTGGTCGCCGCGCAGGATGCGCCGGTGATGACCTCCGCTGGCCTGGCGTTGGTGGCCGAGCCGCTGCCCGCGCTGGATACACCCTGCGACACATTGGTGATCGCAGGCGGCTGGGGCGTGTATGGCGCTGCCGAAGACCCCGCGTTGGTGCAGTGGGTGCGCGAAAAGGCCAGGCACACACGGCGCATGACGTCGGTGTGCACCGGGGCTTTTTTGCTCGCCGCCAGCGGCTTGCTCGACGGCTGCCGCGTGGCCACCCACTGGACGCGCTGTGAAGAGCTGGCGCGCAAGTTTCCCGCGCTGACGGTGGAGTCCAACCCGATCTTTATCCAGCAAGGTGCGGTGTGGACCTCCGCCGGTGTCACCGCCGGCATCGACCTGTGCCTGGCCCTGGTGGAAGAAGACCTGGGCCGCGCCGTCGCCCTTGAAGTGGCGCGGCATTTGGTGGTGTTCCTCAAGCGTCCGGGCGGGCAATCGCAATTCAGCGCGACGTTATCGCTGCAAAAGGGCGACAGCCGTTTTGCCGACTTGCACGCCTGGATGGCCGAAAACCTTACCCTGGATTTGAACATCGCCACGTTGGCCGCTCAGGCTGGCATGAGCGAGCGCAGTTTTGTGCGCCACTACCGCACCGAAACCGGCCAAACCCCGGCACGCGCCGTCGAACTGATCCGCGTGGAAACGGCGCGGCGGCAGTTGGCCGACAGCACGGCGTCAATCAAACGCATTGCCGTGCAGTGCGGGTTCGGCTGCGAAGAAACCTTGCGCCGCAGCTTTCTGCGCGCGTTATCGGTGACGCCCCAGGCTTACCGCGAACGCTTTTCGCCGGTGTCGTGAGCGAGCAGTTCAAACAGCGCCTCAAGGGTCACCTGCGGCGCTTCCTGGAACACATTGTGGCCAACGCCCGGCAACACCTGGCGCCGATACTCGCCGCTGAAGCACGCCACATCGTCGTCCTCGACCGGGGCCGGGCCGACGCCATCATCGGCACCGCACAGCGAAATGCTCGGCACCGAGATCGGCGGTTGCAGCGCCAGTGCCTGTTCGATGGCTTCCAACGCCGGGTCGCCGGGGGCGTACATGAAGCGATGGCGATAGGAGTGAATGACCACCTCGACAAAATCCGGGTTATCAAATGACGGCGCGGTCTTGGCGTAGAGGCTCGGTCCTTCGGCCCAGGTCGGCGACCACAGCTTCCACAGCAGCTCGCACAGCTCGCGGCGATTGGCAGTCAAACCGTCCACACCGCGCTGGGTGTGAAAGTAAAACTGATACCACAAGCGATGCTCTGTCTCGGGCGCACCCGGCTTGAGTGAGTTGGCGATGTCCTGAATGTTATAGCCATCTCCCGTCACCAACCCACGTACGCGCTCGGGCCACAGCGCGGCGACGATACACGCGGCGCGGCCACCCCAGTCATATCCCGCCAAAGTGGCTTGCGGGATGTGAAGGGCATCCATGAAGTCCAGCAAATCCTTGGCCAACGCCGCCTGTTGGCCGGAGCGCATGACCTGCTCATTGATAAACCGCGTCGGGCCATAGCCGCGCAGGTAAGGCACCAGCACGCGGTAGCCACGCTCGGCCAGCACCGGCGCGATGTCATCGTAGCCACGCGGGTCGTAGGGGAAACCGTGCAGCAGGATAATCGGCGCGCCGCCTTCGGGGCCGTGGGCTTCATAGGCCACGTCGAGCATGGAGGTGCGCACGTAGAGCAGCTGGGCGAGTGGGTTCATGGTGTAAATACCAAATGATTGATCGAACGATAGATACCTGTTGCGAGCGAGCTTGCTCGCCACAGGTCAGGGTCAGGCCAACGTTGCTGGAACTCTAGCTCAAGCCGATGACGGTGCATTGCACGCTTGAAGTCAGTTGCCTGACTTGTCTAGCCCGTCGGTTGCGGTGCGCCAGTCTGGGACGTGAATGAGGATGGAAATGATGGGATTCAACCGAACACCACCTGTTGCCAGTGGCTTTCGCTGATGATTGCGATGGGAACGCCGCTGTTTCGCAACGCCACTGCTTTCTTGATTTTCGTACCGTAGGAACTGTGGAGCCACTGCTCATTGCCAATGCTGCCCACCACCAGGAAATGGACTTTTTTACTAACAGAGTTTCCGATCACGCCTCCTCGTTCGAGTACGAGCGACTCGCAGTCTTTGCGAGGGCCGTATGCCATGACTCCTGTAAACAGGAAAACCCTGCCCTGCCAATCGAGCTCAGGAACCGGGTCGTTCAACGGCAGGCTGCTAACGCCTGTCGTGCGCTGAGGCGCCCCAATTGGAAGGCCCGAGAATTGATGCAGCATTTCCAATAGCTCGTTCGACTCATCTTCATCCAGCACACCGTCGCTCAGCATATTGGCGAGACGTTGATAAAGAATGTTAACGACCGGATCTTCAAGTTGTATCAGATGGGTCTCTATCCAAGTTTTGAGAAACTCGGCTTCCCTTTGGTTGATTTTTCCATCAGCCGTCAAGCCGGCGGTAATCCCGACCAATGCATCGGCAGAGCGTCGGTCAATACGTGCCTGGTGAAAGAAAATGCTTCGCTCGAATTCCTTATGAAGATCCATGCGTCCTGCTCCTTAACCTTCAGATTCCGTGGTCTGATTGATGTACTTCGCTTTGTCGGGCGTGAACGTAACCATCATGTGAGTACGCGAGCACGTTTTAGGGACCTCCTGCGCAGGGTCAATATCCAGTTGCCAGTGCCCGACCAACCTCCCAACATTTGATCAAGCCTTTATCGTAGCTTTCCCACGTTTCGCTGCAGCTCAATATAGGTCGGATCGGTGTGCTTACATCTCTTTCTAGGCACAGGATCATATTCATTCCTTGAATATCAGGGCGCGTTAAGTGGCATCGGTATCGTTATAGGCCTCTCAGTGGTTGTCTATACACTCTTGCGCCAATAACCCCAGCACCCTCAGGTCATGCCGCTGGCCATTCCAGAACCCTGCGTCTCGTAATGTGCCTTCGGTTTTAAAACCCAGGCGTTTCAATAGCGCTACAGAAGCAGTGTTCTGCGGGTGCACCAAGGCTTCGACGCGATGCAACTGCATATGCTCAAAGCCCCAATCGAGCATGGCCTGCAAGGCTTCGCTCATCAAGCCCTGCCCACGAGCAGCAGGTGCCAGCTCGCAGGACAAAGCGCAACTGTTCCAGGCGCGGTTCCACTTGAACAGGCCGCAGCTGCCGATCAATTTGCCTTGGTGTTCAAGGCCCCAACGTGTGCCTGGGTTTGGGTGGGTGCGCCACTGGGCGAACGTTTCGATCAGGGCTTCGGCCTGGGGGAGGTCAGTCATCGGGTCGACGCCGAACCAGCGCATGCTCGCGGCATCCGCGTGGATGGCGAACAGCGCGGGGGCGTCGCTCACTTGCAGTTCTCGCAGGTGCAGGCGCGGGGTAGCGAGGGCAGGAAATCCGCTCATGGCGCTAGTGTCGCGAAAACCGGCTCGCGATCAATGATTTTGGCAAAAGCATGCCACCCCACATCTACCTCCAAGTTTTCCGAGCAGTCTAACGACGGGACTGCCCATTGTGCACAGCCCACCTCAGGGTTGCCACACGGTCTTTTCCCCACTGAGCTTACGGTCCAAAAACGTCGCCGCGCTGATCAATGCCAAGTGGCTCAGCGCCTGGGGCGTATTGCCCAGGTGACGGGCCTGGCTGTCGAACTCTTCGGCGTACAGGCCCAGCGGGTTGGCGTAGCGCAGCAGTTGTTCGAATTCCAGGTGGGCTTTCTCCACTTGGCCGGCGCGGGCCAGGCATTCGACATACCAGAATGAGCAGGCAGTAAACGCGCCTTCGGTGCCTTGCAGGCCGTCGATCTGGCTGTCGTCGTTGCGGTAGCGATAGACCATGCCGTCACGCACCAGGCTTTTCTGGATTGCTTGGAGGGTCGACAGCCAGCGCGGGTCGGTGGCCGCGACGAAGCGCACCAGCGGCATCAGCAGCATCGAGCCATCCAGTGCGGTGCTGCCGATATGTTGCACAAAGTGCCCGCGCTCTTCGTTCCAGAAATTGCTCCAGATATCGGCGTAGATGGCCTGACGGGTCTGGTCCCAGCGTGCGAATGGGGCCGGCAGCGAGCGTTTGGAGGCCAGGCGGATTGCGCGGTCCAGCGCCACCCAGCACATCAGCCGCGAATGCAGGAAGTGATGCTGCTCGCCGCGCATCTCCCAAATCCCGACATCTTTCTGGTTCCAGATTTCGCAGACCTGGTCGGCCACTTCCACCGTGTGTTTCCAGCCTTCGTGGGAAATCGCCTCGCCATATTTGTTAACCAGGTACACCGCGTCCATCAGCTCGCCGTAGATATCCAACTGGATCTGGTCGAACGCCTCATTGCCGACGCGCACCGGCTTGGCGCCGCCGTGCCCGGTCAAGTGATCGAGTGTGGTTTCCGGCAGCTCCTGGCGCCCATCAATGCCGTAGAGGATATTGATTTTGGTCGGCTGGCCGCAGCAATCGCTGACTCGGCCTTTGAGCCAGCGCATGTAGCTGTTGGCTTCCTCGACAAAGCCCAGGCGCATAAACGCGTAAACGGTGAACGAGGCGTCGCGGATCCAGGTGTAGCGGTAATCCCAGTTGCGTTCGCCGCCGGGTGATTCCGGCAGGCCGAAGGTGGCGGCAGCGATGATTGCGCCGTGTTTGCGTGAGGTCAAAAGCTTCAAGGCCAATGCCGAGCGGTTGACCATTTCACGCCAGCGCCCACGGTAATTGGATTGCGCGATCCAGCCGCGCCAGAACTTCAGAGTGCGTTCCAGGTACAGGTCGGTGCAGTCATTGGTGACGCGTGGGTCGTCGGCGCCACCGAGGACAAATTCGGCGCCTTCCTCCTGGCTCAGGCTAAAGCTTGCGACTGCCGCGTGGTCTTCGAGGTTCAGCGGATGGCTACCGACCAGGCGCAGGGCGGGCTGGCCGTCAGCCGTAAACAGCACGCCACCGTTGTCGGTCGTCGCCTGGGTTTGTGCGCGGGAATAGTCATGGCGCACGGCGCAGCGCAGGTGAAGGGTGGCTTTGCCGCTGACCACACGCACGCGGCGAATCAACAGCGGCAGGTCGTCGACGTCTTCGCCAACGGTCAGCAGGTCAGTGATTTCCACCACGGCTTCATCGCTCAGCCAGCGGGTTTGCAGCACGTTGGTGTCGGGCAGGTAGATTTGCTCGCGGCGTGCGTTGGGCAGGTCGGGGGTGAGTTGGAAAACACCGGCTTCGGGCGTGTCCAGCAGTGAGCAGAAGATTGATGGACTGTCGAATTCCGGCCAGCAGAAAAAATCGATGCTGCCTTTGTCGTTCACCAGCGCTGCGCTACGCATATCGCCGATGATGCCATGGGCATCGATGGCGCTCTGTTGTTCATTCTTGAAATCAACCATTGCCACGAAACTCCGGATAAAGGCTCATGCCGCCATCAATAAACAAGGTGCTGCCCACCACGTAGTCGGAGGCATCACTGGCCAGCCAGACCACCGCATTGGCCACGTCTTCCACGTCGCCTACGCGGCCGTAGGGAATCAACTTGAGCAATTCTTTTTCAGCCGCGCCTTCAGTGGCCGCACGGTTGATTGCCGTGCGAATCGCCCCTGGCGCGATGCCATTGATGCGGATGCGCTGTTCACTGACTTCCTGGGCGAGGGTGCGCATCAGCATCTCCACACCGCCCTTGGAGGCTGCGTAATTCACATGCCCGGCCCACGGGATGACCTGGTGCACCGAACTCATATGGATGATTTTGCCGGCCGCCCGCGAGACGCCGTCGCGAATGCCTTGGCGATTGAAGATCCGCACGGCGGCGCGGGCGCACAGGAACTGGCCGGTGAGGTTGACGCCGATCACGGTGTTCCAATCGTCGAGGGTCATGTCGACCAGATTGGCGTCTTTTTGCAGGCCCGAGTTGGCCACCAGAATGTCCAGGTGACCGAAGGCCTCAAGGGTCTGGGCGAACAGGCGCTCCACGTCGGCTTCTTTGGACACGTCACCGCCGATGGCAATTGCCCGCCCGCCGCCTGCGTTGATCTGCGCAGCGAGGGCTTCGGCTGGCGCCGCCTGGGAGTTGTAGTTGAGCACCACGGCCGCGCCGGCTTCGGCCAACGCCTTGGCTGCGCCTGCGCCGATGCCGGAACTGGCGCCGGTGACCAGGGCCACTTGTTGCTGCAAGGAGATCTGCATTGCCCACCCACCGTTCTATGAGAGTCCTTTGTGCTGACTGACACGTGTCGGTAGAAGTTCAGCAGTCGCAAATGGGTTTTTCGATTGAAGCGCTTAGCTTTTAGGAATAAAAAACACAATATAGATAATTAAAAGCAATTAATAAACCGCTAAAAATCGTTTGACAGGATTTTTCTCTAGGCGTCTTATAAGCACACCTAAATGTGCTCCGCTGGTAGTTCAGAAGTCATCGCGGATATACCTATAAGAGATGCCCATGTACCCATTGGCCTTTATAGGGGAACTACCAGTTCAGGAGGCTGCGCCTGTCCGCGTGGGCGTGCCTAAGTTAGTGATCTTCGACTGCGACGGTGTACTTGTACACAGCGAAGAAATCACCCTGTCTGTATTGATCTCCCTGCTGAATGAACAAGCACGTCGTGACGCACCAGAGGCTACGGGCCTTGACTTAGTAGAATTTATTGAGCGCTTTCGTGGGCGCAAGATTGCCGACTGCTTACGTGAAGCTGAACGGGTATTGAGTATTTGCCTGGACAGTCAGTTTGAAGAAGCTTTCCGTCAGCGTGCACGGATCGATTTGACGGCGCAGTTAAAACCTACCGATGGAATAAGAGAAGTACTGGAGGGCCTGACGCGACCTTTTTGCGTAGCCTCCAGTGCGCCCCGTAATAAAATAGAACACTGTTTACGTCTCACGGGACTGTTGTCTTATTTCGAGGGGCACATATTCAGTTGTTATGAGTTAGGGCGTTGGAAACCAGACCCTTTAGTATTTTTAACGGCGTGCGCTGCTTATAACGTCGACCCCCGTGATGCATTGGTTATTGAAGACAGTGTTGCCGGCATTCGCGCGGCGGTTGCGGCGAATATAAGCGTGTTGGGTTTTGGGCCCGTGGGCCGACATTTAATTTTGGCTGATGCCGGGGCGTTGCCTTTTTCCAATATGCGTGAATTACGCAAGGCTCTAGCGTGATATGACTACTCAGGGAGGAGGTGTTGTGAAGACTTCAGGTTATACAGAGCGGCTAAAGGGTAATGATCAACGTTCGGAGGTCTGGTGGGATTCGTCGCCTGCCGTCTATGTGCCTTATAAGAAACACTTGCTTGAAAAATACCCGGCAGCGTCCGGCTGCATAGAGCAGTTAATGCCAGACACATTTTCGCAACCCGGTGGGTTCAGCAATGTGACGACAAACCCTCGACTGGTCACTGCGGTGATTCTTGAAAAACGCGAGTATTGGTTGTCGCGGTTTAATCTTGCCAAACTGGCGCCCCAAGAGTTGCGCAGGAAACTGTACGACGAAGTGATCGTGCAGGGGGCTGCGGACCTGAAGCAACGCTGGGTTCAATCCGGGCAGTGTGAAGGCTGGATTAGCGCTCAAGTTGATCCGGTCGATGTGCGCTGCGCTGAACGCATGACTGCCAGGGGAGTGGCGCTGCGTCAGTTGTCTGCGAATGTGATGGTGAAGGTCCCCGCAAGCCAGGAAGGCCTTACGACTGTCGAGCACTTAGTGGCGCAAGGAAGTTCTCTCAACATCACGTTCTGCTTCACTGTTTCGCAATTCAAGGCAGGCATCCAGGCAATAGAGCGTGGAAGGGTGACTGCACGCAGCAAGGGTGTTGACACAAGCCATTGCAAGTACGTGATCACGTTCATGATCGGCCGCTTCGCCTGTCAACCCGAGCTTGCGTTACAAGCGGCGGAGCGTGGCCTGACGCTGAGTCCAGAGGATCTGCGCTGGGCCGAGTTGCTGGTTTATGAGCAGATACAGGCGCTGGTCTCGGCGTCTTCCGTTCCAGTCAAAACCCTGCTTTCCAGTATAAAAGTCGATGTCGACGAGCGTGGAAACAAGCATTGCTGGCACTTGGAGAAGACCGGCTTGTCGGCGACGTGCTACACACTGACGCCGGAGGTGGTTGAGTTTTTGATTGAGCGCGAAAGTCGCGGTAAACCTGTATTTCCTGCAGGGGAACCCTTGAAGCCCCCGGCTTCGACGCTCTCGAAGTTGTTTCGTATTCCGTACTTCTGCGAAGCCTACTGCCTGGACGGCATTGAGCCTTATGACTTTTGCAATCATGAGGCTTTTATCAACACGTGCAATGAGGCCAACAGTGCGCACCGACGCTTGGCCGATTTTTGCACTCGACTCTGCCCCCCTGTGCACGCTTTCAGTCGCTCGCTCAGTGCGATCATGGCGGCCGAATATGGGGTGCTCGTATGAACAAGATGGTCGGGTTATGGGCGCACCCCCGTTCTCGTTCAACGGTGTTGGAGCGCGTGTTTATCGAGCGCAAAGACTTTGAAGTCTTCCACGAGCCGTTTGCTCATATGGCATTTTCTGCAGACTCTGCCATTCCTTCGGATGAATGGGATCATAGTTTTCCAACCACGTATCAGGGCATAAAAGAACGACTGGTCAAGGCCAGGGAGACGGCCAGCGTATTTCATAAAGACATGTGTTATCACTGCCTCGATGACTTAAAAGTAGACGTGGACTTTCTGGCGCAACAAGACAATATCTTTCTTATTCGGGAGCCCGCCAGCAGCATTCTTTCGCATTATCGAATACACCCCAACATGCCGTTGCAAGCCATCGGGCATAAAGCCTTGTATGAGATCTTTTGTGTGGTCACCAAACTCACCGGCAAAGTGCCCTATGTGATTAATGCTGATGACCTGGCGGCAGCGCCGGAGCGCGTGATTGGCAAACTGTGTGACTATTTGGATATTGAATTTCTGCCGCAAGCCATGGTGTGGAAACGCGAGTGCCCTCCGCAATGGAAAACCTGGCGAAGTTGGCACGTCGCCGCAGAAAACAGTGAGTGCATTATTTCGTCGAGTAAGACTCAGCCCGATAAAGAGGTTCTCGATAATACGCCAGCGTTAAAAGCGATGTATGACTATCACCGGGTTTTTTACGCGCGCATGAACGAATTCTGTCAATAGGAAACAGGGCATGAAAAAATTGATTATTACCGGTGCCGCTAATGGAATTGGTAGGGCGACACTGGAACAGGCGATTGTTGATGGTTACTTTGTGATTGCCGTCGATAAGGACGTGGATGCGCTCAACACCTTGCAACAGACTTACAGTGCGAGTGTATTAGAGACACAGGTTGCCGATCTTTCCAGTGACGCTGTGATCAAGGGCTTTATTCCAAGCCTGTATGAGCGTCATGCCACTATCTATGGGTTAATTAATAATGCAGGGCTGTATCACGGCAAAAGCATTTATGCCTATTCCGATAACGAAGTGGATGAAATGCTTAACGTTAACCTTAAAGCCTTGGTTTACCTTTCCAAAGATTTCGCCGACCGCGAAATGAAGCACGAAGCACCGCGCAGCATCGTCAATATCACCTCAGTGGCAGGGGAAGTGGGCAGTTGTGATGCCCTGTACGGCGCCACGAAGGCTGCAGTGATCGGTTTGACCAAGGCCAATGCCTGGAACTTCGCCCCTTTTGTGCGGGTAAACGCGGTGTCTCCGGCACTGATTCACGACACGGCCATCTACGACACTATTCCTGAATATCGGCGGGCTGAATACGCGCGCCAGGAAATTCTTAAAGACCCCATCCTGCCCAGTGGTGTTGCTGAGGTCATTTTGCTGTTGGTCGGTGAAGGTTTTCGTCATATGACCGGCAAGGTTATCCCGGTTGATAACGGAGCCTACCCACGGTGAGCCAGCCCATACCGAAGAAAAAGTTGCTGTTGGTGGGCGCAGGTAATTTGTGCCTGCACATTCTCAAGATTCTGGCGCCCAGGAACAGGTTCGAGTTTGTCGTGCTGGGGCGCAACGAAGAAATGACCATCCGGATGTGTAACCTGGTGACGCTGTCGTGCGCACAACTGGAGCAGTATGTTGCTATCTCGCCAGTGATCGCGGACTTGACGGATATCGGCAGCGTTACCCAAGTGCTTCGGGAACATGCGCCGGACATCATCGTGAACTGCGCCTCGTTGCAGTCATGGAGAGTGATCACCGCGTTGCCCAAACACTCGTTCGAACAACTTGACCAGGCACAGTTCGGTCCCTGGTTACCCATGCACCTGACACTGATGCATGACTTGATGCAAGCAGTGAAGGCCTCCGGTATCGCGACCCTGACCGTCAATGCGGCCTTTCCTGACGCCGTCAATCCGATTCTGGCCAGGGTCGGTCTGGCCCCTGACATCGGGGTGGGTAATGTCGCCAACCTGATTCCGGCCGTGCGTTTCTCCATCGCGCGGTTGCTGAAGTGTTCTCCCGCTGACGTGGAGGTGATGCTGTATGCCCAGCATTATTTCAGCCACTACGTGCCACGGGGCGGACGGCCCCCGCGTGCCAGCTATCGCTTGTTGTATGAGGTTCGCGGCCGGCGCGAAGTCGCTCGTCTGTCCGATGAGGTGATTTTTTCTACGGTGAAATCCGAGTTTCGTCGCTTGGGCGGGGTTGATGGGCAGTTTCTAACCGCGTGTTCTGCGGTCACCGTGATCGAAGGGCTGTTCTCACCGACGCCGGTACTGGTGCACGCGCCCGGTCCGTTGGGGCTTCCGGGCGGCTATCCGGTCTGGCTTCAGGACGGACGCATCAATGTGCAGTTCTCCGACAAATGCCCCTACGACGACGCGGTGCGCCTTAACAGCATTTGCCAAAGCCACGACGGTATCGACGAAATCCATTGTGACGGCTCGGTCACCTTCAACCCCAGGTGCATGGCAATCATGCAGACGATGCTGGGGTACTCCAAGGACATCATGTCGGTTCGGCAGTCCGCGGACTGTGCTCGGGAGTTGGCGGGAAAGTACCTGTCTTTCAAGAATTCAATCGGCTAGGAGCGGTGTGCCATGAGTCAAATCCTGGGGTATGAACACGAGGAAGTAGCCAATTACTCAACTCAATATTCGTCGGACTTTGTCGAGCGCTGGGACGCGTTGATTGATTGGGAAAAAAGAAAGGCCGGCGAGAAGGGGTTCTTTGAGCAGTTGCTGAAAAGTCACGGTGTGAGATCGGTGCTGGATGTATCCACGGGCAGTGGTTTTCATGCCGTGCAACTCAAACAGGCAGGTTTCAAGGTGGTCGCTACGGACGGTAGCGGCACGATGTTGAAAAAAGCCCGGCAGAACTTCCTTGAACGTGAATTGGCTATTGAATCCCACCATATGGAGTGGCTTGACCTCGACCCGGACGTGCTGGGCACGTTCGATGCCGTAGTGTGCCTGGGCAGTTCACTGTGCCATGTGTTTGAGGCGCACGACCGCATGAGCGTGCTGCGCAAGTTCAGGGCATTGCTCAAGCCAGGCGGTGTGTTGATTGTTGATCAGCGTAATTTTTTTGCTATCCGCGCGGGCAACTTCAAATCCAGCGGCAATTATTATTACTGCGGGGCCAGTGCGTCGGTCAGCCTGGGAAGGGTCGATGCACAGGTGTGCGAGTTCATTTACGACTTTGAAGATAAACAACGCTACAGCCTGAAAGTGTATCCGTTATTACCCAAGGAACTGGCCGACGAGATTCAGGCTAGCGGCTTCTCTGCCCATGAAGATTACGGTGATTTTCAGCGTGACTTCGACAGGATGAATTGTGATTTTGTCATCCACACCGCCCGCGCCGTGTGAGGGCGTCATGATGAGCACACTCGTACAGAATAATTCTCGCGCGCTGGACAGCGTGGTGCTGGCAGTCGTACTGACAGGGTTTGTGGCCAGTACCTATGGGTTCGGCGTTTACTTGTTCGCCAACCTGGTCGTTGATATGCGCCGAGATATCGGCTTTGACTACACCACTGTGGGCTTGATTACCGGCGGCGCACAGATCGGCTTTCTGCTGTTTTCTTCGGTCACCAGTTACATCAGCCGTTTTTTCGAAGGTTGGAAAATCAGCCTGGTATCCACCGTGGTGACGTCTCTGGCCCTGCTGGGCTTGAGCGTCAGCGACAGCATTTGGTTGTCGGGTGGGTTGTTGATTTTGCTGGGAGGGTGCTCCGCTTCGGTTTACATCCCGCTGGCAGAAATCGTCACCAAGGGTTTCAGTCCAGGTAATCGCTCCCGGGTCATGGGGCTGATCTCCAGTGGCACCAGCTATGGCGTGTTCATCAACGGGTTACTGGTGTCGTTTCTCACATTGCAGGGTGGATGGCGCTCGATCTGGTTGACCGCCGGCCTTGTGTCATTGGGCCTCTGTTTCGTGGCCTGGTTTCTGTTGCGTAACATGGGGGCGGAGCAGGCGGCTGGTTTTTCAGGTGAGCGCTCGCGGTCGCTCGATGGCCACACGCCATGGCTGAGCCGTTCGCTGTACCTGATCTGGGGCATCGCCTTTCTCAATGGGATGGCACTGCTGCCGTTTCAGACTTACCTGGCACCTTACCTGCGCGATGAGTTAGGCGTTTCGGTACAGGACGCAGGGTTTATCTGGACGACGATCGGCGCTGTAGGGATGGCGTCGGGCTTTTTGGTGGGATGGGTAGCAGACAAAGTGGGTGCCAGGGCGGCCTTGGCCCTGTGCTTTCTGAGCGCAGCTCTGGCAGCCATGCTGGTGTTCAGTTTTAACACTATCGCGTTGTTCTATTTGGCGGCTTTTTTGTTTGCGCTGGCGTTTTATCCCATTTTTGGGTTGGTCCCCAGCTATATCGGGCAAATCGTTCCGGTCAACCGGCTGACGCAGGCATTTGGCATTGCCAATGTGCTGATTGGCCTGGGTGGCGTGTGCGGTAACTTTCTGGGCGGGCTGTCCAAAGACCTGACAGGGTCGTTCGCGACAGTCTATTGGGTGGTTTCGCTGCTTCTGTTATTGCAATGCGTGATGGTGTTCATGTTGGGCAAACAGCCTGTTTCGCTGACGGAGGGAGAACGGTCATGAGCTATTTTGCACAGGACCCACAACAGAATTTGCATGAGTTTGCGTTCAGCCACGCGCGTGCCGAACAGTCACTTATGACGCAAATACCTAGGGTCATTTGGATGACTGGCCTTTCTGCCTCCGGGAAATCGACCATTGCCGATGCGCTGGATATTGCCTTAAGGGCCCAAGGCCGGTTTACCTGCATCATTGACGGCGATTCGGTACGCAGTGGGCTTTGTCGTGACTTGGGGTTTACCGACAGTGATCGGGATGAAAACATTCGGCGGGTCGCTGAGGTGGCGGGTTTGATGGTGGAGGCGGGACTTATCGTCATTGTCGCGCTGATCTCGCCGTCATCGGCCAGTCGGCATTACGCGCGCTCGATTATTGGCAACGACCATTTTGTAGAAGTCCACGTGGATGCCCCACTGGCAACTGTCGAACAGCGGGACCCTAAAGGTTTGTATAAAAAGGCGCGATCCGGGCTGCTCAAGAACTTTACGGGTATTGATTCGAACTACGACACTCCGCTGTTTCCTGAAGTGCATCTGCAGACCCACGTGTTTTCGGTTGAACAATCGGTCGGGATCATTCTTGATTGGATGGCGCGTGCGCAGGCCCCTGCTTAGCCATTGGTCTTCCAGCTACGGGGTGGCGACTTCGACTCCAAGAAACGAGGTATTCTCTGCCAAGGCAGAGCGTGCAGGTTTTTCGGGAGTTGGAATGACACATTTCACGGGCACTGCAAAATCAATCCGGCTGATCGGCGGCGCCCGGGTATTGGATTTTATCAATACCACTAATGGGCGCAGGCCGTATTCCACACTTAAGGTGACGGAAGAGCGGCTCACCAGTTTTAAGTTCTTCATTGAGTGGGCATTACACGCCTCTTTGCTCTCTGAGCAAGAGTACGATGCATACTCGCCTATGGTGTTTGACTCGCCTATATCCTTCCAGCCAGACCTGGACGCTGTCATTGCATTCAGAGAGCGGCTGTACGGCGTCTTCCACAACCTGTCATTACGCCAGAACGTCACCGATGAGGCATTACAGCAGATCAATCTGCACTACCAACAAGGCGCGGCGTGGCGAGTATTGCGCTCCATTGACGGGATGCCCGCATGGGGTTGGCGCACCTGCGCATCTGCGCAGGAGTTGACGTCGATGCTGATCGCACGGCTGGCAACAGACGCGACGCAACTGCTGGTATCGAGTGAACTTCACGCGTTGAGGTGCTGCAGTTGCGCGGATTGCGATTGGATATTTCTCGATCTCTCCAAAAGTAAACAACGTAAGTGGTGCCAGATGAGTGTGTGTGGCAGCCGAGAGAAACTGAGCCGACTCAAACAGGCGGCCAGTCATCTTTAGTTGCAACGCAGTAAGGCGAGCGATGGGAAGCAATTGCTCCGCTTAATAGGAAACATTACTATTCACGCCCCCGCCTCCCAGTGCTCACGCGATGATTCCTCAGCCGCCCCGCAGAACAGGCTTTTTCGAGCATTACGAAGAGTTGATCGGAACCTGGACACGCCGCCTGAGAAACCGTCAGCAGGCCGAAGACCTGGCTCACGACACCTTCGTGCGCGTGCTTGAGTCGCGTTCGAGCGACGTTGAGCAACCGCGCGCCTATCTGCATCAAACGGCGCGCAACATTGCGGTGGACGCTTACCGTCGCGAAGACCGGCGTGAGGCGCGGGCATTGGACGCCTTTGATCAGCGTTCGCCCCACAACGGTGACCCGGAGCATGTCATGCACGCGATCCAATTGGCGGACTCCATCGAGCGGGCCTTGGCCGAGTTGCCGCTTAACTGTCGCAAGATATTTATCTGGCAGAAAATCGAGGGCCTCACCCAGCAAGAAATCGCCGTACGCCTGGGCCTGTCTAAAAACATGGTGGAAAAGTATATGATCCGCACCTTGCGGCATCTGCGCGACCGCCTGGACGCGATGGCCCCATGAACTCTGCCCGTTTTGAAACAGGATCTTCCACGATGGATAGCCGTGCTCGCGACGAAGCCGCGCAATGGTTTGTACGCCTGCAAGACGCCGAGTTGAGCCCCGAAGAACAACAGAGTTTTGATGCGTGGTGTGCCGAGCAGCCTGAGCATCAATACGAATTTGAAGTGCTGCAAGGCCTGTGGAACGCCGCCGACCTTGTGCCCACGGCGCGTTTGCAAGCGCTGTGCGAGGCCCCGGTCGAACGCCCCAAACGTCGCGCTATTGTGCGTTACGCCGTGGCTGCCAGTGTGGTGGCCATCGCCTTGGGGCTTGGCCTGTTCAGCGGGCTTGATCATCCCAAACCCTACAGTGCCGAGTTCAGCACGCGCTTGGGCGAGCATCGCCAAGTGGCATTGCCCGACGGTTCGGTGATGGATCTGAATAGCCGCAGCGTGGTGGCGGTGCACTATGAAAAGGGGCGGCGCGGCGTAGAAATCAAACAGGGCGAAGCCATGTTCAGCGTCGAGCACGACACCCGCCGCCCATTTGTGGTGGCCGCCGGAGCAGGGCAGGTCACGGTCACCGGCACGCGTTTTGATGTTCGCCGTGATGACGACCAGACCCGCGTGGTGGTCGAGGCCGGCACGGTCAAGGTGCAGGGGCGTGCGTCGGATCAGATCGTGATGCTCACGGCAGGGCTGGGCACGCATGTCGATTCTACCGGGCAAGTCGTTACGGCGTATGCCGTGAATGCTGATGAGCTGACAGCCTGGCGCACGGGCAAGTTGGTGTTCAACAACGCCACCCTCGGCGAAGTCGCGCGGGAAGTATCGCGCTATCGCGAGCAGCCGTTGCGGGTCAACACGGCGGCGGTGAGCAACCTGCGGCTGACCAGCGTGTTCAAATCCAGCGACACCGACGCCTTGCTCAAAGCGCTGCCACATATCCTGCCGGTGGCCGTACGAGCCTTGCCGGACGGCAGTCAGGAAATTATTTCACGCTGATATTCAGGTTTTTTTCGAGTTCTTCGTCTTCTTCTGCAACTGCAACTGGTTTGCATTAACAGCCGCACACTCTTGCGATCACAGGACTAGGTTCGACGTGAAAAAACTTGTCGTGAACAACAATAAAGTCTCCCGTTGGGCGCCCCTGGCGCTGGCGCTTGCGGTCAGTTCCGCCCTGCCTGCGGCCTCTGCGGCCGACGGCATCCATATTCGCTCGCAGCCGCTGGGCGCTGCGCTGAGTCAACTGGGCCAGCAGACTTCCCTGCAAGTGTTCTTCAGCCCTGACATGGTCGCGGGCAAGCATGCGCCTGCAGTGGACGGCAACCTGTCTCCCGAGCAGGCTCTGCGCCAATTGCTCCAGGGCAGCGGCCTGGATTACCAGATCGATGCCGGTTCCGTGACCCTTCGCCCACTGCGCAGCGGCACGGGGGAAGCCGGCTCGCCGGTGGAACTGGGCGTCACTGACATCAAAGTGGTCGGCGACTGGCTGGGCGATGCCAATGCCGAAGTGGTGCAGAACCATCCGGGCGCACGTACTGTGATCCGCCGTGAAGCCATGGTGGAGCAGGGGGCGATGAATGTCAGTGACGTGCTGCGCCGCGTCCCTGGCGTGCAGGTGCAAGAGGCCAACGGCACGGGTGGCAGCGATATTTCCCTCAACGTCGGCGTGCGTGGCCTGACCTCGCGCCTGTCGCCGCGCTCCACCGTATTGATCGACGGTGTGCCGGCGGCGTTCGCTCCGTATGGTCAGCCGCAACTGTCGATGGCGCCGATTTCTGCCGGTAACCTGGACAGCATCGACGTGGTGCGCGGCGCAGGTTCTGTCCGTTACGGGCCGCAGAACGTCGGCGGCGTGATCAACTTCGTGACCCGCGCGATTCCTGAGCAAGCCTCGGGCGAAGTCGGCACCACCCTGGAAACCTCTGCCCACGGCGGCTGGAAACACGTCGACAATGCTTTTGTCGGCGGTACTGCCGATAACGGCATGGGCGTGGCGTTGCTGTATACCGGGGTAAATGGCAACGGCTACCGCAACAGCAACAACTCCAACGACATCGACGACGTGATCCTCAAAACCCACTGGGCGCCGACCGATCAAGACGATTTCTCGCTGAACCTTCACTATTACAATGCCAACGCCGATATGCCCGGCGGCCTGACCCAGAAGCAATTTGACGCCAACCCGTATCAGTCGATGCGCGATTGGGACAATTTCAGCGGCCGTCGCAAGGATGTGTCCTTCAAGTACCTCCGCCAGATCGACGACCGTACCCAGGCCGAAGTGCTGACCTATTACATCGACAGCTTCCGTGGCAGCAACATTGCCAACCGCGACCTCAAGACCATCAGTTCCTACCCGCGCAGCTACTACACCTTCGGCATCGAGCCGCGGATCTCCCATGTGTTCGACGTGGGCCCGAGCACCCAGGAAGTCAGCGTCGGTTATCGCTACCTCAAAGAAGGCATGCATGAACAGGCCAGCAGCCTCAATCTGGTCAACAACGTGCCGACGCCGGGTGGGCAAAATGACGGGCATGTTTACCAGGATCGCACTGGCGGCACCGTCGCCAACGCGTTCTACATCGACAACAAAATCGATATCGGCAAGTGGACCGTCACGCCGGGCATTCGCTTTGAACACATTGAAACCAACTGGCATGACCGCCCGGTGGTTGCCTTGAACGGTGTGCGCACCGTGGAAAAGAATCGCAAAATCAATAGTAACGAGCCGTTGCCGGCGTTGAGCGTGATGTACCACATTTCCGATGCCTGGAAAGTCTTCGCCAACTACGAAACCTCATTCGGCAGCCTGCAGTACGCGCAGATCGGGCAGGGCGGTCGCGTCAACCAGGCGGCCGACGGCCTGAACCCGGAAAAAGCCAAGACCTACGAGATCGGCACACGCTACAACGACAGTGTCTGGGGCGGCGAAGTGACGCTGTTCTACATCGACTTCTCGGATGAGCTGCAATATGTGAGCAACGACGTGGGTTGGACCAACCTCGGCGCCACCAGGCACCAGGGTATCGAAACCTCGGCCCACTACGACCTGTCGAACCTGGACCCACGCCTCGATGGCCTGACTGCCAACGCGGGCTTCACCTACACCAAGGCGACTGCCGAGGGTGATGTGCCGTTCAAGGGCCGCGACCTGCCGCTCTACTCCCGTGAAGTGCTGACGGCGGGCCTGCGCTACGACATCAATCACTGGACCCATAACCTGGACGTCTATGCCCAATCCGGTCAGCGTGCGCCGGGTACTGGCACCACCTACATCACCCAGGGCACCGCCGATGGGCAGTACGGCGATATCCCCGGTTATGTCTCGGTCAACGTGCGCAGCGGGTATGACTTCGGCGCGCAACTGTCGAACCTGAAACTGGGTGTGGGCGTGAAGAACGTCTTTGACCAACAGCACTACACTCGATCCAGTGACAACAACGCCGGGTTGTACCTCGGTCAGCCGCGTACGTTCTTCGTGCAGGCGAGCGTCGGCTTCTGACCGACCGTTTGTAAGAAAAATCGCAGCTCAAGGGCTGCGATTTTTTTTGACTTGTTTTTCAAGGTGCTCACCAAGCTGCCCGGGCCCGGGCAGGAACTGTTTCCGCGCGTTTGCCACACAGGTTGTAACCAGCGACGTTGATCGTACTGGTCGTTTTCAGACGCTGAACCAGGGGCCAGACATGACTTCACCTTCGTTTCAATCCGGCCAGACCGATGGCCGGTGCACCTTTGATGGCTGGCATGAAGTTGCTTGCTCGACATCGTCAAGTAAGGAAGACACCTGCGCAGCCTTGTCGACGGTATACGCCACCGAAACGCTGCGAATGAAAGCATTTGTGGGTCAAAAAAAATTCCAGGCGCCCGTCGCAGATGATTTTGCCCGCGGGCTGCATGCGTCAGGGCCTGCCGACAACGCTAACGCTCACTGCTTGAGGCGCCCCATTTTTCGCTGGGCTGCGCTGATCAATGGCCTCTGCTCCCGGTGGCGTGGGCAAACACCTGGGTGATCCAGTGTTACATGCTGTTATTGGGATGCTCCTGCTGGCCGGAACTATCGCGTGGCGCTAACCACATATCGGTTGCTTGCTGCCCAGAGGGCGAATCGATGATTCGGGCCACTCTGGTACTGACTTTCAGGCAAGCATGGATCTGCAAAAGGCGAGAGATGAAGCATGAAGATTGAGGGTGCAATACTGCGCGCGCAGCCAATCGGCCTGGGCGGGCCAGAGGTAGGTCGGGTTTCATCGTCCCGCGTTTTTCATTCGCCCGGCGATGAGTCATTCGCAACGCGGGAGTTGCCGTCGCAGCGACCCATGTTGTGGCGTGGAGGCTTGTCTTCGCTGCGCCAGCAGGCGCTGCAAAATGCACCCACGGCTCGCGCCAACACCACACCGCCAGGTCCGAGTTCCACTGATAGCCAATTGGCGGGCGAGCTGGAGAAACACTTTGGCGAGCTGCACGGTTTTTTAAAAGAAGGCCGCTTGACGCAGGCGTCGTTGCGCCAGATCGCAGCTCAAACCTTGAGTGGAGAGTAAGGTGCGCGACCGTATGATCCTGCTGGTCAGGGAAATTCTCAACCGCCCGCTGCTGAACGACGCGATCATCGACGGCGCGGGATACATCACCCGCGACAGCCTGAGCGCAGCCGCTGCAGCGTTGCTGGGTAACAGCTCCCCTGGCGCCTTCAGCCAGGACCCTTTTCATGATCAGGGCAACGCCGAGGTCGTAATGGCTTTGCAAGGCTATTTCAAACAGTTGCGGGACATACCCAAAGACCGCACGGTATTTTTTGAAGCGCTTGAATACGTGGAAATAACCCAGCTCAAAATCGTGATGAGTGATCCTGACGACCTCGATTCGCAGGGCCGGCCCCTGTTGGAACCCGCTACTGGGCTACCGAGGAAAAAGTACAGTGAACACTGCGTCTACACCGCCAAAAATATCATTGAGCGCCCAGGCCTGCTGCGTTCGCTGGAGCGTGCCAACAACATGCGTTTGCTGGGGCGTCCCAGGCATGAGGGTTGGCTTTGTAACAAAAGCCTGGAACGCTGGCTGGAACAATACGAAGCGCACAAAGCCAGATAGCCCATGGCCTTGTGCGGTGAGCTTGTTACACCTTGAGAATTTTACCGCTGATGGCCACCCCGGCCAGCAGCAGCGCAATCAGCACAAAGGCCGTGCTCAGGCTACTGCCGTGGGCGATAAACCCGATAACTGCAGGCCCGGCGAGAATACCGGCATACCCCAGCGTGGTGATGGCCGGCACGGCGATATGTTCCGGCATGACCGTTTGTTTACCGACGGCGGTGTACAGCACCGGTACGATATTCGAGCAGCCGGCGCCCACCAAGGCATACCCCAACAGCGCCGTTTCCCAGGCCGGCAATAATGTCGCGAGCAACATGCCGGCAGTCGCCAGCGCGCCGCCAATGACGATCACGCGGGTGGCGCCCAGGCGGCGGACAATCGAATCACCGGTCAGGCGCCCTGCGGTCATGGTCAAGGCAAACGCCGCGTACCCCAAGCCTGCGTAAGCTTCATCCAGACCGCGTTCTGCATTGAGAAACACCGCGCTCCAATCCAGCACGGCGCCTTCGGCCAGGAACACGATGAAACACAGGCAGCCGATAAACAACACCACACCGTGCGGCACGGCAAACGCCGGGCCTGAGCTTTCGCTGCCGTAGGGCAGTAGATGAGGCCCGGCCTTGAACAATGCAAGCGCCATGATGACGATCACCACCAGGGTCGCCTGCAACGGCGACAAGCCCAGCCCCAGCAGCCCGGCAACCCCTGCTGCGCCGACGATGCCGCCAAGGCTGAACAACCCGTGGAAGCCCGACATCATGGTTTTGCCGCTGGCACGCTCAACGATGACCGCCTGCAGGTTGACCGTCGAATCCACAGTGCCCAGGCCCCCACCGAACAGGAACAGCCCGGCGATCAGCAAGGGGATTGAACTGACCGTGGCGAGCATCGGCAGTGCCAGGCAGATCATGATTGTGCCGGCGGTCAGCACCCGGCGGCAGCCGAAGCGTGAAGCCAGGGCGCCAGCCATCGGCATGGCGATGATCGATCCGACGCCCAGGCACAACAGCAACAGGCCCAGCGTGCCTTCATTGAGGTTTGCCCGTGCCTTGGCGTAGGGCACCAGCGGCGCCCAGGCCGCGATACCGAAGCCGGCGATGAAAAAGGCAATGCGCGTCGACATTTGTTCCAGCCGTCCGGGAACCACGGGCGCTGGGGTGGGGATGGCAGTCATGAAAAATCCTTGGTTTTGCGTTCAACGAACGATGTCCGGCGCGACATCCTTGCACATCAGGCCCTGTCGAGCGAGCCGGGTTCCCTTGAAGAGAGGGGCTGACACGCAGGTGCAGGTTTATTGTTACAGCAGCGGAACGTCATGGACGGTGGCGACCACACAGAGGCTATCGGATTGTTGGGCGGTGGTCTGGAAGGTGCGTAATCTGCGTGAAAACGGATGAACCCCAGGTTTTTGCGTTGGATTACCACCTTCCAGTCCACTTCCCACTGCGCCGGTTTTCTGTAATACGCTGCTACCAAGTGTGTAGGCAATCGGAGAAATTTTCCGGTGAATTTTCTTGGGAAGGTGTCTCGATGACTCTGTTCTATGACGCGCGGGGCAATATTTACGGTGTGGCCAGCCCCGACTACCTACGCAGCAGGGGCATTGCCGTGCCTGAATGTGCCGACCGCGCTGCCAGCACTCGAAAAGAGTGGGCAGCATTGGCTATCGCCTCGGAGTGTGAATGGGGCACGTTACCGCGTGCGGCCACTCCCAAGGCACACCGCTGCGATGGTTTGCTGGTCGGGCCGTTCCAGTCTGCGCCGCCGTTTGACGTGTTGATCGTCAATACTGATGGCACGCTCGCCGAACGCAGTGGTAACGGGTTGACGATTTTTTCCCAGGCGCTGACGGATCAAGGTTTGATGACGCAAGGGTGTGAGTTGCAGGTGCATCACGACAAGCAGGATTCAGTCTCTGTGCTGGTGACCTATTCACAACCGGCGATCTTTGAACAGGTTGCAGGCTTCTGGCTGGCCTTGGGCCGGCCGAGTTTCGGGCCAGCAGCGGTGGCCGCTACCGGTACTGGCGCAGCAACATTGGGGCAGTGTGAGTTCAGCCATGTGGCTGCACTGGCGGCGATTGACCCGCAATGGGCCGTCAGCCAGTTCGTCCGTGTGGGCAATCCTCATTGTGTGACGCTCGTCGAGCATGCACAGGCCTTGCCGGACAATCAGTCGATGCACCAGCCCGCACTGTTTGAGTCGTTACGGGCCATTGCCTTTGCACCGCCAGGTGGGCGCGGCCAACCTTGTTTGGCGGGGATCAATCTGCAATGGGCCGCACATGCTTCGGGCAATCGGGTCATCGCGCGGGTGTTTGAGCGAGGAGAAGGACCCACCGCGTCCTCGGGTACCAGCGCGAGCGCAGTTGCCTGCGCGGCATGGCGCGCGGGTTGGGTTGACGCCGGCGAGGTGGCTGTGGTCATGCCAGGTGGCACAGTGCCGGTGCGTTTACAGTGCCAGGCCGAAACGCTGCTGAGCGTCAGTCTGTTCGGGACTGCATGCGTGCAAGCCTGAAGGCGCAGAAGTGGCTGATATCTTGAATGCGTGTCAGCCGTTTCTTTATCGGTTAGTTGTGTGGTTAAAGTTGGCGTAAGAAGTTTCTTGTTGTTGAATGCTACTAAATTCTGCGAATTTATTATTTTGTAAAAGACACGTCCTACCACGTTGTGCGAAACGTCTTTTTTATTTTTAAAGGGTCAAATTCCGCCTGAAATCGCTAAGATTTATTGGGTTCAGGCGCTTTTTCCCGGCAGTTCAATCAATGCCCGATGGGGGGAGGCCTTTCAGTCAAATAATTGATGATGGGTAACTTAGGGATGGTTGAAACATCTGCCGCGCCACGTTTCAAGTTGATACTTCCAGAAATAAACAATGACTTCCAGGTGCTCGCTTTCAAAGGCCGAGAAGGCCTTGATCAGCCTTACTTCATTACAGTGCACTTAGTCAGCGAAAACCCCTCTCTGGATCTGGAGGCGCTGCTTCACCAGCCGGCTTATCTGGACTTTGGCGAATCCGCTGCGGGGCTGCATGGGCGCATCTACGCTATCGGCCGTGAGGGGCCCGGCGTTCGGCTCACTCGCTATCGTCTCACCCTGGCACCACGCCTGGCGTGTCTTGCCCATCGACACAACCAGCGGATCTTCCAGCAACGCAGTGTGCCGCAGATTATTGCGGCGGTCCTTGAGCACCACGGCATTCTGGCGGACGCCTATGCCTTCGAACTGGGCCCTGTGGCCTACCCATCCCGTCCGTTCTGCGTTCAGTACGCGGAAACCGACCTGCACTTTATCCAGCGGTTGTGCGAGGAGGAGGGTATTCACTACCACTTTCGCCATGGCCCGAATAATCACGTGCTGGTGTTCGGTGATGACCAGACGGTGTTTCGGCGTCTGGCTGCACAGCGATTTTGCGCGACGCACGAGCTGGCAGCCAAAACGAGAGCTATCCGGCAGTTCGACGTGCGCCTGGAGACCCGTACCCAGCTGACGGTGCGCCGTGATCATGACTTCGAGCATCCTTCGCTGCGCCTGGAAGACAAGGCCGGGCCTGCATTGACGCAGCGCCTTGAGGATTACCATTACCCTGGTGGTTTCAGCGACCATGCGCGAGGTCGGCAATTGGCGCAAAGGGGCTTGGAGCGGCATCTGCGTGACCGCCATCGTGCCGTGGGCAAAAGTGATCAACCGGCGCTGGGCAGCGGCCATTTTCTTGAGCTGTGTGACCACCCGGATCCCACCTGCAACGATTTGTGGTTGCTCACGTCGGTGCAGCACGAAGGCTATCAACCGCAGGTGCTGGAGGAAGCAGCACCCGTGGCGGGCACATTCCACGGCTACCGAAACCGGTTTACCGCAACACCCTGGCGCGCCGTGCATCGGCCCCCCATCAGACACCCGAAACCTACCCTCCACGGCAGCCAAACCGCCATCGTGACGGGGCCAGCAGACGAGGAGGTGCACTGCGACGCCTACGGTCGAGTAAAGGTACGTTTTCATTGGGACCGCCTGGACCCCACCGATGACAACAGCAGTTGTTGGGTACGGGTAGCATCCGGTTGGGCGGGCGATGGCTTCGGCGCCATGCTGATTCCGCGGGTGGGCATGGAGGTGCTGGTGACCTTTCTGGAAGGCGACCCGGACCAGCCGTTGATCAACGGCTGCCTGCCCAATGCGCTGCACAGGCCGGCTTACCCTTTGCCGCAACACAAGACACGCAGCGTGTTGCGCAGCCGCAGTGTTCCGGGGGGGACGGGTGCCAACGAACTGCACCTTGAGGATCGCCACGGCGAGGAACTCATCTTCCTGCGCGCCCAACGGGACCTGGAACAGCAGGTCGGCCATGACAGTCGTCTTGAGGTGGCGGGAGAGCGGCGTGAAATCATCCGCGGGTTAAGCACGGTTCATTTGGAAAGTGGCGAGCAGCGACACATCACCGGAGACCGCACTGTCATGCTTGGCACGAACGATCGGCTGGATGTGCAGGGAGACAGCCAGACGCATATCGGTCAGTCCATGGTTATCCAGGCCGGGCAGCAGATCGTCCTCAAGGCCGGCGCCAGCCTGATCATCGATGCGGGCGCACAATTGAGCCTCAAGGCTGGAGGCGAGCACCTGATTATCCAGGCGGGCGGCATTTTCAGCAGCCGGCCTGTCACCGTTGGCGGCTTGCCGCCCCTCACTCGGTCCGCGAACCCATTATCGGCCATGGATGCGCCGAACCTCTCGACGGCCCAAGGCACCCTTCTGGACGAGGCCCGGCAGTTGGGCGCGGACTTCTGCCCGGTGTGCGAGGCGTGTCGTGAAGGCCAGTGCACACTCATGCGGAGGGCTGCCTGATGCCAAGTGAGCCAGGCCAGTGGATGGCCGAACAGCATCAGGCGGGGCGCCGACTGTGCTTGATCCTTGATGGTCACCACGGCGCACGTCAACAGCTGTTGGCGGTGCGTAACCTGTCGCAGTATTGCAGCCTGTACGCTGAGACCGCCCTGGTCGAGTTGGCAGCGGCAGGCCCGTTGATTCTGTTGGTGGAGCAGGCGGACGAGCCTGCGCTGGTTGATCTGCTGCAACACCCCGAGACGAACTGGGGCTGGCTGGGCAGCCTGCCCGGTGATGATCTGGCTGGCGTGGTTCGGCATTGGCGCGAACGTCTGCTGGTAGGGCGCCAGGGAAGCCAGGCCGTGTATCGCTTTCACGATAACCGTACCTTGGCACGTGTTTTGACCCATTTACAGGGCGAGCACTGGCCAGTGTTTCTCGGTCCCTTGATCAGTGTGTGCTATTGGCACCAAGGCTGTTGGTGTCGGGGTGAAAACCCAATGCCGGGGGAGTATCCCGTGCCTGTGCCTGTGCCCTGGCTGAACACGCCCAACCCTCAGGCCGAAGTGATCCTGCACGCCAATATCCTGCGTTATCTGCTGACTGAACACAGCGAAAAACTCGCCGGCTTGGTCGAGTTTCAGAACCCCAGAATCTGGCTGGCGCAGGTTCTGGAGCAGGCCCGTGCCTGGCAATGGCGAGGCCCCCAGCAGCTCGAGTTTCTGGTGGTGCGTCGGTTGGAGGAGGCGACGCAAGGCAGCACGATTCGGTGGCAGCCGATAGAGGGCGAGGCGCCGTCGGAACATTTTGAGCGGGTGTTACGGGAGTGGCAAAAGCATGAATAGTTGGACGCGCAGCGTTTTGATAACGCTCGGTGCAGGATGGCTCTCGGGTTGTGCGCTGGCACCGCCGGCTAAGCGTTTTACCCTGGAGGTGGATTTACCCGCACAGTTTCGATTCATCGGTGCCGCTAACTACCGTCCCGCCAGATATGAACTCTGCACCTTGCCGCAGCGTCGAGGCAAAAGGCCGGAACGCAAGATCTTTATTGCCGATTACAAACCCGTGGCCGAACGAGTGAGCTATGAGTTCCCGCTGACTGAAACCATTGAGGGGTGTCCTACGGTGTTGCGTAGCGTGGAGTTCACTCTTTATGCGAAGTGGGGTGAACTCGACACTGATGTCGGTGGCAGTTTCGCGGCAATTTCTTTCGCAGATCCTATCGAGTCTGAACGCGTAGCAGCGATGCCCGAGTCGGGTGTGCAGGAGTTTTTTGGACAATGCATGTGGTTTTTTCGGACGGCCGGCCCCGAGCATGCGATCAGAAAATTATTGGAATGTAACGCGTTGGACACGAAGGGGAAAAGGCAAGAAACGCGCCCGGGTGGCGTGGCGCAGAGAGAGCTGCTCCCAGGGAAAAAAGTAAGGCTGACGTTGAGCGTTACAGACGAGGAGGCCCCCGCTTTTCAGGACACCTGGCTAGCTGTACCGGGGGGGTGGAGACGGTGCCGGGGTAAAAGCTTTGAAGATCTGTCCGGATACTGTGGCAGTAACACCACGGACTTTAAACCTATAACGATGCCGGATGGACGTGTTTGCGATGTTTACCCAACGTGCAATTAACAAGGAGATGATTCATGAACCAGGAAGCATGGAAGCAACCTTTTTTCAGCAGCAAGATGCCTGCTTGCCCGTTGAAAGGGCATTGGGCAAGCGTTTGCCTGGTGGATGAAACGGGCAGCGGGAAGGCTTATGGTGGGCTGGTCTACACAATCCAGGACACTACAGGGCGCCGGTACAACGGAAGGTTGAATGGAGAGGGATACGCCAAGGTGGAAGGGTTTTATTGCGGTCCTGTCATTCTTTCTTTGGATGCGCAGTATTCAGGCGACGAAGAGCCATATTCCAAATTGATAAAGCGCAAGACTTACCCGTTACCTATCACCGAACTTCAAGCCCGCGCCGAACACACCCGATTTTCAGCGGCTGATGGCCAACGTATCGAGGGTAACCCTGCACAACGCCAGGCAGACCGGTTTTATCAGGTTGAGGTGCGCGACCTGGTTCGACATATTGCCCACCTGCCGCCGTTTGCCTCCGCAACCTATCACCCTCCAAGGCATGCATTGAAAATGATGGCTGAGCTGGGGTTTGGTCCGCCGCAGCCCGCATTGTCAGGCGTCGTGCTGTTCCCCAACCTGCACACGGTGTTGGAGGTACGGCCTTTGCGGGCCCTGCGCCCGATGTTGTCGACCGATGATCAGTTTTGTGCGTTGAACCTGTATCAATTGGCGTTGATGTCCACATTGAGTTACTGCGATTTTGGCCAGCAACCTCCAAAACCTCCGGTGGAACACGTCAGTTTTCCCCTGGATCCCAGCGCAGGCAATCTGTTCGCGGAAAAACTCTCGGGGTTTCAAGAAGCCTGGAAGGTCGATCGTGATCAGGCTCAGCGCTTCTACCCGCTGTATGAAGAGGTTCCATACTCCCAGCGGTTTGAGATTTTGCCCTTCGATCCTGAGTTGTATCCACAGAATCGTCCGCAGCTTGGTGAGAAACAGGAGCATCCCGCCAGCCTGCACTTTTTTGATGATGAAGCGTTTGGTACGGATACCCAGGCCTTTATCAGTCATCACAACGAAGTAATTCTGATCGCTGTTCGAGGCACCGCCAGTGGTGCCGATGCACTACGCGACGCGAATGCCCACCAAGTGCCATTTACCGAAGGTGTTGGCAAAGCCCATGAGGGCTTTTATCAGGCATATCGAGCGATGCGCGATTTTGTTCTGTACTACCTTGATCAATTCCACAGCGGCCAGCGCATTGTGATTTGTGGCCACAGCCTTGGCGGCGCCATCGCGTTGCTCCTGGCAGAGGGGTTACGCCGAGTTACACGCGTGAAGTACAACATCCTCCTCTACACCTACGGCGCTCCCCGCGCCGCAGACTCCGAGTTTACCGACGGCGCCTCAGCCCTTATCCATCACCGCATCGTCAACCACAACGACCCGGTTCCCAGTGTCCCTGCCACGTGGATGAACACCACCGCCAAACTCTGGGTGCCGGGCGCCGTCACGCTTTTTGCCGCGCCCGGTGCGGGTGGCCTGCTGTTCGCCGCTGGCCTTGTGCGCGTCGGCGGCAATCCTTACCAGCATCACGGCGAACAACAGCACTTCATGCCCATCAAGCTGCCGGACGGCACGCACTCCTCAGTGTTATGGACGCCCGGTTGTGAGTCCATCCTTGAGGCGGGATGCAACCGTATGCTGCAACTGCATGGCGATATGCCCGAGCGTGCCAACCTGTTGAAACAACTGTTCCAGGCCCGCCAGCATTTCATGACCGCCAGCTACATTCCAGCCGCGTGGGCCACTCTGCGCCGCTGGCAGCAAACCGTGGAGTGCCAGGGGCCTTTGATCACCGCCAGAGAGTTCGAGTTGATAGACCTGGCGCTCGACACCATGACCCAACAACTGCGCGACAAGAACCGCGAGCTCGAGCGTCGTCGCCCACCGAACCAACGCGATTATGGGCATGCGCATAACCAGGCACTGAACGCTGAAGTCGACCGCTTGCGCAGCAGTCGGCGCCGATTGGAGTCGTTACGCTGGCGCCGTCTGGACGTGCGTGACGTGTATGGCAGCCACGCTCATTCCACCGGCTTGCAGCCCAGCGTGAAACGCTGGTTGTGCCACCGTGAAAACCGCAAGTTGGCGCAAATCGCCAGTATTCCTGCGCCACTTCAGGACGGCGCCGGCCGGGTGCAGCCACTGGATATTGATTCAATCGTCTGACCCCGTGGCTTACAAAAACTCCACCTGTGCCGGTCTGCGTTGCATCAGCACCTTGCCATTGCGGATCGAATATAACGGCAGGCCTTGGCTGCGGATCACCTCGTAGTCACTGTCTGCCGAAAGCACCAGCAGGTTGGCCGGGCGACCGGCTTCCAGGCCGTAACGGTCACCCAGGGCCATGGCCTTGGCGCTGTTGTCGGTGACCAGGTCCAGGGCGCTTTGCAGGTTGCGGTAGCCCAGCATATGGCAGATGTGCAGACCGGCTTCCAGCACGCGCAGGATGTTGCCGTTGCCCAGCGGGTACCATGGGTCGACGATGGAGTCCTGGCCGAAGCAGACGTTCATGCCGGCCTCGAGCAGTTCATTGACGCGGGTGACGCCTCGGCGTTTCGGGAAGCTGTCGAAGCGGCCCTGCAGGTGGATGCTTTCGGTAGGGCATGAAACGAAGCTGATGCCCGAGTGGCCCAGCAGGCGAAACAGTTTGGCGCAATAGGCATTGTCGTAGGAACCCATCGCCGTGGTGTGGCTGGCGGTGACGCGCTCGCCCATGCCGCGGCTGCGGGCTTCTTCGGCGAGTACTTCGAGAAAGCGCGAGTGCGGGTCATCGGTTTCGTCGCAGTGCACGTCCACCAGGCAGCCGGTGCGTTCGGCCAGGTCCATCAGGAACTTCACCGAGCTAACCCCTTGGTCGCGGGTGTATTCAAAGTGCGGGATGCCTCCGACCACATCAGCGCCCAGCCGAATGGCTTCCTGCATCAGCTCGCGGCCGTTGCGGTAAGACTCGATGCCTTCCTGCGGGAAGGCGACGATTTGCAGGTCGATCAGGTGCGTGCTTTCTTCGCGCACCTCCAACATGGCTTTGAGCGCGGTGAGGTCAGGGTCGGTGACATCAACGTGGGTGCGCACATGCTGGATGCCATGGGCGGCCAGGGCCTGGATGGTTTTCTTGGCACGGGCCTTGGTGTCTTCCTGGGTGATGGTGGCTTTGCGCTCGCCCCAGCATTCGATGCCCTCGAACAGGGTACCGCTCATGTTCCAACGCGGCTCGCCAGCGGTCAGCGTCGCATCCAGGTGGATATGGGGTTCCACGAACGGAGGTATGACCAGGTTGCCAGCGGCGTCGAGATCGTCAGCTGTTAATGTCGGCGCCACGGTTTGTGCAGTAATGCGGGCGATCCGGCCGTGTTCCAGGTGCAGATCATGCAGGCCTTCACGGTTGCGCAGGCGGGCATTGATGATATGCATGGGCAAGTTCCTCTTGGCTTTGGATAATCAGGCAGTCAGCCGCCAGGTCATCAGGGTTATCAGCCACAAGGTTACCATCCTCATGGCAACAGTCGGGTTCATGCCTGTACGTCAGCCAAAGGTGCGCGCACGCGCAGAGCCGCTGTGAGTGCGATGTAGGCCAGGGAAGCGGCCACAATCCCCACCAGCGGCGCCACCCACGGTGAGTGAAACGCCAGCACGGTGCCCACTGCATACGCCGCCAGCCCTGGCCAATTGAACGCCGGTAGGCGTACATCGGCCAGACGCGGGTACTGGCCGCGATAGCGGTAGAAGAAGTCCGCCATGATGACCCCGCCAATCGGCGGGATCACGGTGCCCAACAGAATCAGATAAGGCACCAGCAAGTCGTACATGCCAAGCAGTGCCAGCAGGGTGCCGATCACCGCGCCGGCCAGGGTTACGGTTTTGCGCCGCCGGGTACGCAGCAGATTGCAGCCGGCCACAGCGAAGTTGTAGATGGTGTTGTCCTGCGTGCTCCAGATGTTGAGCAGCAACATGACCATCGCCGCCATGGCGAAACCTTGCAGCAACAGTACTTCGACCACATCGGGTTGCTGATAGACGATGGCGCCATAGGCACCGATCAACACCATCAAGCCATTGCCGATAAAAAAGCCGATCAGGCTGGCCAGCACCGCGACCTTGGCCGAACGAGAAAAACGCGTCCAGTTGGTCGCCTGGGTGGCGCCGCTGACAAAAGTGCCGAATACCAGCGTGATGGCGGTGGACAAGTCCAGCTCCGCCGTCGGCACCACTGCCAGCAAGCCCTTCAGTCCGCCGACTTTGACGGTGGCGACCCACATCGACAGCAACAGCAGGATGCCCATGGCCGGCACCGCGATATAGGACAGAATCTCCAGCCCGCGATAGCCGATATACGCGGTGGCGCAGAACAGCAGGCCAAACAGCACCATCAGTGCCAGCACCGTGCCTTGGTTCAATTCGAAATATTTGCCCAGCACCACGGCCGCGGTGGCGGTGCCCCAGGCGTACCAGCCGATCTGGGTGAAGCCGAGGATCAAGTCGCTGAGTTTGCTGCCCACCTCGCCAAAGCAGAAGCGCCCCATCAGGACCGAATTCAAGCCGCTCTTGAAGGCGATGTAGCCCAGGCCTGCGGCGTAAATACCCAGCAACAGGTTACCCAGGGCCACGACGCCGAGCATGTCGGTAAAACTGAACGCCACGCCCAGCTTGCCGCCGGCGAACATGGTCGCGGTGAAGAAGGTGAAGCCCAGCAACACCATGGCGGTGGACGCAAGGCCCTTGCGCGCATGCATCGGCACTTCGCTGAGGGGGTAATCGTTACCCGGTTCTTGCTGCGTCATGGCCTTGCTCCCTGGATGACTGACGCAGCGCTGTTGCACTGCGCGTGCCAAACCGGCAGCGCGGCGTATTTGTCGCCAGGCAGCTGTGTCGAGCGCGCCCAAGCAGGCACGAAAGCAGTGCAGCGGTGAGACAAAATGGATCAGTCGAACAGCGTCTGGGTGGTCTCGCCACGATGAAACGCAAACGCCGCTTCAAGGTCGCTTTCGATGGTGCGCCCACGGGACAGGGGCGGCAGGTCGTCGAGGGTAAAAAAGCCCACTTCAGTGGTTTCAAAGCCCGCCATCGGCGCCCGTTGGTCGACCCGCTCGCACAGGAAATACAGCTTGTAGAAGTCCCGCACATCCGGGCGATACAAGCCCTTGGCCTTGTGCGTGACGCTGTACAGCGCGCGTGCCGTGACGCTCAGCCCGGCTTCCTCACGGATCTCCTTGACGATGTTTTCCGCCGCCGACAGGCCGATATCGGCGTACCCACCGGGCAGGGCCCAGCAGCCGTCGGTCAATTCGCGCACCAGCAGTATCCGGTCGCCCTCGATCACCGCGCCGCGTACGTCAATCATCGGGGTTGAATAACGCTTGGCAAAATCCGGCACCAGCCCGGTGATGCGCGCAAGCGGCACATCCGCCAGTTGCGCGAGCATGCTGTGGGCAATCTCGGCAATTTCCTCAAGGCGCTCACGCTCAAAGTCGTCAGTGCAAAAATGCAGCCCCGTGGACGCCAGTGCCTGCAAGCGTTTGGCCTGGGCCAGCCAGAGGTTTTCCATGGGGTGCTCCTATAGATGTTTGATCATAAATACGCGGCGCAGGCCGTGTTCCTCGGCGCGATGGGTTTGCACATAGCCACGGCGACTGTACAGCGCGAGGTTCTCGGTCATCACCTCATTGGTGTACAGGCGGATGGCACTGTAGCCGGCATCAAGTGCCTGCTGTTCGGCAAAATCCATCAGTTGTCGGCCGAAACCAAGGCCCTGGGCTTGTGGGGTGACGGCGAGGTTATCCAACAGCAACGCCGTGTCGGTGTGCCTCAGGATAACAACGCCTTGAACCTGCCCGGCGTGGTCCAGCACATGCACGCCCCCGTCTTCGACCAACTGCGGGTAGTCCTCCAGCATTGGCCCGGGCTTGCGGCCGATGCGCTCAATGTAGGGCGCATAGGCAGCCTGGACGATGGCCTCGATAGCGGCACTATCGTCGGCAGTGGCGGGGCGTATCAATTCAGCGTGCTCCTGTCATAACGGCTCAGTCCACTGGCGCTTCGAAGATCGCTTCGATGGGCCGTTCGAACACCTTGGCGATATTGAACGCCAGCGGCAAGCTCGGGTCGTAGCGGCCGGTCTAGATGGCGTTGATGGTCTGGCGCGACACGCCCAGGCGCTGCGCCAGATCGGCCTGGGACCAACCCAGTTCTGCGCGTAACTGGCGCAACTGATTATTCATTGATAGCGCCTTGTGCCAATGATTGTGGCCACACACCAGACGCCGCCCATGATCGGCCAGACCATGAAGGCCGACAGGCGCGGCAGGCCCGCGGTTTCCAGGAAACCGTCGCTGAAGTTTAAGCAAAGGATGCTTTACGTTGGGTGTGCAGGTTTTTCATGTCAAGCACGCTTTACAACTGCAGTGGCCAGGCATAAAAAAACCACCCGCAGGTGGTTTTAAACACTCAAGCGCTTACTCGCCGCGATAGATGCAACCGCTGGTGCAGGTCTCGTGGATGCGAATCGCGCTGAGTTCCGGCAACAGGGGCTTGAGTTCGGTCCAGATCCACTTGGCCAGCACTTCGCTGGTCGGATTCTCCAGGCCAGGGATGTCATTGAGGTAGTTATGGTCGAGGCGCTCGTAGAGCGGCTTGAAAATCGCCTTGATTTCCGAGAAATCGCGGATCCAGCCGGTATGGGGATCCAGGTCGCCGCTCAGGTGGATAGCCACCTTGAACGAATGCCCGTGCAGGCGTCCGCATTTGTGGCCTTCCGGTACATGGGGCAGGCGGTGGGCGGACTCGAAGGTAAACTCTTTGAAGATTTCCACAGTATTTTCAGCTCGGTCAGGTATCTGGCAGGCGTCGAGTTTAACAGTTTGATCCTCTGCCGCGCATACCGCTGGGTTACAGCGCTTGCAGCCGCTCGCCCAGCCCACCATTGTCCGCCAGTTGCAGGAACTCATCCCCCAGCCGTCGGCTTTCGCTCATCGCGGTTTGCCAGTATTTGTTTCGGCTAGAGTCATCGCCCATAAAGCGCTTGAAGTCGCTGCGGTCCGGCAATTTCCCATGGGGCAGACGGGCCAGGTAGTCTTTGGAGGGCGCCAGTAGCAGCACATCCTGCAAGCCTTGTGGATTACTGCGTCGCCACGGCAGGCCCTTGTCGAACCAGCCGGGGATCACCCGGTCGGTGAAATGCGGGTACAGCACAATGTCGTCGCCGTGATAGGGCAGGTCGAGGTGATAGTCCAGCAGGCCACCGTCGCGGTAAGTGCCCGTGCCTGCGCCGGGCAGGTCGCGCACGCCTTGCATCACCATGGGGATGGAACCGGAGGCCAGCAGCGCCTGGCGCAGGTTGCCCACCTGCAGGTCGAGGAAGCGTGAGGGAAAGTCCGTCAGCGCATGCACCGGTGGCGCCTGGCGCGGGTCGTGGATGATCAACCGCTCAAAATGCCGCGACAGTCGTGCGCGGCCACGCAGGTTGTCGGCAATCACCGACGACAGGCCCAGCCCCAGTCGCCCACGGTGGTCATCGGCAAGCAGGCCGTGGCTCTTGACCACCATGATATTCAGGCGATAGTCGGGGTTGTCCAGCACCCGCGCATCGCGGCCGGCCAACAGGTCGTCGAGCATGCGCTGGCAGCTGTGGCTGACTTCGGCCATGGTCACGCCCTTGGCAAAGCGTTGTTCGTTGTACAAGCGGCCGAGGTCCAGCAGGCCTTGCACCGGGTCGGGCAGGCACGCACTGGCGAACCGCCAGGAGCCGATGGACGCGCCGATCAGTGCACGCTCACGCGGCGCGCGTGGCAGCCAATCGCCGAACAGCGCCAGGTCCAGGCCTTGAATGCCCAACGCCTTGGGGCCACCGGCCGCACCGGGTAGGATACCGACATCCGCCGGCGCAAGGCCTTGCTCGCGAATGCGTGTGAAAGCGCGTTTGCCGGCCTTGAGGGTCAGCGCGGGAAACTTGATGTGGATGGCAGTCATACAGGTCTCGGTTGCAGCGAACAGGCAATATAAGAGAATTCTTGCAGCGATGGGTAAGGTTGCCGATGGAAAATTGCCATGGTGGCAATTCAGTTTCAGTTAAGTTGTCACGGGTACCGTGGTGGCCCATGTCCCGCATCGGGCCGCCCTCAAGGAACATCAGGATACGTAATGAAGGTAAATCTACGCGCGGGCAGTCAGGTGGCGCTGGTATTGCTTCTGAGCAGCGCCAGCCTGTCAGCCCATGACCTTGGTCAGGATGAAGCCCTGCGATTGCGTCAGGAGGGCGTCATCGCGCCGCTGGAACAGTTGCTGGGGCCGGCGCTGGAGCGCTACCCGGGTGCCAAGCTGCTGGACGCCGAGCTTGAGGAGCACAAGGATCGCTCGGTGCGCTATATCTACGAAATCGAACTGTTGACCGTCGAAGGCGTGGTGCGCGAAATCGAGCTCGACGCCAGTACCGGTAAGCTGCTCAAAGATAAGGAAGACGACTGATGCGCCTGCTTCTGGTGGAAGACAACGTACCGCTGGCTGATGAACTGTTGGCCGGTCTGCAGCGCCAGGGCTACGCGGTCGACTGGCTGGCCGATGGGCGCGACGCCGCGTATCAAGGCCGCAGCGAACCCTATGACCTGATCATCCTCGACCTCGGCTTGCCGGGCCTGCCGGGCCTGGAGGTGCTCGCGCAATGGCGCGCCGCGGCCTTGGCCACGCCCGTGCTGGTGCTGACCGCGCGCGATTCCTGGGCCGAACGTATCGAAGGGCTCAAGGCCGGCGCCGACGATTACCTGAGCAAACCCTTTCACCCCGAAGAGCTCTACCTGCGCATCCAGGCGCTTCTGCGCCGTTCCCACGGCCAGGCCAACCAGCCGACGCTGCAAGCCGCCGGCCTGCACCTGGATGAAGGGCGTCAGTGTGTGCTGCGCGATGGCGACGAGATCCAGCTGACCGCCGCCGAATTCCGCCTGCTGCGCTACTTCATGCTGCACCCGGAGCAGATTCTGTCGAAAAGCCATCTGGCCGAACATTTGTATGACGGCGAAACCGAGCGCGACTCCAATGTGCTGGAAGTGCACGTCAACCACCTGCGCCGCAAATTGGGGCGCAGTGTGATTGAAACCCGGCGTGGCCAGGGTTACCGGTTTGGCGCCGCCCCGGCATGAGGTCGATTCAACGGCGTTTGAGCCTGGGTCTGATCAGCGTCATGGTGGTGGTGGGCGTGGTGCTGGCGCAGACCAGTTTGTGGTTGTTCGAGGCCGGTTTGCAGCGCTACCTGGAAGCCGGGCTGCGCAACGACAGCGAGAACCTGCTGGCAGCACTGGTGCGTGGGCCGGAGGGTGTTCATTTGGATGAGCAGCGTCTGTCACCGGCCTATCAGCGACCGTTTTCCGGGCATTATTTCCGCATTGATTTTGCCGACGTTCACTGGCGCTCCCGCTCGCTGTGGGACCAGGAACTGCCGCGCCTGACCGAGCCGGGGCTCAAGGGCAACCTGCAACTGGGGCCGGAACGCCAGCAACTGCTGGTGTTGCGTTCGGACTACAAGCGTTTCGGCCAGTCAATTTCCATCAGCGTGGCCCAGGACTACACGCCCGTGCGCGAAAGCTTTCGCCTGATGCGCCAGATCGGCCTGATCATCGGCTTGGCGGCGCTGTTACTGGTGCTGATCCTGCAACGGGTCACCGTGCGCCGCGCCTTGCGCCCGCTGGAGACGGCACGCAACCAGATTGCCCAACTGCAACAGGGCCGGCGCTCGCAACTTGATACCCAAGTGCCGCTGGAACTGGAGCCGTTGGTGGCGCAGATCAACCATCTGCTGGCCCATACCGAAGACAGCCTCAAGCGCTCACGCAATGCTTTGGGCAACCTCGGCCATGCGCTGAAAACCCCATTGGCGGTGCTACTGAGTGCAGCCTCCAGTGAAGCGCTCAAGGACCACCCCGAAATCGGCAAGCTGCTGCGCGAGCAGCTTGACCAGGTGCAACAACGCCTCAACCGCGAACTTAACCGCGCCCGCCTGGCCGGTGAAACCCTGCCCGGCGCGCTGTTTGACTGTGAAAAAGAACTGCCCGGCCTGCTGGCCACCTTGAGCATGATCCACGGTGAACACCTGGACTTGAGCTACCACGTCGACCCCGGCCTGCAATTGCCCTGGGACCGCGAAGATCTGCTGGAACTGCTCGGCAACCTGCTGGATAACGCCTGCAAATGGGCGGATGCCGACGTGCGCTTGACGGTCAGCGAAACCCCGCGCAGCTTTCTGCTGGCAGTCGAAGACGACGGCCCCGGCATCCCGCCGGCTCAGCGTGAGCAAGTGCTCAGCCGGGGCGCGCGTCTGGATGAGCAGATTGACGGCCATGGCCTGGGGCTGGGGATCGTGCGGGATATTGTCGAGGTGTGGGGTGGTACGTTGCGGTTGCAGGACAGCGAGCTGGGCGGGCTCAAGGTGCTGATCGAATTACCCAAACGTTGAGATCGTTCCCACGCTCTGCGTGGTAACGTCGCCTTGGACGCTCGGCGTCCCGCTGTCGACGGGCGACGCGGGGCGTCACAGGAGGCGCGCCCACGCGTGGGAACGATCATTACACCCGAAACTGATCCATCAACCCCTGCTGCTGATTCGCCAGGCTGTTCAACGCCTGGCTCACCCGCGCCGATTCATTCGCCTGCTCCGACAGCGATTCAGTCACATCCCGTATCGTCGCCACATTGGTGTTGATCTCTTCGGCCACGGCGCTTTGCTGTTCGGCGGCGCTGGCGATTTGCAGGTTCATGTCGCTGATCACCGTGACCGCCTCACCAATCTGACGCAAAGCGGTGACCGCCTGGCCGACCTGTTCGACACTGCCTTGGGCCTGCCGATAGCTATTGCCCATGGAGCCAACCACGTCGGTTGTGCCGCTTTGCAGGTGCTCTATCACCAGGCGGGTTTCTTCTACCGACTCCTGGGTGCGCTGCGCCAGGTTGCGTACTTCGTCGGCGACCACCGCAAAACCACGCCCAGCCTCACCGGCGCGGGCGGCTTCGATGGCGGCGTTGAGTGCCAGCAGGTTGGTTTGCTCGGCGATGCCGCGAATCACTTCCAGCACCGAACCGATCTTCTCGCTATTGGCCGCCAAGCCTTCGACCTGGGCCATGGCGGTGCTCATATCCGCCGCCAGGTTGCCGATATTGGTGGTGGTGCGGTCGATCACACTCAAGCCGTCGCGTGTGGCCTGGTCGGCATCGCGTGCGGCGTGTGCCGCCTGGGCAGCACTGCGGGCGACGTCCTGGGCGGTGGCGCTCATTTCGTGGGAGGCGGTGGCCACTTGGTCGACCTGACGGTATTGCTGCTCCATGCCGGCGCTGGTTTGCGTGGCGATTTCGGCGGACTGGTCGGCAGTGCCACGGGCGTCCTGCACCGAGCGTTTCACTTGGGCAATGATCGGTTGCAGCTTGTCGAGGAAGCGGTTGAACCAGCCGGCCAGTTGGCCCAGTTCATCCTGTTTGTCGTAGGCCAGGCGGCGGGTGAGGTCGCCTTCGCCGCTGGCGATGTCTTCGAGCATGCGTGCCACGCCGAGGATCGGCCGGGTCACGCTGCGGGCCATCAGCCACACAAGCACTAAGCCAACCACGGCCGCCAGCAGGCCCAGGCTCAATTCCAGCAGCGTGCCACGGGCGTTGTCCGCGTCCAACTGCGCCTTGAGTGTTTCGGCGGGGCCGACCAGGACTTTTTCCGGCACATCCAGCAACACGCCCCACGGCTTGCCGCCGGGAATCGGCGCGAAGGGCGCCAGCACCTTGAGTTGATGGTCGGTACGCAGGCTGCTGGTCTGGGGGTTACTGGCCAGTACGCTGATCAGTTGCGCGCCGCTGGCGCTGTCGACCTGATCCAGACGCTGGCTGAGTTTGCCGGCGTCCGGGCTGTAGCCGGCGAGCAAACCGGTGGGGCTGAGGATGCTGACCTGGGTCTGGCCGTCATACAGCTTCTGGCTGGCCTGTTGGCTCACGGCCTGCAGGCTGTTGAGGTTGATGTCCACCGACAGCGAGGCAATAACTTTGCCGTTGACCATCAACGGGAAGACGATGCTGGTCATCAGCACGCTTTGCCCGTCGATCACATAAAAGTACGGTTCGATCACGCAGGGTTTCAGCGTAGTGCGTGGGCAGGTGAACCAGGCGTTAGCCTTCTCGCCGCTGGGGCCGACGCTGATGTCGGCCATGTCGCTTTCGGGTAGTGACATGGAGGTGAGTTTGCCGGGTGTGGGCTGCGACCAGTAGAGGGCGAAGCGCCCTTTGTCGTTGCTGCCCAGTTCTGCCTGATTGGCGAACAACTCGTCCTTGCCGTCCAGCGCATTGGCCTCAAACACCAACGACAGGCCGAGCAGATCGGGGTTGGCTTGCAGGGCGGCCTTGACTTGGCGGGTCAGGTCTTCGCGGGTATCGAAGGCGTCGAGGAAGCGTTTTTCCGCCTGCTCACGCAAAAACAACACTTGGCGCGAAAAACCATGGCCGTACTGATAGGCGTCCATGAATTGCTGGCGAATGCCCAGCGCCTGCACTTCACCTTGGGCCTCGATGCGCGCCTGGGCGGACGCGTCGAGCATCTGCATGCTGGACGCTTTGACCTGTTGCGAACTCTGCTCCATGCGAAAAAGCGACAGACCCACCAGCAGGGTCACGATCCCCAGCAGGCACAGGCCCGCGAGCAGGGTGATTTTCCATTGAATGGAGAGCTGTCTAAGCGACATCGAGGAGCATCCTTAACCTGAAAACACAGAGAGCCTTTGTATCGGCTGCCTTTCACGCTTCTTTATTCTGTGGCGAGGGAGCTTGCTCCCGCTGGCGCTCCAGTGCGCAGCGCTCCTGTTTTTTTGGGGCTGCTGCGCAGCCCAGCGAAAGCAAGCTCCCTCGCCACAGTTTTTGACATGACGGCCCGCCTGCGGCAAAGTGCGCGCCCTCTAATAAGACCTCTTAAAGCCTGCACACGGACGCCACTTGATGGCCGCCCGGTCGCGGGCCTGTCTGTTTTTTATGTTTTTTGCTTGAGGTAACCATGATTAACGCAGTCATCGCCGCGGTCGGCACCATGCTGGTGCTCAGTTTGTCCCGTGTGCATGTGGTCATCGCCATCATCGTCGGCGCCCTGGTCGGTGGCTTGACCGGCGGGTTGGGCATCGAGGCCACGCTCAAGGCCTTTAACGGCGGCTTGGGCGGCGGCGCGACCGTGGCGTTGTCCTACGCCTTGCTCGGCGCTTTCGCGGTGGCGATTGCCAAGTCCGGCCTGGCGCATGCCTTGGCGGACAAGGCGCTGCTGTTGGTCGATCGCCAGGAAGCCACCGGCGGAAGTCATGTCAAATGGCTGCTGATTGGTCTGTTGTGGGTGGTGGCGATTGCTTCGCAGAATATTCTGCCGATCCATATTGCGTTTATCCCGCTGCTGGTGCCGCCACTGCTTTACGTGCTGACCAAGCTGCAACTGGACCGCCGGCTGATCGCCTGCGTGATGACCTTCGGCCTGATCACGCCCTACATGTTCCTGCCGGTGGGCTTCGGCAATATCTTCCTTAATCAGATCCTGTTGGCCAACGTGGCCAAGAGCGGCGTGGACATCAGCCAAGTCAACGTCACTCACGCGATGGGTTTGCCGGCGTTGGGCATGGTGGTGGGCCTGCTGGTGGCGGTGTTTATCAGCTACCGCAAAAAGCGTGTGTATGACCTGGAAAAAATCGAGCGCGTCGAGCAAGTAGCCGTGCAGTACAACCCGCTGACCCTGCTGGTGGCCGGGCTGGCAATTGCCTCGGCGTTTATCATTCAGCTGTGGCTGGATTCGATGATCATCGGCGCCCTGGCTGGGTTTCTGATCTTTTCGGTGTCGGGCATTGTGCGCTGGCGCGAGACCGACGACCTGTTCACCGAAGGCATGAAGATGATGGCGATGATCGGCTTCATCATGATCGCCTCATCGGGGTTTGCCGAAGTGCTCAAGGCTACCGGTGACGTGCGCTCACTGGTGGAAGCCTCGGCGGCATTCATTGGTCACAGCCGTGGTGTGGGCGCGCTGCTGATGTTGCTGGTGGGGCTGTTGGTGACCATGGGCATTGGTTCGTCCTTTTCTACGGTGCCGATTCTGGCGGCGATTTTTGTGCCGTTGTGTGTGCAGCTGGGCTTCAGTCCGTTGGCGATTGTGTGCATCGTGGGTACGGCGGGGGCGCTGGGCGATGCCGGTTCGCCAGCGTCGGACTCCACGCTCGGCCCGACTTCCGGCCTGAATATTGACGGCCAGCATCACCATATCTGGGACACCGTGGTGCCGACCTTCCTGCACTACAACATTCCGTTGCTGGCGTTTGGCTGGTTTGCCGCGATGACCCTCTAGTATCTGGAACAGGTTCAATTGTGGCGAGCAGGCTTGCCCTGCGTTGGAGCGCGAAGCGGTCCTGAATCCAGACACCTCGATCTACCTGGCGTGTTACGGCGCCTGAAAAGGGGGCTGCTACGCAGCCCAACGCAGGGCAAGCCTGTTCGCCACAACAGTCCAGTCGCCACTCAGCCAAGG
Source organism: Pseudomonas sp. WS 5532 (assembly GCF_012985445.1). Taxonomy (NCBI): domain Bacteria; kingdom Pseudomonadati; phylum Pseudomonadota; class Gammaproteobacteria; order Pseudomonadales; family Pseudomonadaceae; genus Pseudomonas; species Pseudomonas sp. WS 5532. The sequence continues at coordinate 72,692 of NZ_JAAQWK010000026.1, forward strand.
TGTCCTACAGATATTTCGCCACTGGCCGTTAACCTCTCAAGTCGCCACGAATAAGAGAGAAAAGCCATGCGTCTGAGTTTGAAGGCCAAAGTCCTGTCCCTGGCCGTCGTGCCTGTGTTGTTGTTTGCCGTGGTCATCAGCCTGACCACGGTGTGGATCCTGCAGGGCCAGGCGCGCAATGAGGTGGATGAAACCCGCCAGCGCCTGCTCAATGACGCCAAGGTCACGCTGCAAAGTTATGTGGAAGTGGCGATGACCACCATCAAGCCGCTCTACGACGCGGCCGCCCCCGGCGACACGGCGGCGCGGGCGCAGGTAGTCAAACTGTTGTCCAACACCACCTACGGCAAGGACGGCTACTTCTTCGGCTACGACTCCGAGACCATCCGCCTGTTCAAGGGCAACAGCCCGGACGGCGTAGGCAAGAGCTTCAAGGACAACCGTGACCCCAACGGTGTCTACGTCAACCGCGACCTGGTCAAGGTCGGCAAGGACGGCACCCACTACCTGCAATACAGCTCGACCCAGCCCGGCCAGACCGAACTGGTGCCCAAGCTTGGCTACACCGAATACCTGCCCAAGTGGGACATGGTGATTGGTACGTCGGTGAACCTCGATGGCATCGAAGCCCAGGTGGCGGTGGTCGAGGCCAAGGTCGAAAAACGCATGGAAGGCGTGCTGCTGAGCATCCTTGGCGTGGCGGTGGTGGTGCTGCTGGTGATTGCTGCAGTGGGCATGTTGGTGGCCAATACCATCTTGCGCCCACTGAGCCTGATGAAAGCCAACCTCGACGATATCGCCGCGGGCGAGGGCGACTTGACCCGCCGCCTGGCCATCACCAGCCAGGATGAGTTGGGGGACTTGGCCGGCGCGTTCAACCGCTTTGTCGACAAGATCCACGGCCTGGTGCGCCAGATCACCGAGATGACCGCGCAACTCACCGGGCTGGTCAGCCAGGTGTCCGATCAGGCCCAGCGCTCGGAAACCGCCATGGAACGCCAGCGCCACGAGACCGATCAGGTGGCCACCGCAATCAACCAAATGTCCTCGGCGGCCCACGAAGTGGCGCGCAGTGCCCAGGGCGCTGCGGTGGCCGCGCAACAGACCGACGCTGAAGGCCAGGCCGCCAAGCGGGTAGTGGATGGCAGCATCGCGCAGATCCATGCGCTGGTGAACGACATCCGCAGCAGCGGCGTGTCCCTCGACAGCTTGCAGCAGGACGTGTCGTCGATCGTCAGCGTGCTCGGCGTGATCCGCTCGATTGCCGAGCAGACCAACCTGCTGGCGCTCAACGCCGCCATCGAAGCCGCACGGGCAGGCGAGGCTGGTCGCGGGTTTGCCGTGGTCGCCGACGAGGTGCGTGCGCTGGCCAGTCGCACGCAAACCAGCACCCAGGAAATCCAGGGCATGATCGACCGCCTGCAAAAAGGCACCGTCGCCGCCGTGGATGCCATGCGCCGCTCCAGCGATGCCGGTGATGGCACTTCGGCCCAGGCCAACCAAGCCGGCGCGTCGCTGGATACCATGGCGCAGTTGATTGGCACCATCAACTCGATGAACGCGCAAATCGCCAGCGCCGCCGAAGAGCAGACCGCCGTGGCCGAAGAGATCAACCGCAGCGTGCATCAGATTGCCGTGGCGGTGGACAGCGTGGCGGATGAAACCCAATTGGGCGCGCAAACCTCGCGCAGCCTGGCGGACCTGGGCCAGCGCCTGGGGCAGTTGGTGGGGCAGTTCAGGATCTGATCAACCCTGGCCTCAGCGTATGTTTGCCTGGCGCTGATACAAATAGGCCTGTCACCGCCCCTGCGTTAGACGTCACGCATCAGCAGGCCGAAGCGCAGGTCCATGTCGCTCGGCAGTGGCACATACACCGTGTGCCCATCCCCCGGCGCCACGTCTATGGCCTCGCCCTTGGCGTTGTGCAGGTTGGTCAGGTCAAAGTGAAAGTTGCCGGCCGGTGTCATCAATTCCAGATGATTACCCACGGCAAAGCGGTTTTTCACCTTGACCTCGGCCAGCTCGCCCCGGCGCTCGCCGGTCAATTCGCCGACAAACTGCTGGCGCTCCGACACCGAGCTGCCGTTCTGGTAGTTCTGGTATTCGTCGTGCACATGGCGACGCAGGAAACCTTCGGTGTAGCCGCGTTGGGCCAGGGACTCAAGATCAGTCATCAGGTTGCGGTCAAACGCACGGCCAGCCACCGCATCGTCAATGGCCTGGCGATACACCTGGGTGGTGCGCGCGCAATAGAAGTGGGACTTGGTGCGCCCTTCGATCTTCAGCGAATGCACGCCCATGTGCGCCAGGCGCTCCACGTGCTGCACGGCGCGCAGGTCCTTGGCGTTCATGATGTAGGTGCCGTGTTCGTCTTCGAAGGCGGGCATCTGCTCATCCGGGCGGTTGGCTTCCTGCAGCAGGAACACCTGATCGGTCGGCGCGCCGATACCCAAGGTCGGTTCACACTGCTGGACGATATCGCCCGTGGCGTTCTCCACCGCCGGCGTGGCCTGGTATTTCCAGCGGCACGCGTTGGTGCAGGTGCCTTGGTTGGCATCGCGCTTGTTCATATAGCCGGACAACAAACAGCGCCCGGAATAGGCCATGCACAGGGCACCGTGCACAAACACTTCCAGCTCCATGGCCGGCACCTGTTGGCGGATTTCGCCGATTTCTTCCAGTGACAATTCCCGCGACAGAATCACCCGGCAGATACCTTGCTGTTGCCAGAACTCGACGCTGGCCCAATTCACCGTATTGGCCTGTACCGACAAGTGAATCGGCATGCACGGGAAGTGACGGCGTACCAGCATGATCAAGCCTGGGTCGGACATGATCAACGCGTCCGGCCCCATGGCGATCACCGGGGCCAAATCCTTGAGGAAGGTCTTGAGCTTGGCGTTGTGCGGGGCAATGTTGACCACCACGTAGAAACGCTTGCCCAGTGCATGCGCCTCCTGGATGCCGAGCGCGAGGTTGGCGTGGTCGAACTCGTTATTGCGCACCCGCAGGCTGTAGCGCGGCTGGCCGGCGTAGACCGCATCGGCGCCGTAGGCGAAGGCATAGCGCATGTTTTTCAGGGTGCCGGCGGGGGCGAGTAGTTCGGGGGCAATCACGGGGGGCATGGGCTCGGGTCGCAAAAGGTCGCGAGCGTAAAGGAGCTGGCACACGCATCTATTGATCCAGGTCGGGCTTTTGCGGGTTTTGTATCGCTGTGTATCGGCGGGTGCCGTTCGACACAGGCGTGATACCTCAGAGGGTTTCAATAGGCACTCTGCGACTCGACAAGGTAATCACCATGCGACCTATCACATTCCTGTTTACCAGCCTGCTGCTGGCTTTCGCTCTGACCGCAAGCTGGATGGCCAGTGGCGAGAGCAAGCAACCTGCGGGTGCCACGCCGTCGCTGGCGGGAGCGGTCGAATGGCTCAACTCACCGCCTCTGAGCCTTGAAGCGCTCAAAGGCAAAGTGGTGCTGGTGGATTTCTGGACCTATGACTGCATCAACTGCCGGCGTGCGCTGCCCTACGTCAATACCTGGGCCAAACGCTATGAAAAAGACGGTTTGGTGGTGATTGGCGTACACACGCCCGAATACGCGTTTGAGCACATCCCGGCCAACGTCAAGGAACAGGTGCGCAAGCTGGGCATCGGTTATCCGGTGGCTATCGACAATAACTACGCGATCTGGCGCAGCTTCGATAACCAATATTGGCCGGCCCACTACCTGATCGATGCCAAGGGGCACGTGCGTTACAGCCACTTCGGTGAGGGACGCTACGAGGCTCAGGAACTGATGATTGAAGCACTGTTGAATGAGGCCAGGGCGATTCAATGAGGCGGTCTACGCTTGAAGGGCACTCCCAGGTTCTGCCGCGGACTAAGCAACAGGGCCGCTGAAGGCCCTCTGCTTTTCTGACATGGACCGGACATGAACCAAACCAACCTTCAATTCAAAACCCTGCTGTTATTGCTGGCCCTGGTGACCATCGCCTTTATCTGGATATTGCTGCCGTTCTATGGCGCGGTGTTCTGGGCGGTCATCCTTGGCATCATCTTCGCCCCGATGCAGCGGCGCCTGCAGCAACGCTTCAGCTGGAACCGCAACCTGACGTCCCTGGCCACCCTTACGGTATGCCTGGTGATCGCAATTTTGCCGGTGATCATCACCAGCGTGCTGCTGGTGCAAGAGGGCGCCACCCTCTATAAAAATATCGAAAGCGGCAAATTGGACGTGGCGGGGTATATCGAACAGTTCAAGAACATCCTGCCGCCTTATTTCCAGCATCTGCTCGACCGCTTCGGCATGGGTAATCTGGAGGGGCTGCGGGAAAAGATCGTCAAGAGCGCCATGCAAGGCAGCCAGTTCTTTGCCACCCAGGCGTTCAGCTTCGGCCAGGGCACGTTTGATTTCCTGGTGAGCTTTTTCATCATGCTGTACCTGCTGTTTTTCCTGCTGCGTGACGGCCCGGAACTGGTGCGCAAAGTACGTACGGCGGTGCCGTTGGCCGAGCCGCAAAAGCGCCGGTTGCAACTCAAGTTCAATCGGGTGGTACGTGCGACCGTCAAGGGCAACGTGTTGGTCGCCGTGACCCAGGGTGCGCTGGGCGGTTTGATCTTCTGGTTTCTGGACATTCCCAGCGCGTTGCTCTGGGCGGTGTTGATGGCGTTTCTGTCGTTGCTGCCAGCCGTCGGCGCTGGGATCGTGTGGGGGCCGGTGGCCGCCTACTTCCTGTTGAGCGGTTCGATCTGGCAGGGCGTGGTACTGGGCTTGTTCGGCGTGTTCGTGATCGGGCTGGTGGACAATGTATTGCGCCCGATCCTGGTGGGCAAAGACACCAAGATGCCGGATTACCTGATCCTGATCTCGACCTTGGGCGGCCTGTCGGTGTTTGGCTTGAATGGCTTTGTGATCGGGCCGTTGGTGGCGGCGCTGTTTATGTCCAGTTGGGCGTTGTTTGTCGAAAGCAAGCCGCGGGTCAAACTGCCATTGCCCTAGTTCTCAGGCGTGAGGCTTCAGGCATGGAGCCTGAAGTTCGACACCTGTTGTTGCTGTTGTTGCGCAGCGGACAGCGAGGTGAGCGGGCCGCTGATGGTTTCGCCATCGCGTACCACATACCAGCAGGCCAGCAACCCGAGCTCCCGGAGTGGGGCGGGGACGGCACTGCCGACAACGGACATGATTTGAACAGTAGGCATAGGCACCTCCAAAGGTATGGGGGTCACCTTACGGGCTGATGGCGCGTAGGAAAAATCACCCTTCTCGATAGTCAACATTAACGCCAGGCGTCAATCCACTACTTGATCGAGCATGTTCACCACTTCCTGCTCGCTGAGCAGGCCTTTGCGCACCAGGTTTTCTGCCAGCAGCGCGAGAAATTTTGCGCTGCGGTGGCCCTCAAGGTGCTTGAGTTCGGTAAGTGCGCTGTAAACCTTGCTGGACGTGCACAGGCCAGCGGTGCGGTGCGGGTTTTGCGTGGGCATGGTCAGTCGTCCTTAATTGTTATTGGGTGGACCGCTCGATAGTGAGACCGTTGAGTGACGTAAACATGACAGCGCAGGCCCAGGTCAAGCAAGTGGACATTTGACCGTCATGATGTGGGATTGCGGCTCGGGCATTGTCCTCATAGCGACCTTGGCATGATAAAACCGGGCTTTTCAGGCAAAACCCAGGCAAAACGCAGGTAAAAAAAGACCCCGCGTGTGGGCGAGGCCTGTTCATTTCTAACCTGACTGCGTGTTACCAGCCGCGGCCATAATAACCGTAGGGAGGGCCATAGTAGCCGCGTGGTGGGCCGTAATAGACCGGCGCCGGGCGGTAGTAAACCCGCTGTTGCACATACACCGGCGGTGGCGGTGCGTAGTAGACCGGCGGCGGTGCGGCATACACCGGTTGAGGCTGGACATACACCGGTTGCTGCACGTAAACCGGCTGGGATTGGCTGGCAACTACGGAGCCGACAACGGCTGCGCCGATCAAACCACCCAATATGGCCGGGCCACCCCAACCACCACCGTGGGCGGAGGCTTGGCCTGCCATAGCGAGTGCGCCGATAAGCAAGGCGATTTTGGGGATTTTACGAATCATGGTCATTCCTCGGTTAGCCCCTGCGCTTGTGGTCTGCAATCAATAGACTCAAGGATTGTCGCGGGGATACTTTTAAGACAACGTATTTCTGAAAAACAGCACCGCCGCTAGGTAAAGGTTGTGTAAGGTCTGTACCGATTTGCTTACTCAAAGGAGTTTTCCATGCAGATGCACCCCAACAAGGACACCCAACTGTGCATGTCATTGTCGGCGCGTCCCGGGAATTTTGGCTTGCGATTTCACAACCATCTGTACGAACAGCTGGGGCTGAACTTCTACTATAAAGCCTTCAGCAGCCAGGATTTGCCCGGCGCGATCGGCGGTATTCGGGCGCTGGGCATCCGTGGTTGCGGGGTGTCCATGCCGTTCAAGGAAGCTGCCATTGCCCTGGTCGATGAGTTGGATGCCTCGGTCAAGGCCATTACTTCGCTCAACACCATCGTTAACACCGACGGCCATCTCAAGGCCTACAACACCGACTACATTGCCGTGGAACAATTGCTGAAAAAGCACGCGGTGCCCAAGGATTCGACCTTCGCGCTGCGTGGCAGCGGCGGCATGGGCAAGGCGGTGGCCAGTGCCCTGCGTGACGGCGGTTATGCCAACGGCGTGATTGTGGCGCGCAACGAAGCGGCGGGCCGGGCGTTGGCGCAGAGCCTGGGGTATGAGTGGCAAGCAGAGCTGGGCGAGTTGCGCCCACAGATGCTGGTCAACGTGACGCCGATCGGCATGACCGGCGGTGCAGAAGCGGACCAGTTGGCCTTCGAGGCGGACGCTGTGGACGCTGCTGACACTGTATTCGATGTGGTGGCGATCCCCGCCGAAACGCCGTTGATCGTGCGCGGGCGTGCCCAGGGCAAACGAGTGATTACCGGGTTGGAAGTGATCGCAATCCAGGCGTTGGAGCAGTTTGTGCTGTACACCGGTGTGCGGCCGACGCAAGAGCAGTTTGAGGCGGCGGTGGCCTTTGCCCGAACCTAAAGCACTGCGCAGATCCAAATGTGGGAGCGGGCTTGCCCGCGATGAGGGCGTGTCAGCCGCCTTATACATCACTGACCCACCGCAATCGCGGGCAAGCCCGCTTGTGTCTTGATCTGGGAATAAACTCTGAGGTGAGAGGGGTGGATGGCAAGCTGTGAGTCCGCGGTGCTAGAAGCACGAGTGGGAGCAAAGCTGCCATCCACCTTTCCACTCTGGCCGACAA
>NZ_JAAQWK010000027.1:0-72407 GCF_012985445.1 Pseudomonas sp. WS 5532
GCCCGCAGTCCCACTCACGTCCGCTCCCCCGCAAGCCAGCTCCCACACAAGCCAGCTCCCACACAAGCCAGCTCCCACACAAGCCAGCTCCCACACAAGCCAGCTCCCACACAAGCCAGCTCCCACACAAGCCAGCTCCAACACAAGCCAAACCCCACACAAGCCAGCGTTCTGTGTCTCAGGGTTATGCGCCGGGCAACGCCAACTGTGGGTTGACGAAGTCAAACGCCGCCAGCGCAAACCCTTGCTCATCCACCTGCAACGCCCAACCCTGCTTGTCCCAATCCCCCAGCACAATACGCTTGGCCGCCTGGTCACCAATCTGCAGTTTATGAATGGCGGGGCGGTGCGTATGGCCGTGGACCAGGGTGCGCACGCCGAACTGCTGCATCACCCGTGGCACTTCCTCGGGCGTCACATCGACAATATCGTTGGCCTTCATGCGCGTTTGCGCACGGCTCTCGCTGCGCAGCTTGCGCGCCAGCTTGTGGCGGGTGCGCAACGGCAAGTGCCGCAGAATGAACAAAACAATCGGGTTGCGCAGAATGCGCCGCAGCTTCATATAGCCGACGTCGCGGGTGCAGAGGCTGTCGCCGTGCATCAACAGCACGGGCTCGCCATGTAACTGCACGACACTCGGGTCCTTGAGCAAGGTAGCGCCTGCGGCTTTGCAGAACGCCTTGCCGATCAGGAAATCGCGGTTGCCATGCATGATAAAAATCGGGGTGCCGCTGTTGCTCAGCTCGCGTAAAGCCTCGCAGATGGAACGCTGGAAGGCGGTCATCCCATCGTCGCCAATCCAGGCTTCAAAGAAGTCCCCCAGAATGTACAACGCCTGGGCGCCACGGGCGCGGCCGTGGAGCAGATCCAGAAACGCCCGGGTGATATCCGGGCGCTCCTCTTCCAGATGCAAGTCTGAAATCAGCAATATCACCCAACGATCTCGGCTTTCTGGACGATCACGTCTTCTGCTGGAACGTCCTGGTGACCGGCCTTGGAGGTGGTGGACACGCCTTTGATCTTGTCGACCACGTCCTGGCCTTCGGTGACTTTACCGAATACCGCGTAGCCCCAGCCCTGCACGTTCTTGCCGCTGTGGTTGAGGAAGGCGTTGTCGGCGACGTTGATGAAGAACTGCGCGGAGGCCGAATGCGGCTCCATGGTACGGGCCATGGCGACGGTGTACTTGTCGTTGGAAAGGCCGTTGTCCGCTTCGTTCTGGATGCTTGGACGCTTGTCTTTCTTTTCTTTCATGCCTGGCTCGAAACCGCCGCCCTGGATCATGAAGTTGCCGATGACACGGTGGAAAACGGTGTTTTCGTAGTGGCCGGCGTTCACGTACTCGATGAAGTTGGCGACGGTGATCGGCGCTTTCTCGGCGTTCAGCTCGATGACGATGTCACCGTGGTTGGTGGTCAGTTTGACTTGAGTCATGTTCACTACTCTTTTCAGGGAATTCGTGGGTTTGGACGCCAAGGCGCCGCTACCGGTTTGGCTAAATGTGTGCCAAGGCGCGCAGTTTAGCGTGCCCGGCAGGAATTTCGAGGTGGTTTTTTACCGCCGGTGCATTAAATGCAGCAGTTTTCGGTGCTGCTCTGTCAGGTACTTGACAGCATCGGCTATGATATCGCCTTTGTTTTATCTGGCCCCAACCGGCCACGAACCTGTCTGTTCAAGGATCCTATGAGCAAGCCCACTGTCGACCCTACCTCGAATTCCAAGGCCGGACCTGCCGTCCCGGTCAATTTCCTGCGCCCGATCATCCAGGCGGACCTGGATTCGGGCAAGCACACGCAGATCGTCACCCGCTTCCCGCCAGAGCCCAACGGCTACCTGCACATCGGTCACGCCAAGTCGATCTGTGTGAACTTTGGCCTGGCCCAGGAGTTCGGTGGCGTCACGCACCTGCGTTTCGACGACACCAACCCGGCCAAGGAAGACCAGGAATACATCGACGCCATCGAAAGCGACATCAAGTGGCTGGGCTTCGAATGGTCCGGTGAAGTGCGCTATGCGTCCAAGTATTTCGACCAGTTGTTCGACTGGGCCGTCGAGCTGATCAAGGCCGGCAAGGCCTACGTCGACGACCTGACCCCGGAGCAGGCCAAGGAATACCGTGGCACGCTGACCGAGCCGGGCAAGAACAGCCCGTTCCGTGACCGTTCGGTAGAAGAGAACCTCGACTGGTTCAACCGCATGCGCGCCGGTGAGTTCCCGGACGGCGCCCGCGTGCTGCGCGCCAAGATCGACATGGCCTCGCCGAACATGAACCTGCGCGACCCGATCATGTACCGCATCCGCCACGCCCATCACCACCAGACCGGTGACAAGTGGTGCATCTACCCGAACTATGACTTCACCCACGGTCAGTCGGACGCCATCGAAGGCATCACCCACTCCATCTGCACCCTGGAGTTCGAAAGCCATCGCCCGCTGTATGAGTGGTTCCTCGACAGCCTGCCGGTTCCGGCGCACCCGCGTCAGTACGAGTTCAGCCGCCTGAACCTGAACTACACCATCACCAGCAAGCGCAAGCTCAAGCAGTTGGTGGACGAAAAGCACGTGCATGGCTGGGATGACCCGCGCATGTCCACCCTGTCGGGTTTCCGCCGTCGCGGCTACACCCCGGCGTCGATCCGCAGCTTCTGCGACATGGTCGGCACCAACCGCTCCGACGGCGTGGTCGATTACGGCATGCTCGAGTTCAGCATCCGTCAGGACCTGGACGCCAACGCGCCGCGTGCCATGTGCGTATTGCGCCCGTTGAAAGTCGTGATCACCAACTATCCGGAAGACAAGGTCGACCACCTCGAACTGCCGCGTCACCCGCAGAAAGAAGAACTTGGCGTGCGCAAGCTGCCGTTCGCGCGTGAAATCTACATCGACCGTGATGACTTCATGGAAGAGCCGCCGAAAGGCTACAAGCGCCTGGAGCCTAACGGCGAAGTGCGCCTGCGCGGCAGCTACGTGATCCGTGCCGATGAAGCGATCAAGGACGCCGATGGCAACATCGTCGAACTGCGATGCTCCTACGACCCGGAAACCCTGGGCAAGAACCCTGAAGGCCGCAAGGTCAAAGGCGTCGTTCACTGGGTGCCGGCTGCTGCCAGCATCGAGTGCGAAGTGCGCCTGTACGATCGTCTGTTCCGTTCGCCGAACCCTGAGAAGGCTGAAGACAGCGCCAGCTTCCTGGACAACATCAACCCTGACTCCCTGCAAGTTCTCACGGGTTGTCGTGCCGAGCCATCGCTTGGCGACGCACAGCCGGAAGACCGTTTCCAGTTCGAGCGCGAAGGTTACTTCTGCGCGGATATCAAGGACTCCAAACCTGGTCATCCGGTCTTCAACCGTACCGTGACCTTGCGTGATTCGTGGGGCCAGTGATTCTCTAAGGAAGCCGTTGTGCTAACGATCTACAACACACTCAGCAAGACCAAAGAAGTCTTCAAGCCGCTGGACGGCAACAAGGTGCGCATGTACGTGTGCGGCATGACCGTGTACGACTACTGCCACATCGGCCACGGCCGCAGCATGGTTGCCTTCGACCTGGTGACCCGTTGGTTGCGTTTCAGCGGCTATGACTTGACCTATGTGCGCAACATCACCGACATCGAAGACAAGATCATCAACCGGGCGCGCGAGAACGGCGAACCGTTCGATGTGCTGACCGAGCGCATGATCACCGCGATGCATGAGGATGAAGCGCGTCTGAACATCCTCAAACCGGACATGGAGCCGCGCGCCACGGATCACATTCCGGGCATGTTGAGCATGATCCAGACCCTGATCGACAAGGGTTACGCCTACGCCCCAGGCAATGGCGACGTGTACTACCGCGTCGCCAAGTTCATGGGTTATGGCAAGTTGTCGCGCAAGAAAATCGAAGACCTGCGCATCGGCGCACGTATCGAAGTCGACGAAGCCAAGCAGGATCCACTGGATTTTGTGCTGTGGAAAGGCACCAAGCCCGGCGAGCCGAGCTGGGAATCGCCGTGGGGCGCCGGGCGTCCGGGCTGGCACATCGAATGCTCGGTGATGTCCACCTGCTGCCTGGGCGAGACCTTCGACATTCATGGCGGCGGCAGCGACCTTGAGTTCCCGCACCACGAAAACGAAATCGCCCAAAGCGAAGCCGCCACCGGCAAGACCTACGCCAACGCCTGGATGCACTGCGGCATGATCCGCATCAATGGCGAGAAGATGTCCAAGTCCTTGAACAACTTCTTCACCATCCGCGACGTGCTGGAAAAGTACCACCCGGAAGTGGTGCGTTATTTGCTGGTGTCGAGCCACTACCGCAGCGCCATCAACTACTCGGAAGACAACCTCAAGGACGCCAAAGGCGCCCTGGAGCGTTTCTACCATGCGTTGAAAGGCCTGCCTGCCGTGGCGCCGGCCGGCGGCGAAGCCTTCGTGGCACGCTTTACCGAGGTCATGAACGACGACTTCGGCACGCCGGAAGCCTGCGCGGTGCTGTTCGAGATGGTGCGCGAGATCAACCGTCTGCGTGAGAGTGATCTTGATGCAGCCGCAGGGCTTGCTGCGCGCTTGAAAGAGCTGGCCAGCGTGTTGGGTGTACTGCAGATGGAAGCCGATGACTTCCTGCAAGCCGGCGCCGAAGGGCGTGTAAATGCCGCTGAAGTAGACGCGTTGATTCAAGCGCGCCTGGCTGCCCGTGCAGGCAAAGACTGGGCGGAGTCCGACCGTATCCGTGACCAACTGACCGCGATGGGTGTGGTGTTGGAAGACGGGAAGGGCGGCACAACGTGGCGGTTGGCTGATCAGGCTTGATCGGTAAACCCTGAATAAAAAAACGCCCCGACTGGTTCGGGGCGTTTTTTATTGTGCAAGCGTGGCTCGTTCCCACGCTCTGCGTGGGAACGCCGCCCTGGACGCTCTGCGTCCTGCTTTTGGCAAACACCTCAAGCCCTGTGCAAGGTGACGCGGAGCGTCAAGGGATGCATTCCCACGCAGAGCGTGGGGACGATCAATGCAGGCCGTAACGCTAATGTTAATTTAATCCTCCGGTGTAATAAGCGAGTATTGCCAAATGTTACCCTGGGTTTGCCGGCGGCTGTCTGCGCCGCTTTTTTTAGTGCGAGGCTGTATGCGAAGTTGGTTAAGCCGCTACCGTTACGTCATCCTTTTCTGGCTGTGCTTCGGCGTGTTCCGCACCTCCCTGGCCGACTGGAACCCCATCCCGTCCGGGTCGATGCGCCCGACGTTGCTGGAGGGTGATGTGGTGCTGGTCAACCGTGTGGCGTATGACCTCAAGCTGCCGCTCACGGATATATCCCTGGCCAAGCTGGATGACCCTAAACGCGGTGATGTGGTGACCTTCTCGTCACCCAAGGACGGCATGCGCTTGATCAAACGCATCGTCGGCATTCCCGGCGATACCCTGGAAATGAAAGATGAAGTGCTGTGGGTCAACGGCACGCCGGCTACCTACAGTGATGGGCAGGACATCAGCGAACCGATCGTGCCAGGCCAGACAGTGCCGGGTATCAAGCTGATCGAGCATGCGAGCAACAGTCAGCGCAGCATTCAGTTCATGCCCACGGTTCGGGCATTGCGAAATTTCGGCCCGGTCACGGTGCCTGCCGACAGTTATTTCATGCTGGGTGACAACCGCGACAACAGCGATGACTCGCGCTACATCGGCTTTGTGCCACGCCGCTTGTTGATCGGGCACGCGCATCATGTGCTGGCATCTGCGCAAATCCTCGATCATTGGATGCCGCGCTTGAACCGCTTCGGCGCGCCGATCCTGTAATTACGCCTTGGCGCCCAGTGCGCGAACTGCAAACCCTGCGATGTTAGCCAACTGCTCGACGCTAGCGCCGCCCTTACCGGCAATCTTCATGCCGCTAAGGGTGGCCATCAGAAAGTCGCAGGCGGCCGGCAAATCGGTGCCGGGAACGAGTTCACCCTGTTCCTGCGCACATCTCAGGGTCTGCTCAAATGCACGGCGCAAACGCTCGGCGCTGTGTGCGGTGAGCTGATTGATTTCCTCATCTTCCTGGCCAAACTCACAGATCGCATTGACGCCCATGCACCCGGCCGTGCCTTCGCGAAGGGCGCGGGTGGCGAAGGAGTTCAGGGTGTCGTGCAGGCCTTGCAGCGGTGTCGGGCCTTGGCCCAGACGCTCGATCAGGTCGTCGACGCCCGTGCGCTGATACTCGGCCATGGCCTGCAGGTACAACTGGCGTTTGTCGCCAAAGGTGTTGTACATGCTCTGGCGGCTCAGCCCCATGGCCTGCATCAGTTCTTCGGTTGAGGCGGCGGCAAAACCCTTGTCGCAAAATACGCGGATGGCGTGTTGCAGCACCTGGTCGCGGTCGAAGGCTCGGGGTCTTGCCATGGGGTACCTCTGGAAAGTGAAGGGTCAGGCCAGGTAGCCACCGTCGATGCTCAGGCTGGCGCCGGTCACAAAGGCAGCTTCTTCAGACGCGAGGTAGGCGACCATGCCGGCGATTTCGTCAGCCGTGCCTGTACGGCCCAAGGGCACCAGGCTTTTGATCAGGTCGGCATGCGGCGCGTCTGCCGGGTTCATGTCAGTGCTGGTCGGGCCGGGCTGGACGTTATTGACGGTGATGCCGCGCGGGGCAAAATCAATCGCCAGGCCGCGGATCATACCGGCGATCGCCGCCTTCGTCATGCTATAGACGCTGGAGCCCGGAAAGGCTGAGCGCTGCGCTACGACGCTGCCCACGCTGATGATCCTGTCACCACTGCGCATCACTGCTGACGCGGCTTTCGCGGCGGCGAATGTCGCGCGTACATTCACGGCGAACATGCGGTCGAAGTCTTCCAGGCTGAATTCGTCCACGCTGCCGAGCTGCAAGATCCCGGCATTGTTAACCAGGATATTCAGCGTGCCGAAATGCGCAACGGTAGTGGTCACGGCTCGGGCAATCGCCACCACATCGGCGCTGTCCGCCTGAATGGCCAGGGCTGTGCCGCCTTGGCTTTGAATCTGGCCGACCAGTGCCTGCGCCTTGTCAGCCGACGCGGAATAGGTGAAGGCCACTGCCGCGCCTTCAGCCGCCAGGCGCCGTACGATGGCTTCGCCGATGCCACGGGAGCCGCCGGTTACCAGGGCGACTTTGTCAGTAAAACGTGCGAGATGAGCGGTCATGGGTGTGCCTGTTTTTAGTGGATTAATAAATCCACTAAACCGTATCAGGCCAATTCCAATGCGCCAAGCTATTTATGGATTATTTAATCTTTAACTAGGGCGCGACATTTTTGCCTTACCTTTGGAGGCTCGGCTCGCACACTGAAACTGACGGTGAATTGAATGGATTGTATTTTCTGCAGCATTGTCCGCAAGACGTCCCCGGCCCATATCCTCTGGGAAGACGACCAGCATATGGCGTTCCTGTCGATCTTCCCCAATACGCCTGGTTTCAGCGTGGTGATCCCCAAACAGCATTACGGCAGCTACGCGTTCGCGCAGTCGGATGCGGTGTTGTCCGCGCTGATTGTGGCGACCAAGAAAACCGCACTGCTGATTGATCGGGCGTTTCCCGATGTGGCGCGCACGGGGATGATGCTCGAAGGCTACGGCGTGGACCATCTGCATGCGAAGCTGTTTCCCATGCACGGCACGGGGCAGGACAGCGCGTTCAAGCCCATCAGCTCCAAAGTCGACAAGTTTTTTGCGGCGTATGAGGGTTACATCTCATCCCACGATTTTGTGCGGGCCGATGATGGGGAACTGGCAGCGTTGGCGACGCACATCCGCTCGTTCGCCTGACGCAAAAACCAATGTGGGAGCTGGCTTGCCTGCGATGGGGGCCTATCAGTCACAGCAACATTGACTGATACACCGCTATCGCAGGCAAGCCAGCTCCCACAGATCAATCAGCGGCGGCTGCTGACCTCGGCAGGCACATCATCACCGGCCATGCGCTTGCGAAACAGCGCCGTGCGCGCCAACAGCAGTGTGGTAACAGGCACCGTGATCGCCAACAAAATCGGAATCAACCAGCCATGCAGCACCGGCCCGGACTTGAGCACCGAAAAGTAGATAATCGACGCCAGCGCCACGCACCACGCGCCCAGTGTGGAGGCCAGTGCCGGTGGGTGCATGCGCTGGAAGAAGTCCTTCATGCGCAACAACCCGATCGCGCCAATCAGCGCAAACAGGCTGCTGAGCACCAGCAACACGGCCACGATCACTTCAACCCATAACGGCATCATTCAATCACCTCGCCACGCAGCAGGAATTTCGCCAGGGCGAACGACCCGACAAAGCCAAACAGCGCAATCAGCAGCGCCGCTTCAAAGTAGGTGTCACTGGCATAACGAATGCCGAGCACCAGCATCATCAGCATCGCCAGGATGTACAGGTAGTCCAGCGCCAGAACCCGGTCTTGCGCGGACGGGCCTTTGAACAGGCGCACCAGCGTCAGCACCATCGCCAGCGAGAACAGGAACAGGCTGACCAGGATTGCATTGGAGAGCAGGGGGCTCATTCGAAGATCTCCATCAGGGGCCGTTCGTAGGCGCGTTTGAAGTGCTCGATAAACGGTGCTTCATCGTCCAGGTCGAACACGTGCAGCAGCAGGATGCTGCGGTCCAGGGCCAGTTCCGACCACACTGTGCCAGGCGTCACGCTGGTGATCATCGACAGGACGGCCAGGCCGTTGGGGTCACGCAGGTCGAGCGGGATTTTGATAAAACGTGAACGCGGCGGGCGGGATCCGCACGTCAGTACGCCCCAGGCCACGTGCAGGTTGGACACGATCACGTCGCGACCCACCACGAAGAACAAGCGAATGATGATGCCGGGGCGACGAATACGCACCGGCAGCGGGCGCAGCGGCGCCATCAGCAGCGGCGCGAGAAAGCCCAGCACCGCGCCCAGCAACAGGTTGCCGGGGCTGACCGACAGGTTCAACACCAGCCACAGCACCCACAATGCCAGCGATAGCCATGGGGCAGGGAACAGGCGCTTCATGGCTGCACCTCCAGGGCGGCGGCTCTGGACTCAGGGCTCAGCACCGGGCGCGTGGCCATCACCGCCATCACGTAATGCTCCGGGTTATTCAGGCTGTCGGCAGTGGCCTGGGTGTAGCGCATCAACGGTTCGGCCTTGAAGGTCAGGAGAATGCTCAGGCCGAGCAGGAAGAAGATCGGCACACATTCGTAGCGGCGCAGCAGCGGCGATGGGCGCTCCTCCGGCGTCCAGAAGCGCTGGATACCCAGGCGGGCGAAGGCGATCAGCGAAGCCAGGCCCGACAAGATCAACAGCGCCACCAAGCCCCAGGCCGCCGGGCGGATCGGCTCATCCACTGCGTTACCCAGGCCCATTGGGTTGACCAGCGCGCTCAACAGGCTGAGCTTGCCGATAAACCCGGACAACGGCGGCATGCCGATAATCAGCAGTGCGCAGGCGATAAAGCTCAAGCCCAGGAAGGCCATGGTCCAGGGGATCACCTGGCCGACCACGGCTTTCTGCTCGTCATCCAGGTTGACGCCGGGGCGTGGGTGCAACGACTCCATGGCCTTGGGCAGCGCGTCGATTTCTTCATCCAGCGGCAGATCATTGGCCGAGCGCGAACGCTCGATCAGCTCGGCCAGCAGGAACAGCGCGCTCAGCGCCAGGGTCGAGCTGACCAGATAGAACAGCGCCCCGGCGGTCAGGCTTGGCTGGGCAAAGCCCACCGACGACAGCAGGATCCCGGCCGACACCAGGATGCTCAGGCTGGCCATCCGCTCCAGGCGCTGCGCAGCCACCATGGCCAGCGCCGCGCAGACTATGGTCGCCATGCCGCCGTACACCAGCCAGTCGCCGCCAAACAGCGCCGATGCACCGGCTTGCCCGGAGAACAGCAAGGTCCACAGACGCAGCACGGTGTACACGCCGACCTTGGTCATGATCGCAAACATCGCCGCCACCGGTGCGCTGGCCGAGGAGTAGGCGGGTGCCAGCCAGAAGTTCAGTGGCCACATGCCGGCCTTGGCCAGGAATGCAGTGGCGAGGATCGCCGCGCCAGCATGCAACAGGCCGCGATCGGCTTGCGGTACCAGCGGGATTTTCAGCGCCAGGTCAGCAAAGTTCAGCGTGCCGGTGACCCCGTAGATCATCGCCGCGCCAATCAGGAAAAGCGACGACGCCAACAGGTTGATCGCAATGTAATGCAGCCCCGACGACACCCGCGCGCGGCCAGAGCCGTGCAGCATCAAGCCATAGGACGCCGCCAGCAGCACCTCGAAGAACACGAACAGGTTGAACAGGTCCGCCGTCAGGAATGCACCGTACAAACCCATCAGCTGGATCTGGAACAGCGCGTGGAAACTGGTGCCGGCGCGATCCCAACGGGCCATGGCGAACAGCAGCGCGCTCACACCGATAATGCCGGTGAGCACCAGCATCATCGCCGACAGTTGGTCCACCACCAGCACAATGCCGAAGGGCACCTGCCAGTTGCCCGGCAGGTACACGCCAATCGAGCCGGGGCCGCCTTGTTGCGTCCAGTACAGCAGCAGGATGGCGACACCCAGGCCGATGATGCTGGAGAACAGGTTGATCCTGGCTTTCAACGGGCGGCGTTTTTCGCCGAGCATCAGCATCAGCGCGGCGGTCAGCAACGGCAGCAGGATCGGCGCGACGATCATTTGATTCATCCACGTCATTCCTTTGGCTCCCGACCGTCCACATGGTCAGTGCCGGTCAGCCCACGGGAGGCCAGCAGCACCACCAGAAACAAGGCCGTCATGGCGAAGCTGATCACGATGGCCGTGAGTACCAGGGCCTGGGGCAGCGGATCGGTGTAGTTGAGCAGGTCTTGCGGCACGCCGTCCTTGATGATCGGCTCTTTACCGATAAACAGGCTGCCCATGCTGAAAATGAACAGGTTGACTCCATACGACAGCAGGCACAGGCCCATGACGACCTGGAACGTTCGTGGGCGCAGGATCAACCAGACGCCGGAGGCCGCCAGCACTCCAATGGCAATTGCGATGACTTCTTCCATCAGGCGGCTCCTTCGGTTGCGGCAACGGCCTTGGGCTGGTTGCTCGGTTTATGCGCTCGCACCGACTGGTGACCGAGGGCGGTGAGCATCAACAGCGTGGAGCCGACGACCATGGCGTACACGCCAACGTCGAAGAACAACGCGCTGGCAATGTGGATATCGCCCAGCAGCGGCAGGCTGAAGTGCCAGGTGTGGGTGGTGAGGAACGGGTAACCGACGAACAGCGCGCCGAGCCCGGTCAAGGTGGCCGAAAGCAGGCCGAAGCCCATCCAGCGCATCGGCCTCAGGCTCATCTGCGCTTCGACCCATTGGGTGCCGGCGACCATGTATTGCAGGATAAACGCCACCGACATCACCAACCCTGCGACGAAACCGCCGCCCGGCTGGTTGTGGCCGCGCATGAACAGGTAGAACGACACCACCAGCGCAATCGGCAGCAGCAGGCGCACCAGTACCGCCGGCACCATCATAAAGCCCAGGGCGGTATCGCTGGCCTGGCGCGGGTTGACCAGGTCGGTGGCCACGTCCGGCGCCAATTGGCGCTGTTGTGGCGGCAACTCCATGCTTTCCTTGGACGGGCGGAAGCGGCGCAGCAGGGCGTAGACGGTCAGCGCCACGGCGCCGAGCACGGTGATTTCGCCCAAGGTATCAAAGCCGCGGAAGTCCACCAGCATCACGTTCACCACATTGCTGCCGCCGCCTTCGGGCAGCGCGCGGCTCAGGTAAAACGAGGAGATATCGTTGGGCGTCTGGCGGGTCAGCATTGCGTAGGAGAGCAGCGCCATGCCGCCACCGACCACGGTGGACAACAGGAAGTCGCGCAGGCGACGGATGCGCGCCTTGCGCAACGAGCTCGGCAGTGGCGAGACTTCTTCGATCCGTCGTGGCAACCAACGCAGGCCCAGCAAAATCAGCACGGTGGTGACCACTTCGACCACCAGTTGCGTCAGGGCCAGGTCCGGCGCCGAGAACCACACGAAGGTCACGCAGGTGACCATGCCGCACACACTGACCATGGTCAGGGCTGCCAGCCGGTGGTACTTGGCTTGCCAGGCGGCGCCCAGCGCACAGGCGATGGCCAGCAACCACAGGGTCACGAACACGATGGAGCCGGGGATCTTCGGCCGGTCGCCCCAACTGAGGCCGCTGTTGAGCATCGGGATCAACCCGGCAACCACCGCCGCCAGCACCAGCAGGAACAATTGGGTTTGCAGGCGTTTGGTGCTGATGCGTTTTTCGATACGGCGCACGCCGCGCATCATCACCACCAGGCTGCGCTCGAACATGCGCTTGCCGTTGAAGTAACTGATGATCGGCGGGTATTTGAAACGGCCACGTTTGAGCTGTTTGCGCAGCAGCAGGTACAGCACGATGCCGCCGGACATGGCCACCAGGCTCATGATCATCGGCGCGTTCCAGCCGTGCCAGATGGCCAGGCTGTATTCGGGCAGTACCCCGCCGACCACCGGCAGTGCGGCGGCGGCGAGGATCGAACCGACCACCTGGGCCGGGAAGATGCCCACCAGCAGGCAGGTAAACACCAGCAGCTCGACCGGCGCGCGCATCCAGCGCGGTGGCTCGTGGGGCGTGTGGGGCAGGTCGGTCGCGGGCGGGCCGAAGAACACGTCGACGGTAAAGCGCAGGGCATAGGCAACGCTGAACGTACCGGCGATGGTCGCGATCACCGGCAGGGCGATTTCTACCCACTTTGTCGCCGAGATAAATACCGTTTCGGCGAAGAACATCTCTTTGGACAGGAAACCATTGAGCAACGGCACGCCGGCCATGGACGCACTGGCCACCATCGCCAGGGTCGCAGTAAACGGGATCAGCCGCACCAGGCCACTGAGCTTGCGGATATCCCGCGTGCCGCTTTCGTGGTCGATGATGCCGGCGGCCATGAACAGCGAGGCCTTGAAAGTGGCGTGGTTGAGGATATGGAACACCGCAGCGACGGCGGCCAGCGGGCTGTTGAGGCCCAGCAGCAAGGTGATCAGCCCGAGGTGGCTGATGGTGGAATAGGCCAGCAGGCCCTTGAGATCATTCTGAAACATGGCGCAGTAAGCGCCGAGGAGGAGGGTGAGTGCGCCGGCACCGCCGACGATCCAGAACCATTCTTCGCTGCCGGACAGCGACGGCCACAGGCGGGCCAGCAGGAACACGCCGGCCTTCACCATCGTCGCCGAGTGCAGGTAGGCCGAAACCGGCGTGGGTGCCGCCATGGCGTGGGGCAGCCAGAAGTGGAAAGGGAACTGCGCGCTCTTGCTCAAGGCGCCGATCAGCACCAACGCGAGCATCACCGGGTACAGCGAATGCGCGCGAATCTGATCGCCCGCCGCCAGCACCAGGTCCAGGTCATAGCTGCCGACGATATGCCCCAGCAGCATCACACCCGCCAGCAGGCACAAGCCGCCGGCGCCGGTGACCATCAGCGCCATATAGGCGCCGCGCCTGGCATCGGCGCGGTGGTGCCAATAGCCGATCAGCAGGAACGAGAAGAGGCTGGTCAGTTCCCAGAAGAACACGATCTGGATCAGGTTGCCGGAGATCACCAGCCCGAGCATGGCGCCCATAAACGCCAGGAAAAACGCAAAGAAGCGCGGCACCGGGTCATCCGGCGACATGTAATAGCGCGCATACAGCGCCACCAGTGTGCCGATGCCCAGCACCAGCATCGAGAACAACCAGGCAAACCCGTCCATGCGCAGCACGAAGTTGAGCCCGAGGCTGGGCAACCACATGAATTCTTCGCAGATCACGCCACCGTGGGCGATCTGAGGGTAGAGCAAAGCGACTTGAATGGTGCCGACCAGGGCCACAAGGCCGGCCAACAGGGATTCGGTGTTACGTGCATTATGCGGCAGCAAGGCCGCCAGACAGCTGCCGATAAAAGGCAGAAGCAGTAGAACTATCAGGGACATAGGCTTCTAATCTGCGGGAGTTTGGGATGCATCATACGTGCCGCTTTCTCGATCACCAAACGGCAAGATGTGGCAGGATCCTACAAGGTAGGCCGAAATCTCCCGTTTGGCATTGTTTCGGGCCTGATCGTTCCCACGCTCTGCGTGGGAATGCCACCCCGGACGCTCCGCGTCCCAACTGCTTATGCAGCCGTGAGCCTTGCGCAAGGGTGACGCGGAGCGTCACAGGATGCATGCCCACGCAGAGCGTGGGAACGATCGGACCTGACGGGTCAGGGGGCTTCCTGTTCCAGTTCGATTGATTTTTCAGCTTCTCGCTGATTGCGTGTCTTCATCTCACTCACAATCACCGCCGCCACAATCAACGCCGCGCCGACCATCGCAATCGGCGGAAAACGCTCCCCGGCAATCCGCCCGATCACGCCGGCCCATACCGGTTCGCCGGCATAGATCAACGTGGCACGGGTTGGCGAAACACTCTGCTGCGCCCAGTTCATCGCCACCTGAATCACCGCACTGGTCAAACCCAGGCCCACTGCACTGAACAACAGCAACCAGGAGAAGCCCGGCAGCGCCTCGCCCATCGGCACCACCATCAGGAACGACAGCAACGAGGCCGTGGCCAGTTGCACCACGGTCACTCGCCGCACATCCACCTGCCCGGCATAGGCGCCAATGAGGATAATTTCGGCGGCCACCGCGATTGCGCAGATCAGTGTGGCAATTTCACCGGGGCTGAAGTTCAGAGAGGCACCCGTCGGGCCTGTAAGCAGCATCAACCCGGTAAACGCCAACATGATGCCAATGCTCGGCATCAGGCCTGGGCGACGCCCCAGCACCAGCCACTGCAACAGCGGTACGCAAGGTACATAAAGCGCTGTAATGAACGCCGACTGGCTGCTTGGAATGGTCTGCAGGCCAATGGTCTGCATGCCGTAGCCGAACATGATCGAGGTGCCGATGAATGCGCCGGCTTTCAACTCGAACAAGGTCAGGCCACGCAACGTGCGCAACGAAAAGAACCCCACCACAATCGCCGCCGCCGCAAACCGCAGGCCCACGAAAAACATCGGCCCGCTGACGGTCATGGCGTGTTGCACGAGCAAAAACGTGCCGCCCCAGATCATGGTGATCACCACCAGGATGCATTCGGCTTTGCTGAAACGGTTGAAACGTGGGGAGGCGTTCGGGGCAGTCATGGCGGCTCGGTCTTGCAAGGGAAAGGCACGGACCGCACAATGCGCCGCACGCTGGGCAGTATACTGCGCACACCCACCCATTGAGCAATATAGTGCACAAAGAAAATCCACAACGGGCCTCGGTCCTGCAACACGTCAGCCAGAACGTCCGCCGGCTGCGCCATGCTGCGGATCTGAGCCAGACCGCACTCTCGGAAAAGTCCGGGGTCAGCCGGCGCATGCTGGTGGCCATCGAGGCGGGCGAGAAGAATGTCAGCCTGTCCACGCTGGACCGCGTCGCCGAAGCCTTGGACGTGGCCTTCAGCGACCTTATCCAGGCCCCGGATGCCGGTGATCACAGCCGCATCAACGAGCTGGCCTGGGCCGGCGATATCCCCGGCAGTAAAGCGGTGCTACTGGCCAAGGCCACGGCGCGGCGTGAAGTCGAGTTGTGGGAGATGCACCTGGAACCGGGTGATCGCTACAGCCCCGACCCCGACCCGGACGGCTGGAGCGTGCAGCTGTTCGTGTTCGAAGGCTGCCTGACCTTGCTGGTGGGCGAGGAACAAAAACACGTGGCGGCCGGTGAGTTCTACATGTTCGCCAGCCGCAACGTGCACGGCTATCGCAATGACGGCGACGTGGCCGTGCGGTTTGTGCGTAACGTGGTGATCTAACTGTTGGCCTGGCAACAGTGGATGCACACTTTGTTGGTTTGAAACGCGTTCAACAACCTCTTAAAGCCAGCAACCGCCTGATTTTGCTGACGATTAAATTCAGGCATGACTCCTGCAATTGCTCCGGTAACCCATCGGAGCCTGGAGTCGGCCCATGTCAGCCCACCCTCAACAACCTGCCCATATCATCCGCTCGGATGCCGAAGCCATTGAAGTCGCGACGCGCTTGGCCGCGCGGTTTGCCGTTGACGCCAGCGTGCGCGACCGCGAGCGGCGCCTGCCGGTGGCCGAGCTTGATGAGTTTTCTGCCAGCGGCCTCTGGGGCATCACTATTCCCAAGGCCTACGGCGGCGCCGAGGTGTCTTATGTAACGGTGGCCGAGGTGATCAAGTTGATCTCCGCCGCCGACCCGTCGCTGGGGCAAATCCCGCAAAACCACCTGGGCGTGGTGGACATCCTGCTGCAAACCGCCAGCGAGGAACAAAAGCGTCACTATTTCGGCAAGGTTCTGGCCGGCTATCGTTTCGGTAATGCCTTTTCTGAAGCCAAGAGCAAAAACGCCGGCACCTTCGACACTCAGATTCGTTTTGACGGCGACACGGCCTCTATCAACGGCGAGAAGTTCTACTGCACCGGCGCGCTGTTTGCCCACCTCGTGCCCACGGTCGGCAACAACGAGAACGGCCAGGCGTTTATTGCCTTTGTCGAACGCGATGCGCCGGGCCTAACCGTGATTGATAGCTGGGACGGCTTCGGCCAGCGCACCACCGCCAGTGGCGGCGTGACCCTCGACGGCGTCAGTGTGCCCCTTAGCGCGATCATTCCTGCGCACCAAGCCTTCGACCAGCCCACCGCCAACGGCCCGATCTCGCAGATTATCCAGGCCGCCGTCGACACCGGCATCGCCCTGGAGGCCCTCGAACAGGCAAAAATCTACGCACGCCAGGCGCGCCCATGGATCGACAGCCAACAGGACCACGGCTGGCAAGACCCGTTCACCATCGCCGCCATCGGCGACCTGCAATGGCGCGTGCATGGCACCGAAGCGATCCTCGCCAAGGCCGGCAAGGCCGTCGACCTGGCCCTGGCCGAGCCCAACGAAGACACCGTCGCCAACGCCTCGCTGGTGGTTGCCCAGGCCAAAGTGCTGTCGGCCGAAACCGCCTTGCTTGCCAGCAGCAAACTGTTCGAACTGGCCGGCACCCGCTCGGTCACCGGCAAGCACAACCTCGACCGCTTCTGGCGCAACGCGCGCACCCACACCCTGCACGACCCGGCCCGCTGGAAATACCACCTGATCGGCAACTTCGTGCTCAACGGCGTGAAGCCTGCGCGCCACGCCTGGAACTGAGGATATTTATTCATGACCGCCCTGAATCAAGCGCGCCAACTGCTGGAAAGTACCCGACGGTTTGTACACGCCAGCGATGACCCGTACGTGATCAGCCGCTTTGGCGACTTGCAGATCCGCGTCGACGTAGCCGCCGCCTTGTTTGAACGCGCTGAAACCCACCCAAGCCCGGTGGCGTTGACCGAAGCACAAATCGCCGCTGCCGAAGCCTTGATTGCCGCCAGTAATGCCGAATTTGAACTCACCGGCCAACGTACCGCGCTGGCGTCGACCCTCGACGACCCACTGCGGCGCAAATATCAGATCGTCGGCAACTACCACCTCAACGGAGTGCTTTGATGTCCCGTGAAATCCGCTTGAATGCCTTCGACATGAACTGCGTAGGCCATCAATCTCCCGGCTTGTGGGCGCACCCGCGTGACCGCTCGTGGCAGTACAAGGATCTGGAGTACTGGACGGACCTCGCCAAAATTCTTGAGCGTGGCAAGTTTGACGGCCTGTTTATCGCCGACGTGCTGGGCATCTACGACGTGTACAACGGCAATGGCGACGCGGCGATTCGCCAGGCCGCACAAGTGCCGGTCAACGACCCGCTGTCGCTGATTGCGCCGATGGCGTTGGTCACCGAACACCTGGGGTTTGGCCTGACCGCTTCTTTGTCATTTGAACATCCGTATCCGTTCGCCCGTAGGCTCTCGACCCTCGACCACCTGACCAAAGGGCGTGTCGGCTGGAACATCGTCACGTCCTACCTGGAAAGCGGCGCCAAGAACCTCGGTCAGAAAGCCCAGACCGAACACGATGCGCGCTACGACTATGCCGAGGAATACCTGGAGGTTTGCTACAAACTCTGGGAAGGCAGTTGGGAAGAGGGCGCCGTGCTGCGTGATCGCGAGCGTCGCATTTTCAGCGACCCGAGCAAAATCCACGAGATCCGCCACGTCGGCAAACACTTCCAGGTGCCCGGCATTCACCTCTGCGAACCGTCGCCGCAACGCACGCCGGTGTTGTACCAGGCCGGGGCCTCCAGCCGTGGCAAGCAGTTCGCCGCCGAACAGGCCGAGTGCGTGTTCGTGGCTGCACCGTCCAAGGTGCTGCTGAAAAAAACCGTCGCCGACATCCGCCGCCGAGCCGCTGAGGCCGGGCGAGATCCGAAGAAAATCCTGATCTTCAACTTGCAAACGGTGATCGTTGGCGAGACCGATGCCAAGGCCAAAGCCAAGTTTGACGAATACAAATCCTACGTCAGCTACGAGGGCGCAATGGCGCTGATCTCCGGCTGGACCGGCATCGACTTCAGCCAGTTCAAGCCCGATGAGCCGCTCAAGCATGTACACACCAACGCGATTCAATCGGCGGTAGAAGCCTTCTCCACGGCGGACCCGAACAAGGTCTGGACGCCCAATGAACTGGCCGATTGGGTTGGCATCGGCGGCTTTGGCCCGTTGTTCGTGGGCGGCCCGGAAACCGTGGCCGACCTGTTGCAGGAGTGGGTCGAAGAGACCGACGTGGATGGTTTTAACCTGGCCTACGCGCTGCCCCATGAAACCTTCATCGACGCCGTGGACCTGCTCGTGCCGGAGTTGCAAAAGCGCGGCGTATACAAGACCGAGTACGCCCAGGGCACCCTGCGCGAAAAGTTATTC
Source organism: Pseudomonas sp. WS 5532 (assembly GCF_012985445.1). NCBI lineage: Bacteria > Pseudomonadati > Pseudomonadota > Gammaproteobacteria > Pseudomonadales > Pseudomonadaceae > Pseudomonas > Pseudomonas sp. WS 5532. The sequence continues at coordinate 18,762 of NZ_JAAQWK010000027.1, forward strand.
GGCGACGGTGCGCGGCTGGCCCCAAACCATCCGGGTGCAAGCTACCGCGACCTCAAAGCCAGCGCAATCTAACTGAAGCACCTCGGTCCATGTGGGAGCTGGCTTGCCTGCGAAAGCGCTGGGTCAGCCAGAAATGAGCCAGCTGACACGCCGCCATCGCAGGCAAGCCAGCTCCCACAGTTGATTGGTGTTGATCCACCTGACTAGGCCAGCGGGCTACCGCGACCTCAAAGCCAGCGCAATCTAACTGAAGCACCTCGGTCAATGTGGGAGCTGGCTTGCCTGCGAAAGCGGTGGGTCAGCCAGAAATGAGCCAGCTGACACGCCGCCATCGCAGGCAAGCCAGCTCCCACAGTTGATTGGTGTTGATCCACCTGACTAGGCCAGCGGTCTACCGCGACCTCAAAGCCACTGCAATCTAACTGAAGCACCTCGGTCCATGTGGGAGCTGGCTTGCCTGCGAAAGCGTTAGATCAGTTAGAGATGAGCGAGCTGACACGCCGCCATCGCAGGCAAGCCAGCTCCCACAGTTGATTGCTGTTGATCCACCTGACTAGGCCAGCGGACCACCGCGACCTCAAAGCCACTGCAATCTAACTGAAGCACCTCGGTCCATGTGGGAGCTGGCTTGCCTGCGAAAGCGTTAGATCAGTTAGAGATGAGCCAGCTGATACGCCGCCATCGCAGGCAAGCCAGCTCCCACAGTTGATTGGTGTTGATCCACCTGACTAGGCCAGCGGACCACCGCGACCTCAAAGCCAGCGCAATCTAACTGAAGCACCTCGGTCCATGTGGGAGCTGGCTTGCCACAGTTGATCGCTGTTGAACCACCTGACCTGGCCAGCGGACCACCGCACGCACACTACTTGAATAGGAGCGTTACCCCTATGAGCGTGCACGAACTCAAACGTCCGCAGGCGCTGGAATGGCCTGCCGAACTGCTCGGCAACCTGCCCAAAGCCTTGGAGCATTTGCAGCACTGGGCGCAGCTCACCCCGCTGCACATCGCCCTGCGTCACAAGCGCCAGGGGCAGTGGTATGCCTGGCGCTGGATCGACGTGCTGCGCGACGTCGAGCGCCTGGCCGATGGTTTGCGCCAGCAAGGTTTCAGCGCGCAATCACGCTTGGCCTTAAGCGGCACGTTCGAGCCTGACCTGCTGCTGTTGGCGCTGGCCGCGCAGTCTGCCGGCGGGCAGGTGTTGACCCTGGCCGATGACCTGGAGCCAGAAGCCCTGTACCAACAGCTATGGCGCATTCACCCCAGCCATTCGTATGCCCAGGGGCGGCAGCAGGTGCGGCACTGGCAGTCCGCCAATCCGTTGGATTTCACCCAATTGCTCGGCCCGGCAGACCCGGCGCAACACCTGCAGCGCTGGTGGCAACCGAGCGGTGAAACCGTGTTGTGGAGCGAGGAGGGCACCCACTGGCAAGGCGGCCTGGCGGTAGTCCTGGAGCAATGGTTGAACAGCGGCCACGGCCTGGCTTTTCCGGAAAGCCCGGCCTCGGCCCGACGTGATCGCGGTGAGGTCGCGCCGACCGGCCTGCTGCTGTCCCCCGAGCGTTTACAGCACCTGGCCGACGATATCGAAAGCCGCATGGCGCCCCACGGTACCTGGCGCCGACGCGTGTGTGAGTGGGCCATCGCTCACCCGCAAAGTGGCCTGCGGCGCCTGTTGAAAAATCGTGTACGCAGGTTGCTGGGCTTCCAACGGTTGACCTATATCTGGCAGCCAGCCAGCGCGCAAAAAACCAGCCGCGATCCAGCATGGCTGGCTGAATTCAAACGGGACATCGCATGAGCCAGACCATTCTCCAGGTGCGCGAGATCTCGCTGTCGTTCAAAGGCGTCAAGGCCATCAATGCCTTGTCCTTTGAGGTGCAGCGCGGCGAAATCTGTGCGCTGATCGGCCCCAACGGCGCCGGTAAAAGTTCGCTGCTCAATGTGCTTAACGGCGTGTACCGCTTCGATGCCGGTGAGATTGTGTTTGAGCAACAACACTTGCACCGCATCGACCCTTTGGGTGCGGCGCGTCGAGGTATCGGGCGTACTTTTCAGAACAACGCACTGTTCAAGAAAATGAGCGTGCTCGACAACATCCTTACCGGCCTGTCGCGGCATATGCGCACCAGCTTTATCGAGCAAGCCCTGGGCTTGCCCCGCGCCCGCCGTGAGGCCGAAGCCTTTCGCCTGCGCGGCCAAGGCATCCTCGAATTCCTCGAACTGCAAGCGCACCGCGATGTGCTGGTGGGCAACCTCTCTTACGGTTTGCAAAAGCGCGTAGAGCTGGGCCGTGCCTTGATCGCCGGCCCCAGCCTGTTGCTGCTGGACGAGCCCATGGCCGGCATGAACGCCGAGGAAAAACAGGAAATGGCGCGCTTTGTCGCCGACGTCAACCGCGACCTCGGCACCACCGTGGTGTTGATCGAACACGACATCGGCGTGGTGATGGGCCTGTCCGACCATGTGGTGGTGCTCGACTACGGACGCAAAGTCGGCGACGGCACACCTGCGCAGGTGCAGGCCGACCCCGAGGTGATCGCGGCGTACCTGGGAGTTGCACACTGATGACGTTCTTCTTTGAAACCCTGCTCGGCGGCCTGCTCGCCGGCACCATGTACTCGCTGGTCGCCATCGGTTTCGTGCTGATCTACAAGGCCAGCGGCGTGTTCAATTTCGCCCAGGGCTCGATGCTGCTGTTTGCCGCGCTGACCTTTGTCAGCCTGCATGACCAGGGCGTGCCCTTTGCCCTGGCGTTGCTGCTGACGGTAATCGTGATGATCATCGTCGCCTTGCTCATCGAGCGGCTGGTACTGCGCCCGCTGGTGAACCGCTCGCAGATCACCCTGTTCATGGCCACCTTGGGCCTTTCGTTCATCATCGAAGGCCTGGCCCAAGGGCTGATGGGCTCGCAGGTGCGTGCGCTGGACTTGGGCATCGACGACGTGCCGCTGTTTGTCGGGCCGCTGATGCTCAGCCAGTTTGATTTGATCGCCGCGGCGGCTGCCGTGGTGCTGGTAACCGTGCTGGCGTTGCTGTTCAACAAGACTCGCATCGGTGTGTCGTTGCGCGCCGTGGCGGATGACACCACGGCGGCGCTGTCCATCGGCATCAACCTCAACCGTATCTGGCAGATCGTCTGGGCCGTGGCCGGCATTGTCGGGCTGGTGGCGGGGTTGCTGTGGGGCGCACGCCAGGGCGTACAGTTTTCCCTTTCGCTGGTGGTGCTCAAGGCCTTGCCGGTGTTGATCATCGGCGGCTTTACCTCGATTGGCGGGGCGATTGTCGGCGGGCTGATTGTCGGCGCGGCGGAGAACCTCGCCGAGGTGTATGTCGGCCCCCTGATCGGTGGCGGTATCACGCCGTGGTTCGCTTATGTATTGGCCCTGGCCTTCCTGTATATCCGTCCCGCCGGCCTGTTCGGCGAGCGCGCCATCGAGCGAGTCTGAAACCATGTCGATACCCGTTGTTCAAGAAACCGCGCCGTTATTACTGATTCAGCGGCGTTTGCCCTGGGGTCTGATCGGCTTATTGGCCGTGGCCTTTATCGGGGTGCCGCTGTGGGGCAATGACTATTGGCTCAATGCGATCCTGATCCCGTTTCTGGTGCTGTCGCTGGCCGGTCTGGGCCTGAATCTGCTCACCGGCTATACCGGGCAAACCTCAGTGGGCGCGGCGGGTTTCATGGCCGTTGGCGCGTTTGCCACCTACGGTTTTCTGCTGCGTCTGCCCGAGCTGGGCCTGCCGGTGGCGCTGCTCGGCGGTGGGGTGATCAGCGCGCTGGTTGGGCTGCTGTTTGGTTTGCCCAGCTCGCGGATCAAAGGCTTCTACTTGATGGTCACCACGCTGGCGGCGCAGTTCTTTTTGGAGTGGCTGTTCGTCAAATTCCCCTGGTTCTACAACTACGGTTCCTCCGGGACCATTTCCGCGCCGAAGCTTTCGCTGTTCGGCCATGACCTCAATACGCCGCTGGGCCGCTACTGGCTGACGTTGGTCACGGTGCTGCTGTTGACCTGGACTGCCATCAACCTGGTGCGCAGCCAGGTAGGGCGTAACTGGATGGCAATCCGCGACATGGACACCGCCGCCGCCGTGGTCGGTATCCCGGTAGTGCGCTACAAGCGCCTGGCCTTCGCGGTCAGTTCGTTCTACTTAGGGGTTGCCGGCGCGTTGTGGGCCTTCGCCTACCTGGGCACGGCCAGCGCCAGCAGTTTTGATATCAACCGCTCGTTCCAGATCCTGTTCATCATCATTATCGGTGGCATGGGCAGCATTGCCGGCAACTTTGTCGGCGCGGCATTCATCAGCTTATTGCCGATTTTCCTCAGCCATGCCGGGCAGGCGCTGTTCGGTGGCTCGGTGGATGCGGGGCAGTTGCAGAACCTGCAGAAAATCATTTTTGGCGTGTTGATCATCGTGTTCCTGATCAAGGAACCCGAAGGCTTGATTCGCCTCTTGCACAACCTGCGTGACCGTCTGCGGCAATGGCCGCTGCGTTTCTGACCTTGATGAGAACTCCTATGCGTACATCCTTGAAACGTTCCCTTGTCGGCGCTGCTTTTGCGTTGGCAGCTTTGGCCGGTGCTGTGCCCCAGGCAATCGCCTCGCCCGACCAGCAATTTATCCCGCTGGCCACCTACCGCGTCGGCGCCTATGCCTCCAGCGGCGTGCAGGTGTGGGCCGGGATGATCGACTACCTGCGTTATATCAATGAGGTCGAAGGCGGTATCAACGGCGTCAAACTGGTGTGGCAGGAATGCGAGACCGAATGGACGGCAGAGAAGGGCATCGAGTGCTACGAGCGCTTCAAGAATGGCCTGGATGGCGCGCCGGTCGCGGTCTACCAGCCTAACGGCGCACCGGCGGCGTATGCGCTGAGCGAGCGTGCGGAAGTCGACAAGATCCCGTTGATTACCCTCGGTTATGGCCGCACCGAAGCCACCGACGGCACGGTGTTTCCGTATAACTTCCCGGTGATGCTGACCTTCTACAGCGAAGCGTCCACACTGGTGAATTACATTGCCCAGCGCGAAGGCGGCTTCGACAAACTCAAGGGCAAGAAGATCGCCACGGTCTATCACGATTCGGCTTACGGCCGTGAAACCCTCGGCCCGTTGAAGTTACTGGCCGAGAAATACGGCTTTGAAAATATCCAGATTCCCGTGGCCGACCCGGGCAACGAGCAGTCGGCGCAATGGCGCCAGGTGCGCCAGGCCAATCCGGACTGGGTGTTTTTGCGCACCTGGGGCGTGTCCACGCCGGTGGCGGTGAAGACCGCTGCGCGCTTTGGCTTCCCGGTTGACCACATCATTGGCGATATCTGGGCCAGTTCCAGCGAAGACGTGCTGCCCGCAGGTGCCGCCGCCAAAGGTTACCTGGCGCTCACGCCTTACCCGGCAGGTGCTGACTTCGAGATCCATAAACGCCTCAAACAGTCCATCCTCGACAAAGGCCACAGCGACCTCAAGGACCTGAAAAACTTCGGCAGCGTCTACTACAACTCCGGCCTGGTGAACGCCGCCGTGGCGGTGGAAGCGATCCGTACCGCCCAGGCCAAGTTCGGCAAGCGCCCGCTTAATGGCGAAGAAGGCCGTTGGGGCCTGGAGCATCTGAATATCGATGACACGCGCCTTAAAGACATGGGCTATCTGGGCCTGATGCAGAACCTCAAGCTGTCGTGCCGCGACCACGAAGGCGGCGGCTCGGCGCGTGTGCAACAGTGGGACGGCGCCAACTGGACGCTGATCAGCGACTGGATCGCCGCCGACCGTGCGCTGCTGCGCCCGCTGATCGATGAAAAGTCCGCCGCGTTTGCCAAGGAAAAAGGCCTGACGCCGCGTACCTGCACCGGGGATGAATAAGCCATGAGCCAGCCCGCCGCTGAACCTGCGAGCCCGTCACTGTTAAACGTCAATGACATCGAAGTGATCTACGACGGCGCCATACTGGCGGTGGCCGGGGTCTCGCTGCACGTGCCCAAGGGCGCCATCGTGGCGTTGCTGGGTGCCAACGGCGCCGGCAAAAGCACCACGCTCAAGGCCATTTCGGGGCTGGTACGCGCCGAGCGCGCCGAAGTCAGCCGTGGCGTGATCGAGTATGCCGGCCGCGACCTGGCCGGCATCGACCCCAGCCAACGGGTGCGCCAGGGCATGGTCCACGTATTGGAAGGCCGCCATGTGTTCGGCCAACTGAGCGTGGAAGACAACCTGCGCAGCGGCGGCTTTGTGCGGCGCCTGAGCCGCCAAGACATGGAGCACGACCTGGAGCGTATCTACGCCTGGTTCCCACGGCTCAAGACCAAGCGCCACACCCGCGCCGGGCTGACCTCCGGCGGCGAGCAGCAAATGGTCGCCATTGGCCGCGCGTTGATGACTCGGCCGACTTTAGTCTTGCTCGACGAGCCTTCCATGGGCTTGGCGCCGATGATCGTGCAGGAGATTTTCGCAATCATCGCCCAGCTTAACCGCGAGCAACAGGTGAGCTTCCTGATCGCCGAGCAGAACATCAATGTCGCGCTCAACTATGCCTCCCACGGCTATGTGCTGGATACTGGGCGCGTGGTTTTGAGCGGCAGTGCGGCTGAACTGCTGGCGCGGGGTGATTTGCATGATATTTATCTGGGCAAACAGTAAGGGCGAATGTGCATGACTGAATCCATCCGCAACGCTGATGTGCTGATCATCGGCGGCGGCTTGAGCGGCACCATGCTGGCGGTGCAACTGCTGCGCCAGCCTGGCAAGCGGCAGATCCTGGTGATTGAGCCACGCGAGGAGCTTGGCCGTGGCGAGGCCTACAGTGCCGTCGAACTGGGGCACACCCTGAACGGCAATGCGGCGCGCATGAGTGTCGACCCGGACAACCCCGATGACTTGACCCAATGGCTCACCGACTACATCGGTGCTGGGGGCTGGCCGGAGTCGAATCAGCAGCCTGTACCCATCAGTGAGTTGTTCCCGCCACGCGGGATTTTTGGCGTGTATGCGCAACAGCGTCTGGCTGAGGCCAAGGCGCTCTCGGCTTCCACGGTCGAGCATATTCGTGCCGAGGTGGTCGACCTGCAAGTGGATGCCGACTCAACTCGGCTGACGCTGGATAACGGCCAACAATTGCGCGGTGCTCAGGCCGTATTGGCCACTGGCATGTTCCCGGCGGCACGCACGCCGCAGACCGAATCCAGCGGCTTGAATGCAGCGGCAGTGGACCCGTGGGACGTCAAGGCCATGCGCCAGATCGAGCCGCAGTCGACGGTGCTGATCATCGGTTCCGGGCTTACCATGGTGGATGCCGTGGTGTCCCTGGAACAGGCCGGTCATCGCGGGCCGATCGAGATATTTTCGCGCCATGGCCTGCTACCCCATGTGCGCCGGCAACCGCCGAGCTGGGTGGACTTCCTCGCCGACGACCACAACCTGCGCAGCCCTCGACAGTTGCTGCGCGAGGTGCGGCGCCAATGCCAACTGGCGGTGGAACAGGGCATTGATTGGCAAGCGCCGCTGGACACGGTGCGAGCGCATATCGGCCGCTTGTGGAGCCAGGCCAGTGAGCGCGAGAAACGCCAGTTCGTGCGCCATGTAAGGCCGTGGTGGGAGAGCCATCACCATCGCTCGCCGCCATTGAGCGCGCAGTTGGTGGCGCGGTTGCATGAAGCAGGACGGTTGCGGATTCAGGCGGCGTCGTTCAAGGGGCTGGTGGCGTCGGACAACGGCGTGACGATCAAGCTGCGACGGCGCGGCGAACAAGCTGTCACCCAGGTGTCGGGTGCTGCGTTGATTAACTCCAGCGGTATTGAGTACGACTGGCGGCGAGTGGCCAAACCGCTGCCGCAGCAGTTGCTCAAACGTGGGTTGATCAAGCCTGGGCCGTTGGCGTTGGGAATTGCGGCGGATACATCAGGTGCAGTGCTGGATGCTCAAGGCCAGGTCAGCCAACGCCTGTTTGCCATGGGCCCGCCCTTGCGGGGGATGTGGTGGGAGAGCACGGCAGTCACCGACGTGGCGATTCAAGCCAAGGCCCTGGCCGCCAAACTCACCTCAGCATGAATGTGGGAGCTGGCTTGCCTGCGATAGCGGTGGGTCAGGCACAGCTGTTCTAACTGACAGTCCGCCATCGCAGGCAAGCCAGCTCCCACCTTTGGATCTCCAGCTATTTTGATGTTTTTACAAACCCCGGCTTGAGCCCAAACACCTCGACACCTTCGGCGGTTGACTGTCCTGTGGTGACTTTCACCCGCTCAACCGGCTTATCCATCGCGGCCCGATATTCCACGCTCATGTCCGGCTGGATCGCCTGGCTCGGCACCACAATCGCCTGCGCATTGTTGTAGGTGACGATGGTCAACCGCGCACTCATCCCCAGCCGCACCCGCTGCAATTGCTGCGCAGTGAGCGTGGGGATCGACAAGGTGACCGGAAACTGCGCGCTGCCCTGGCTATCGCTGGCAATCGCCAGGCCGCTGACCACGCTGACGGAGCCGGTCAGGCGCTCGCCGTCAAAGCCATCACCCATCACTTCCACGGCCTGGCCCTGATGCAACTGGTTGATGTCCAGTTCCGACACCTTGGCGACAATTTTCAGCCGTTCGATATTGGCCAGCCCGAACAGCACCTGCCCCTGGCTGACCTTGCTGCCGGCCTGCACCGGTGCGTTGTTATTGGCTCCCCCTGGCGAGGAGTTATTGCTGCCCGGCGCCGGCACGACGATGCCGGAGAAGGGCGCCTTGAGCTCTTGGCCGTCGAGCAGCTTGTGCAGGGCGTCGTATTTCACCGTGGCGTTGGTCAGCTCCATCTCGGCGATTTGTCGGTATTCGCCTTTGCCCTGATCTTGCGCCTGCTGCAGCTCGCTGCGGGCCGAGGCCAGGTCCAGTTGTTGCTGTTGGGTCTGCTGCTTGAGATCGTCCAGCTCGTTGCGCGGGATGATGCCGCGCTTGAACAGGTTTTCACTCTCGGTGAGTTTGCGCTGGGTGTTGCCGGCGGTCATTTCTGCGGTGCGCAGGCTGCGGCGTGCGCGGCTGACGGCGGGGCTGCTGTCCCAGTCTTGCATCTCTTGCACGGTGCGTCGGGCCTTGAGCTGGGCGGAAAGCGCGTCGCGCAGTTGCACTTCGAGGGTGGAGGGGTCCATGCGCAACAGTACCTGGCCGGCCTCGACGCGTTGGCCTTGTTCAACCAGGTTGACCAGCACATTGCCGTCGAACGGCGCGGTGAGGGTGATGGTGGTGTCGGGTTCGATCTTGCCCACCAGGCCTATCTGGTGCACCAACGGGTCGGGCTTGACTGCCAGCCATTGCTCGGTTGCGGCCGGCTGATCGGTAGCCGGGCTGCGCAGGGCAATGCCTGCGCCCGCCAACAGCACGACGATCACGGCACCCAGCAGGTATTTTTTATTAGTAGTCATTGAGGGCGATTTCCCAACTTTCCAGCGTCATGCCCAGGGTCAAATCGAGCTGGGTCTGGGCGTTCAGATAAGCGATCAGTGCATTGAGCCGCGCGTTTTCGGCGTTGCGCAGGTCAGTTTCGTAACTCAACACCTGGAAGTTGGTGGAGCGCCCGGCACTGAGTTTTTCCCGCTCGATTTCGATCTTGCGCCGCGACAGCTCGACGGCGCGCTGGGAAATTTCATATTGGCGCCAACGCGTGCCCAGGTCGCGCACCACGTCGTTGACACTGCGTTCCAGTTCCTGGCGCGCATCGGTGATACGGATCTCCTGGTCTTCCACATTGACCCGCGCGCGCACCTCGGCCTGGCGGGTGCTGATGTCGCCGATGGGAATCTGCACCTGCACCCCGGCGTAGCTGTTCCAGGTGCGGTTATTGTTGTTGCCGCTGTCATTGTTGCTGTAGGCATCGCGCAGCTGGTTGGCGCCTGCCACCAGGTCCACCTGCCAGCGCCCGGAGTCTTTGGCGATCACCAGGTTGAGGTCGGCCTGTTGGCTGCCGAGCAGGGCGGCGAGGTACTCCGGCTGCTGGGTCTGCGCCAGGCTGAAGGCCTGGCGTTTGTCGATGGTCATCGGCTTGGCTTCCAGGGCTTCGCTGGCGCGGATCGGCGTCGACAGGTCCAGCGCCAGCAGGCGCAGCAAGGCCAGGCGGCTGGTGTCGAGTTGGTTCTGGGCCTCTTCCACGCCCAATTGCTGGGTGGCGATATCGGCTTCGGTCTGCACGATTTCGAACTCAGCCATGCGCCCCGCGCTGATCAGCGCCTTGTTCACGTCCAGCAAGGTGTTGGAGCGCTTGAGTGCGTCCTGGACGATGCTCAACTGCTCTTGGGCGCGCAGCAGTTCGCGGTAGGTGGCGATGATCTGGCTGATGGTCTGCGCCACGGTGGCCTTGAGGTTCAGGCGGTTGGCCTGCTCCGACAGGCGCGACAGGCGCAGCGGCGCGGTGGTGGCGTCCCAGCCGCCGCCGCGCATCAGCGGTTGGATCAGCGTGAGGTCGAGGCCGTCGCTGCGGTAGCGGCCGGCGCGGTCGGCGTTGTTCAGTTGTTGGGTCCAGGCCATGCTCAACTGGGTGCCGTACTCACTGAGCAAGGTCGCTCTCGGCGCCAGGTTGGCATTGCGCGCGTTGTCGGCCGAGCCGCGACTTTGGCGGTAGTAACTGTTCAGGGAGAGCTTGGGGTTGAAGGTGTCTTCGGCCACCCGCAGGTCGAACTTTTGCGCCACGCGTTGCAGGTACGCGCTGCGGATCGCCGGGTTTTTGCGCAGGCCCAGGTACACCGCATCACCCAGGGTCAGCGTCGTGACCTGGTTATTGAGCGACACACTGCGGTCATAGCCACTGCGGGTGGTGCTCGGCGCCGATGGGTTGATCACCACATCGGCGGCCATGGCTGGCAGGCTTGCCAGGGCGAGTAACCACAGCCATTTATTCATCGCGCAGGGCCTCCACCGGCTGCAGCCGCGAGGCCGAGACCGCCGGGTAGATGCCAAAGAACAAACCCACCAGCAAGGTGCTGCCCACCCCCAGCGGCAGGGCGGCGGCGGCCAGGGCAAATTCCCAGCCCGACAGCCAGGCGTAGAGCCACGCGGCGGTCATGCCCAGCACCGCACCGCACAGCGCACCCACCGCCGTCAGCGTGACCGCTTCGAGCAAAAACAGATTGCGGATGTCACGCTGGCGCGCGCCCAGGGCCATGCGGATCCCGATTTCGCGGCGGCGCTCCGAGACATTCATCAGCATCACGTTCATCACGCCGACACCGCCACCGACCAGGGAAATCGCGCCCAGCGCCAGCAGCAAGTAGGCGAACGTGCGGCTTTGCCGGGTCATGCCATCGATCATTTGCTGGGGCACCTGAATGTCGACATCGTGGTCGGTGAGCTGGCTTTTCAGGGCAATCGCGGCCTCACGGGCGATGCGCTCCATGTCCTGGCCGGGTGCGGCGCGGATGATCACATTGCCGATCTGCGGCGTCGGGTAGATGCGCCGCATGCCTTCGGCGGGGATAAACAGCGATTCGTTGGCCTGCACCGGCATCAGCATCGCGCGGGGTTGGTTGTGCAGGATGCCCACCACCAGGAACAGGTAATCGTTGATACGCACACGGTCGCCCAGCTTCAGCGGGTTGCCCGGCGTGCCCAAGGCCTGGGCGACTTGATCGCCGATCACGCCGTAGGTTTCGTTGGCGTCGAAGGCGGACAGAAATCGCCCCTCGCGCAGGGCCAGGCGCATGGCGTCCTTGATATCCGCGGTGCTGCCGACGAAGTTGGCGTTGGCCGTGCGGCCTTGGAACACCAGCGGCCCGCTGAACAGGCTGAGCGCGCCGATATGGGCAATGCCCGGCACCGCCTGGCGCACCGCGTCCAGGTCAAGGCTGGCGCGCATCGGTGCATTGCTGTTGCCTTTGGACGGGAACTGGGCGATCAGGGTGTCGGTGCCCATGTCCTTGAAAATCATCGCCGCGTCCACCGCCGCGTTATGGCCGATATTGATCAGGGCCACCACCGATGAGCTGCCGATCACGATGCCCAGCAACGCCAGGATCGAACGTTTGCCCAGGGTGCGCAGGCTCACAAAGGCTTCATGCAGCAGTTGGCTCAGGCTCTGTTCGACCCGCTGGCTCATAGGCGCCCAGCCTCATGCACCACGCCATTGCGTACCAGGATCTTGCGCTCCAGGCGCTCGGCGATGTGTGCATCGTGGGTGACGATAATCAGCGTCACCTGCTGCTCGCGGTTCAGGGCCAGGAGCAGGTCCATGATCTCCTGGGCAGTGGTGCTGTCGAGGTTGCCGGTGGGTTCGTCGGCGAGGATCACCGACGGCTTGCCGACCAGCGCGCGGGCGATCGCTACGCGTTGGCGCTGGCCACCGGAAAGATCGGCCGGGCGGTGGTGGGCGCGCTCGGCCAGGCCGACTTGCGCGAGCATGCGCAGCGCCTGTTCCACCGACTCATGGCGCGACACGCCACGGTAACTGAGGGGCAGGGCGACGTTGTCCAGGGCACTGAGGCGGGGCAGCAGGTTGAAACTCTGGAACACAAAGCCGATCTGCTGGTTGCGGATCGCCGCCAGCTCATCCGGCGTGGCGCTGAAGATATCGTGGCCGGCAAAGTGGTACTGGCCGCCGTCGGGCAAGTCCAGCAGGCCAAGAATATTGAGCAGGGTACTTTTGCCGGAGCCTGAGGCGCCGAGAATGCCGCAGCTGTCGCCGGGGGCGATGGACAGGCACACGTCATTGAGAATCGACAGGTGTTGCCCGGCGAGCTGATAGCTCTTGCCGATGCCTTGCAGGGAGATCAAGCCTGGGTGCGCGGGGGTATCTGTCATCATGACTACGCCTGCAGTCTCGACGCTATCGCCACGCCCCCGGCAAAGCCTTGTAACAAGTTCGGGAACTGCCTGATACGCGCCACGGACTGGTTTTATTTCTTGTTTTTAAAATATTGTTTGAATAGTAACCGCGATCAACGCGCTTCGCCAGCCATGGATGTAGAGCGGTTTCACCTCTTGTGACGATTTGCCGGTCGTTCGGCTGCGGCGCCTGAAAATCCCTTCGGCTACCCTCGACAGGCCTGTTTATACAGGCCTTTCGTAGCATGGCGCAGTGTCACTACTTGCTTTCGAAGGGCTGCCCCGGTATAAAAAATCAAATTATTTTTTAAAACAATATTTCCCACGTGGAACCTTTCATGGTCGCGAAGAAACTCAGCGCTCCAAACGTTACCAAGACTCGACTGCTGGATGCGACAGAGGCTCTTTTCATCAAATACGGCTATGACGCCGTGTTGCTCCGGCAGATTACCGAGCGCGCCCAGGTGAACCTGGCCGCCGTGAACTACCACTTCGGGGACAAGGACTCCCTGATGAAAACCCTGCTGATGCAACGCCTGGAGCCGCTCAACGAGCAGCGCCTGGAGCTGCTCGCGCGCTGCGAAGCCGAGGCCGATGGCCCGCTCGACTGCGACACCTTGCTCGGCGTGCTGTTCGCCCCGGCCATGGGCCTGGAGCGCAGTGATCCGGCCAGCGGGGAAGGGCGATCATTTATCCGTTTCCTGGGCCGGGTGTACAGCGACACCTCGCCGTTTATCCAGGAATACCTCAAGGTGCATTACCAGCCGGTGTTCCAGCGCTTCTTCGAAGCCTTCGCCCTGGCCCTGCCGGATCTGCCACGCAATGAGCTGGGCGTGCGCCTGCAATTTGCCCTCAAGGCGATTTCCGGGGTAATGGCCGGCACTGAACTGCGCCTGCTGATGAACTCCATGAGCCTGGGCCGCCCGGCCACGGATGCCGAGGTCATGGCCAAGCTGATCACCCTGGTCTCGGCCGCAATTCGCGTACCGCAGCAAAGCCCCGAAGCGGAAACCGCACTGGCCAAGGTGCTCGACACCCAGCGCGCCATTCGTGAACAAGCCGCACCGCCTGCCACCAAAGCCGCGCGTTAAAAGCCCAAATCCAAGACAAAAAAAACCCGCTGGGGCGGCGGGTTTTGATGTGCAGCGTTTGTAACGGATGAGGCTTCACCCTACGGCTGCGGATGTGAATAAATCGTGAAAAAAATGTAAGAAAATGGCTGGGGTAGACAGATTTACGCTGGTCGCGTGGTCTGTCGGATTTTACCTACGCACCAGCCACTCGTCGCTACTGTCAGTTCTGACAGTAGATTTGCCGATTGCTCCAAGCGCCTTATTTACCTTGCTCGTCGCGCCATTCCTGCGCGGCCCTGACCCAGCAAGGTGATAGTTATGTCTACCCCTCCAGATAACTTTGACGAACTCGATCCTGGTCCATATCCGGCGTACCCCCCCGTAGACCTGAGCAAAGAGAAATATGAGGACGCCCCAATAGGTCTGGGCCGTAGTGCTTTGATGCCCAAGTCCTATTGGGCTTTCGAGCCTTGGACTCAGTGGGGGCCGGGTGACTACACCGGCCTGCGTATTAAAGACCTCACCCGACCTATAGCCTCAGGTAACCACTTTACTCTGGCAGATCGATACTTTGTGTCTTTCGACGCAGACCAACTCGAAGACGGAACCCATGAGTACTACGGTCGGGTCTTACGAATTGCTTCAAATAATGAGAGCCGTTCAGTTATTAAAAAGATTCTGTGCAAACAGAGTATTCCGGGTGGGCGCGACCCCAATGACCAAGAGCCTTGGCATAGCGCTTTGTTAATGTGGTTTGACAACCTGCCGGAAGGATCAGCTATCACCCCTGATCTTGTGGACGATGAAGCTCCGGACAAGCCAAGATATATTCGAGTCTGGATTCAACCGTATCCGAACATTCGCAAGAATGACAGAAACTTCATCTACGTTGACGGACATGTTCATGAACACATTGTGACGCCGGAGCAGGCCTCAGGAAATAAACGATACAGTGTGGATATCCCCGGTAAAGTTTTTAGAAGCGTCACTAAAGATGGGACTTTCTACGTTCGCATGGGGGTCAGAGACGTGGTGGGGAATGAGCCGGAGGGCAAATACACGCTTTCCAAACCCTATCCACTGCGTAATGAGCTCAAAAGCACTTTGCTCAATATGCCCATCTTGACGTTGACGGGCGATGAACTGTCCGAGGAGGTTTCCACCGTCGACCTCGATACGCAAGGCGCCGCTCAATACCTGGTGTTAATCGCTCCACCCCGCAGAACAACGACATCCACTACACGAAACAAGATCATTTTGGTTTTGGATGTTGAACGGGCGGACAAAACTACCTATACCTTACGTTTGCCGGCGATAACTGACAGGAACGTACAGTCAGAGTCGATCCCTCTTAGTAGTGCCTTTTTCAATGATATCGGACGTGGCCGGTTCCGTCTGTCGTGGGAGTTACATAGTTATAACGGTACAAAGATAGAATTTTCGCGTAGCTATTCGATTGATGTGATCGGGACACCGACACGGATGCCGCGACTCAAGCTGGACCCGTATCAGGCCGGACTGATTCCGCGCGACAGAGATGTTGAGTCTGAAATGCCTATTTACTCACCCTATGCGTCTTCCAGCCGTGAGACCATCTATTTACGTACAAAAGGCGACCATAACGGTGCGCAAGTTGTGACTTACAGTCAATTGGCCGGGCCGGAGGGTGGTAAACGCCTTTTGCCTAAAAAAGATCTAAAAGTATTTGAAAATAAAGGCGTCTTTGAAGTTTTCTACGAAGTTAACGCTGGGTCAGGAAAACCACCTCGCCGTTCAGAAATAGTGGAAGCTGAGATTGGCGAGGGGGGTGGAGATCTACCGGCTGCCTATATTCAAGAGGTTAAAGAAAATTATACGAACTTTAACTTGGACCTGAATGATTTAAGTGGTTATGACGTGGATGTGTTTTTCCCTTGTGCGGATACGGTTGAGCATGATGAGTTGCACTATAATATAATAGGCGGGTCTCCAAGGAGTTCGTCGCAAGGCATTATTACTATTAACAAAGCGATTGAAGGTGCCGCCTTGCTGGAACTGGCGACGCCTATTCCATACGACCTATTTGCAGCGAATCTCAACGGTGCCGTGGATATCTCCTATAGCGTGGTAACCCCAGGTTCGCCACCTATCATCCGACGTTCGGCGGTGCTCAGAATCAGTATTGGCGAACCGGTGGAGCTCCAGACGTTTAAACTGGTGGAGGCCAGTGCGACCGACGACACGATATTTCCAAGGGCTCTCATCAAGGGAGGGAATTTGGAGATGACGTATTTTAAACCGATCAAAGGCGACACCGTCACTTTTACCCTGGAGGGAGAGTTTGGCATCATGCAGCACAAGGAAGTGGTGGCAGTTAATCCTAAGAACACCGTTTTCAAATCGCACGTTCCCATTGAGGTGATTACGAGGGGCTTGCGCAACGATGGCAATAATATAGTCATGAACTGTACGGTTGCACGTGGGCCATTCAGATACATGTTTGAGACCTTGCGTCTACGGTTGTTGCCCGTACAAAATCTGCCCAAGCCAATCATTCGTGGTTATGCGGACACGACGGTCTTGCCGCTTTATCAACTCATTGGTGGCGCGAGCGTCGATATTGCGCCACCTTGGCCGTTCATGTTTGCAGGTCAGCCTGTGTGGCTGGATCTCTCGGGTGTCGATAGTAATGGGGATAAATATCACAGGCAGTTTTATGTCGCCAATTTGATAACCGAGAGTGACCTTGGCAAAGGAATTTTCGCGCCCCTGCCGATTGATGAAATACTTCAGCTTGAGGATGGCTCCGTATTGGATATCAAATTCTGGTCGAGCTTTCCAGGTATTCCTCTTCTGCAAACAGCGACATTTTTCGGCGAGACGTCCTATATCATCCAACAGCTCCCTGCCGAGCTGGCCTTTCCCACGCTTGTTGGTGCTGCCACTATTGCACAAGAGACAACGGTTGATCCGTTGGCTATTGAAAAAACTACCAACGTTAAAGTTGCGTATAAAGGTATGCTCGTCACCGATGAGATCGTGTGCAAATGGATACTGGAGAATGGGTTGGTATTCGAAGAGAAAATTAAAGGTCAGGCAAGTGGCTCAGTAATAGCTGACTTTACGAAGCAGCAAGCAGTGCACAATAGTGTCAACAGTAGGGTGCAATTGATGTACTCGGTCAAGCGTGGTGATAAGATCACTCTGTCGACGGTTCAAACGGTAGCCGTCGGTACGATTCCAGCAGCCAGTCTTCCGAAGGCAATGGTTAATAATCAGGCTGGTGGGACGGTAATTGATTTGAATACATTCGTCGGTAATGCGCGATTCGACATAGCCAAGATGCCTTTGTGCAAGGCGGGGCAACTGATATGGGTAACCTTTATTGGCGGTGGCAAGTCGGTGGAGGTGGTGTCGGCTCATGAAATTACTGAGGCTGAAGTTGCCGGCGGCTTGTTAAATCAGCCGGTAGTGCGTGGTGTGTTGACTGCGTGGGCTAATAATACGGCCTTTGATGTGGAGGTTAGGATTGCCTACGACGGCGGCATAGAGAAGTTCCGAGCATTTGTGTTTTCGTTAGTGCGGTACACTAAGTCTGATTCGTTTGCGGCGTTGACGACTAGTTTTATGTACGGGCTCGGTCCTTGGTCGCCAGGCGTTAACGCAGATCGACATACGTTCACAGGGTCTGGCCTGAATATATGGACTCATGCCGACAGGTCGAATTATGCAGGTGTCGTAGTAGCCGCATATTCTAATTTTAATGTTGGCCACAGATACCGGGCTTCATTCTATGTATTCAATTTTTCTCCGTCGGGAGGAATAAATGTGGATCCGGTTCTCGCGATAATGGTCGGCGGTGTACAGTATTCCAGTTCGGTAGCGCCGCCAAAAAATACGTGGTACACGCTTTCCGTTGACTTCGCAGTTTCGACGAATGGAGCAAAGGCTGTTGCTCTTCAAAATCACCAAAATAGTGGCTGGGGTAACGATTTCATCGTTCACTCGGCCTACATTTCTCGCCTGACATGATCCTGCCTCGCTGAACAATCGGGACAGCTCTACCTAACCGTAGGCTGTCCCTTTTTGCACCACTCAAATCTTCCAATGACTTGCCGTCTTCGCCAGCAATTGCCGCATCGCCTCCACATTGCCGACCAGTTGCAACGTCAACAACCGATACCCATCCAATGCACTTTGCACCGGTGCATCCAACCCAGCTTCATCCGCTGCGTGCACCGCAGGCCGCTCCAGGCGCTCGGTAAACCCGGATTTCAGTGCGCGCGCCATCCCCACCAATTGCACGCGAATCTGCCGGTGCTCGGCCTTTAACATCACTTGCATCCGCGCCATTGCCTGCTCATCACGCGGGTCCGGCCGGGTGTTGCCAAGAATCTCCAGGGTACTGATGCACATGCGCAGGTGCCGTTGAATCATGTCCAGCTCGGTCATCGAGATACGCACTTCCTTGGACACCGAAGGCATCAGCGAGCGCAGTTGCAGTATGGCGGCATTCAGGCGGTTGAGCAGCTTGAAGTGTTCATCGTCAGTGACTGACTGGCCGTTGATGATGCGGCTGTAAATCGCTGCACAGTCGCGCAGTGCGCTGGCCATGTTGTAGCGCCACGAATACACCGCGTACAGCGGCAGGGCAAAGGAAAACGCCAGTGCCAACACGATGCCGATAAGGATATCGACGGTGCGCCACAAGCCATCCGAGATCGGGTTGTCGCCGTGGCCGGCGACGATAAACACCGTAATCGCCGACAGCAGCGCGATGTAACCGCCCTTGCCGATGGCGTGATAGGAAAAGAACCCGCACACCACCGACATCAGCAGATAGGTCAGCAGCGGTATGCCGAAATAGGCCTGTTGCACCACCAGCAGCAGGCCGACGCTGGCACCGATCAGGGTGCCGTAGGCGCGCTCCACGGCTTTTTTGCCGATATTGCCGTGGTGCTGCAAGCCGCCGATCACGATCAGCATGGTCACCGAGGCCCACTCGCCGTGGGGCAGGTTGATGCCGGTGGTGAGCAGGATGGTCGCCAGCAGGCCGATGGACACGCGCACGGCGTGGATCAGCTTGGCGTGGCGATAGCGGCGGTAGGGGTCGAGCAAAGGGCGCAGCAGGCGCCGGGCGAAGAAGGGCAGGTTCATCGGTATTAAAGTGGCCTCATTATGCAGGGTGGACCGGATCGCGTGTGGGAGCCGGGCTTGCCCGCGATGCAGGCACTTCGGTCTTTCAGTCAGACCGCAGTGATGCTATCGCAGGCAAGCCAGCTCCCACTCTGACCTGTTTATACAGGGAGCGGCGCTGTCTTCAGAAAATGTAATCCGTGGTCAAGAAACTCGAATCTCGATTACGCAAAATATCGCTGACCAACGCCTTGTTGCTCTCCTGGAACTTGGTCGCCACCAACGTGCGGATCGAGAACACGCGCAGCGCGTCATGCACCGACAGCGTGCCCTCGGCCGAGTTCTTGCGCCCGTTGAACGGGAAGGTGTCCGGCCCGCGC
The DNA here is from genome assembly GCF_012985445.1 of Pseudomonas sp. WS 5532. Lineage (NCBI taxonomy): Bacteria > Pseudomonadati > Pseudomonadota > Gammaproteobacteria > Pseudomonadales > Pseudomonadaceae > Pseudomonas > Pseudomonas sp. WS 5532. The sequence goes on from NZ_JAAQWK010000027.1 coordinate 38,106, forward strand.
TGGCACTGGGCGTTGATGTTGATACGCCCGACCTGGTTGGCAAAGGTGTCCACCAGCCGCCCGACTTCCACGGCGTTGGTGCCGAAGATGCTCAACTGTTGGCCGAAGTCCGAGTCCAGTACGTATTCGATCACGGTCTCCAGGTCACGGTACGGCACGATCGGTACAACCGGGCCGAACTGTTCCTCGTTGTAAACGCGCATTTGCGGGTTCACCGGGTACAAAACGGCGGGGTAGAAGAACGAACCGCGACTTTCGCCGCCATTGGGGTTCACCACCTTGGCGCCGTGCTGCGCGGCGTCGGCCACCAACGCGTTGAGGTAATCGACCTTGCCGACTTCCGGCAACGGCGTCAGCGATACGCCGTCTTCCCAGGGCATACCGGGTTTGAGCGTCGCCAGTTTGCTGTTGAATTTCTGGATGAAGCTGTCGACTACCGCTTCGTGTACAAACAGGATCTTCAGCGCAGTGCAGCGTTGGCCGTTGAACGACAGGGAGCCAGTGACCGCTTCGCTCACGGCATTGTCCAGGTCGACCTCGGGCAGCACGATGCCGGGGTTTTTTGCGTCCAGGCCCAAGGCTGCGCGCAGGCGGTGTGGCTTTGGATGCAGTTTTTTCAGGTCGCTGGCGGCCTTGTTGGTGCCGATAAACGCAAAGATATCGATTTTGCCGCTGGCCATCAGCGCGCTGACGGTTTCGCGGCCGCTGCCGTAGATCACGTTGATCACGCCGGCCGGGAAGCTGTCGCGGAACGCCTCCAGCAGCGGGCGAATCAACAGCACGCCGAGCTTGGCCGGCTTGAACACCACAGTGTTGCCCATGATCAACGCGGGGATCAGCGTGGTGAAGGTCTCGTTGAGCGGGTAGTTGTAAGGCCCCATGCACAGCGCCACGCCCAGTGGCACGCGGCGGATCTGGCCGAGGGTGTCCTGTTCCAGCTCAAAGCGGCTGCTGCGGCGATCGAGTTCCTTGAGGGCGTTGATGGTGTCGGTGATGTAGTCGCAGGTACGGTCGAATTCTTTCTGCGAGTCCTTGAGGTTCTTGCCGATCTCCCACATCAGCAGCTTGACCACCGCGTCGCGCTGTTCGCGCATGCGTCGTAAAAAGGCTTCGACATGCTGGATACGTTCGGCCACGCGCATCGTCGGCCATTCACCCTGGCCGCGGTCATAGGCGCGCACGGCGGCGTCCAGGGCGGTGAGGGCGGTGTCGGCATCCAGCAGCGGCGTGCTGCCGATGTGTACGCGCTCATCGCCCAGTTGCACCGGGCTTTGCACCTTGGCCAGCGGGCCGTTCCACACCTGCAACTGGCCGTCGACCAGGTAATCACGCTGTTCGATGGGCGCGGCCAGGCGGAATTGCTCGGGAATTTCGCTGGCGGCGGTGGGAAACAGCTGGGCGAGCAGGTTACTGGTGGTCATATCGCTACCCCTGGAATAGTTGCAAAACATGACTAGAGAGTCACCCATCCAAGGGCTGTGTGGCAAGCGCCAGACGCGTTACGAAGGCGCGCACGCACTCGCCGGCCGTCAGGCTGCCGATGCTCACCAACACCGTCAGTGGCAGGAACGCCACGCCGGTGCGCAGCGGCGAGACGCCCAGAAATACAGGCTGAGTACAAACAGCAGGCCATACAGCAGGCCGTGGCGCACGCCTGATTGATCAGCGCCAGGGATTCGCGTGCGGTGCGGGTCACGCCCAAAGGCTGGGGCGCAGTTCAAGGCGCAATTGGGCCTGGAACCGCGTGATCTGGAAAACCTTGAGCAAAAGCCCGCGCTGGCCGGTTAAACTGCGCGGCTTTTCAGAAGGAGTTCACATGAGTCACTACCAGCCGGGCATTCTTGCCGCACCGGTGCCGTTGCAGGCACGCCATCTGTTTTTTGCCGTTGATGCACTGGCAGCCGTACCCGCCGCGTTAGACGCGCTGGTGCAGTTGGCGGACGCGGGCGCAGTGGTCGGTGTTGGCGAGCCGCTGGTAACTTCGCTCGGCGCGCATATTGAAGGGCTGCGCGCATTCCCCGCCGTTACTGGCCCAGGCGCCCATAACCCGTCCACCCAGCAGGCGTTGTGGGTGTGGCTGCACGGTGTGGATCGCGGTGAACTGCTGCTGCGCAGTCGCGCATTTGAAAAGGCCCTGGCTCCGGCATTCCGGCTGGTGCAGATGACCGAAGGCTTCCGCTACAAGACCGGCTTCGATCTGACCGATTACGAAGACGGCACCGAAAACCCCCACGCCGCCGCCGCCGTCGAAGCCGCCCTGACCGACAGCGGCGCCAGCTTTGCCGCGATCCAGCAATGGCAACACGACCTCGATGGTTTTGCCGCGTTGCCCGCCCAGGAGCGTGACCACATCATCGGCCGCCGCCATGGCGATAACGAAGAGCTGGACGACGCCCCCGAATCCGCTCACACCAAGCGTACCGCCCAGGAAAGTTTTACCCCGCAAGCCTTTGTGGTGCGCCGCTCGATGCCGTGGGCCGAGAACGGCCAGGCGGGGTTGATGTTCCTGGCGTTTGGGCATTCCTTCGATGCGTTTGAAGCGCAACTGCGGCGCATGAGCGGGTTGGAAGACGGGATTGTGGATGGGTTGTATCGGATCAGTACGCCGCTGACCGGTGGCTACTACTGGTGCCCACCGGTGAAGGATGGGCATTTGGACGTGAGCGCACTCGTCTGACCCCCCAGATCTGAAACAGTGTGGGGGGCTGTGGCGAGGGCGCTTGCTCCCGTTCGACTGCGCAGCAGTCGCAGCTATCCTGGGGGCGCTTCGCACCCCAGCGGGAGCAAGCTCCCTCGCCACACAAGCCAGCTCCCACAGTTTGATTGTGTGGGGGCGTAGATCACGCCACCCACTGGCGCTTATCGTCACCATCCACCGACGGCTTCATCACCTGCACCGGCTCGGGTTCCAACCAGGTGGGCGCGACGAACCGATAACCCAGGCCCGCTGCGGTGGCGATGTAGAACGAGTCATCGTCGCCCAGCGCGCGGCGCAGGGTCTTGATCTGTGTGCGCAGGTTGCATTCCTCCACCACCAGCCTGGGCCAGGCGATGTCGAGCAATTGGTGTTTATGCAGCAATTCACCAGGCCGGGAGGCGAGGGCGATCAGCAAGGTCAGGGCGCGGTTGCCCAGGTTCACGGGTTGCCCATGCTTGAGCAGCAGATAACGGTGGGGCAGCAGTTGGAACGGGCCGAAGTGAATGCCGAAAGAGGCGTCATCGGTGAGGTGGCTGCGAGTCGAGTACGTCATGTCAGTTAACCTTTGTGCGTGGACATTGCAGCCCGACGCGGCTCCTTTTTACGCCGGGTTGCCAGGGAGAGTCAGGTGTTGATCGCCGGGATCGGGTCAGCCGGATAATCGCCATCCATCGTCGGGCCACCGGTGAGGCCGTATTGCTGCAGCACAGGTGTCAGTTGCCCGTAGAAGGCGTCTTGCGCCTTGCCATGGGCATCGGCCAGGGCGAACGGCAGGAACGCGCTGCCGATACCCCCGAGAATCGCCGTGGCGCCGCCAAGGATGCCGCTGATGGTGCCGGCCACTGCACCGATTTCGGTGGCGCCATACAAACCGGCACCGGCTTCCACCAGGCCGGCGACGGCCGCACCTGTGCCGAGCACACCGGTGGCCACCGAGAAACTGCCGGTGAGGTAGTCGCCTTTTTTCAAGGAGTCGACGCCGCCGATAATCCCGATCACGCCGCCGATAATGCCGCCGGCCGAACCAATGATCTTGCCCGCCGCGCCGATATTGGCGATCTGTTGCGCCGACAGCGGGCCTTTGCCCACCGGCACTTTGCCGGGGAAATCGCCAATGGTGCCGCCGTCCGGGCGGTTGACCCAGGTGACGCCATAGCCGGCTTCCTTGGCGTATTTGGTCCCGCCTTCGAGCAGCAACCCGGCAAATTGCAGGCCCGCCGATACGCGGTTGGCATCCGCCACCGGGGTGGTGCTGCCGCTGGCCGAACGCGCCATCAGCACGCCGCTCATCAACACCGCGCTGCCAATGTGCAGCAGGCCTTGCTTGAACGCCGGGCTGACATCCCCGAATTTCATACCTTCGATAGCCTTGGGCAAGGCATCGGCAATCTTGTTGCCCTGACGGCCGATGTCCCATACCGACCGCAGCATCGACACCACCTGTGCCGGGTCGATCTTGCCGCCGTCGGAGGTGGTGAACATCGCGGGGTCTTTTTGCTGCGCGTCGTTGATCGCAGCGGTGACTTTGGCGTCGTCGAAGTTGCCGTTGCCATCGCCGAGCGTGACGTTCAACGTGTCGGTGGTCGCACCGCCGAGCAACGCATCGCCGAGGTTTTCGTTGAAGTTGACCTGCAAGGTCGCCGCGTCATCCGCCGTGGCCTTGTCACCCAGAAAGGCCTGGGCCGACGCGGTGCTGGCGGCGAAACTGCTGGCCGCTACGGTCGGGTCCAGGCCACCGGCTACCGCATCGGTGAAGGCTTTGCCGGTCACCAGCTGGTTCTTGTAGTAGCTGAGGATCGCGTCACTTTGCCCGGCGTTGGCCGCCACCTTGGTCAGGTCCACATGGCCGTTGCCCCCCAGTGCGAGGTTGGCGATCGTCGCGTCGTTGGCGGCGTTTTGCAGGCCCATGCCCATGTCGATCTGTTTGCCGTTCTGGTCCTTGGCATTGAGGTTGTCGTTGAGGTTTTTGCCCGACTCGATGCCACCTTCAAAGTAGTTCTGCATCGCGACCTTCATGCTCGGGTCGCTGCTAACGATATCCCTGAGCGCGGGGCCGCGATTGTTCTGCAGGAAGCTTTGCACATCCGGGTCTGCCGACAGGGTCTCGATGCCGCTTTGCAGCTGCGCCTTGATCTTGTCTTCGTTGGGGTTCAGGCCCCAGTTGGGCGAGGTGTACTTGTCCATCAAGCCTGCGTTGCCGACGTAGTCGCTGACCAGCAGGCGGGTTTGTGCATCGGTCAGTTGCACCATCACGGCGGCTTTTTGTTCGCCGGTGTAGTTCTGCGGGTTGGCAAGGATATCGGCGGTGAGCTTGGAGGTGTCCACACCGGCGACGGCATCGCGGGTGGCGGCGCCGTCGAGGAAGGTCAGGGTGTCACTGTCGTTTTTCGGCGCCTGTTTCTCCAGCCATGCGCCGATGTTGTCGCGGGTGCCGATGTTGTCGGGTTTGCTGGTGGCGGGGTTGTCACCGCCGGTTTCCAGGGCGTGGAACAGACCGGGGCGCGACCACATTGCTGCAGCGCCGGTCAGCTCGTTGCTCAAGGCCGAATCACTGCCCAGGGCTTGCAGGTTATCGGGGCGGATCATGCCGTCGTTGCTGCGCTGGTTATCACCTGGACGCATGGCAGTGCCGGAACTGGCGACCAGGCTTTCGTTGGCCATCACGATGGCGGCGGACTTGGCGTTGGCCTTGGCCAAGTCGCCTGGGTGGCTGCCCATAAAGCTGCCATAGGACTTCGCCGCCGCGCCGATATCGCTGTTGGTGTTGCTGATGAAATGGTCAACGTCGGAATGGGTAATCACATTGTCAGCTTTGCCGCGACCACCGCTGTCCAGCGCAGCCATCAGGTTCGGGCTGCTGGCCACGTACTTGAGCACGGCCTGAGCCTGGGGCGGCAAGGTGGTCGGCGGGTTGGCAAAGTCGATCGGCGCGCCGTGCAGGCCCCAGGCGTCCCAGTTCTGCGAGAGCAATTGTGCGGCGGCGCGCGGGCGGTTCAGGTCGAGTTCTTCTTTGGTCGGTGTCGTGCTGGTGTTGCCAGTGATGCTGTTCCAGTCCTTGGCGCCGGACACGCCGAACGACGAGTTGTCGACCCACGAAGTATCGCAGGCGCCTGCCGCTCCAGTAGTGCCGGCGTAAAGCTTGGCGACTTGGTCGTACAGGCCAGGGGTGATGTCCTGGGACACGATCACTTTGTCGCCGGACGCGGTCTGGTAGCGGATCAACCCTGGCCCGACTTCCTCGGGCGGGCCGATATGGGTGGCTGGGTCGATGCTCTCGTCGGCACCGGCCAGGCGATAGCCTTCGGCGCCGCTGGCATTGATTGCCGACAGCTTGGTGAAGTCGCCGCTGACCTGATCGAACAGCTGCGGCGTGTCTTTCTGGCTGACCACCACCTTGTCACCCGAGGCGGTCTCATAGCGGATCAGCCCGGGGCCGAGTTCAGTCGGGCTGCCGATGGCCGTGTAGTTGCCCAGCCCCGGCGCCACGGTGCTCGCATCGGCCTGGGTGTAGCCGGCCGCTTTACTGTCACTGAGGTTTTTTTCGAAGCTCGCATCGTTCTGTTGGGTGTTGTACTGGTTGACCAGTGTTTCGTAGAGACGCGGGTTGTCGCTCTGCTTGAGAGTGACTGGCTTGTCGCTGCCCAACGGTGTGTAGGTGATGCTGTTGTTCACCGGCGCCTGAACGTTTTGATAGGGCAGTGGGATCGACGGGCCACGGATCTTCGACGGGTCGAAGGTCGGCTGGTTGACGGCGGTGTACAACGCGGTTTCGAATTTTTTCTGCGAGCCGTCTGTGCCCGGTGTTTGCGCAGGGTCACGACTACTTGGGATCGCTGGCATACATGCTCACCTGGAAGTTGTTTCATATATCAGGGCCTGCACACTGACTATTTAGCTATTAGTGCATCTGTACTAATCAGGCGCAGGAAATTAGTTGCCCGCGAGCATTAAGGTCGCTCGCGCCGAGCTATGAAACGCGATGAGTAAGTCGCTTTTGTTACAAATGGAAATATCTGCGAAGTTGGGCAAAAGGCTATTAGCGAAAAATGTGAAGTCGATACAAAAAAGACGTCGACGTCGTGACGGACTGCGCGTTTTTACGCTGTAAACCTGCCGGCTATTGTTCAAGAGAATGTCGGGGTGTGCGTGCAACGCCGCGTAATAAGGGGCTTTGGCCTTGTTTGAACGTTTCGCTAAAAGTTCCGCGGGCGAACCGGCATGAGTTTTTTTCAACGCCGGGTTGAGCCAAACAATTCACACCCTGTAGCCGAAACGTTTCACAAGCTTTCACAGCGAAGGCGTTTTGATCGTGAGTAGTATGGCCCCCATGCAAACCAACGACGGTTCAAACGCTCACTGTCTGACGTATTGGGCATTTACCGGGTTTGCATACTTTCAGCTTGCTGTTGCGCAACTGAATAACTTCCCTATCGATGCAAGGAGATGAACATGGCTGATGTCCCACCAGTAAAAGCCGGCGGCGCCGACGACGCTATCGCGAAGATGGAAGCGACCTTCAACATGGCTATCGAGAAGTCGGCCAAGATCACCGAAATCAGCACCGCGAAAAAAGCTGAGCTCGACGCCACCAAACAGCGTCCGCAGAACTGATTTGCCAAACGGGCGGCGCTGGCGCTGCCCGTTTACCTGCTGATTCTTGACCCCGTTGCACATTTTCAAGGGGGCAAACCCACACATGACAGCCTTGATTTCTTTGGGGCCGGTGGCTGCGACTGGCGCACCGACCCTCACTGTGACCGCCGGTTTGCACCAGGGCAGTTCCCTGGTGCTTGATCAGCCTGTCTACACCATCGGCGCGGACCTCGCGGCCGACCTTGTGCTCAGCGACCCCGGTATCGCCGGCCTGCACCTGCGCCTGCGTTTTGAGGGCGGCCATGTGGCGGTCGAAGCCTTGGGCGGTGAGGTGCTGGTCGCCGGCACTGTGCGAATTCCCCGGGGCAATGGCCATCGCGCGCGACTGCCTTTGCAACTGCGCATCGGCACCGCCGGTGTGAGCCTGGCGCTGCCTGAAGAGGCAGAACAACCCTCCCGCGCTCCGCGCAGATTAACGCCTTGGATTGTCGCGCTCGGCCTGCTGTTTATCTGTGCAGGGGCACTGGCCTTTCGAAGTGACCCGCCGTTGGCGCAGGCGGCGGCAGTGGTCGATGTGCCGGCGATTAAACAGCCGTCTCGTGAACAGGCCAAAGCCTGGCTGGAGCAACAGTTGCAAGCCGCCCGCCTGGATGCAGTGAGCGTCACCAACAGCAACGGCCAGCTCAGCGCCGAGGGCAGTTTAGAACAGTCACAAAAGCCTCAATGGCTGGCCCTGCAACAAGCCTTCGACCAGCGCTACGGCCAGCAGATCGTGCTCAACCCCCGCGTTGCCGCGCGTGCCGATGCCGCGAGCCCACGCGTGCGCTTCCAGGCCGTGTGGTTCGGCGCCCACCCCTACGTGATCAATGACAGCGGCAAGCGCCTGTACCCCGGCGCTGCGCTGGCGGACAACTGGGTGCTGGAACGCATCGAGAACAACCAAGTGATCCTCGCCCGTGGCGATGAGCGCTTTACCTTCACCTTATGAGTCGGTCTATGGGACGTATACACATGATCGTTCCCACGCTCTGCGTGGTAATGCCGCCCCGGACGCTCCGCGTCCTGAAATCAGCGCAATGCGTGACCCCTGCGCAAGGTGACGCAGAGCGTCACAGGATGCATGCCCACGCAGAGCGTGAGAACGATCAACAGGCCCCGGCATGAAAGTCGAACCCCGCCCGTTAATTCCCAGTGATGTGCGCAGCGCGCCTATCGAAGCGATTCACCCGGTCAATTCACGCCAGGCCACCGCCTTCGAAGCGGTGCTCAAGACCCGCAAGACCCAAACCCGCCGCTCGCTGCGCAGCGACCTCGAAGCCCTCACCAGCGCCGCCGGGGTGGACTCCCTGCTGTTCGGCAGCGCGCGTTCCCTGGAGCTGTTGGAGCATGTGATGGAACACATCCTGCCGAGCCTGGACGCTGAGCCCGAGATCAAGGCCCTGGCCCATGACCTGATCAGCGAAGAGATCGAGATGCGCCGCAACCTCGAACAGCAGCGCTCACAGGTGCATGCCTGATGGCCCGCGATAACGAGGACGCCGTGCAACTGCTCAAGGGCATTGGCGAGCTGTACCGGCGCAATGGTCAGTCCCAGCGCGCGCTGGTGATGTTGCTGATTGCCGTCAGTGTCGCGCCCCACGACTGCGTGCTGTTGCGCGCGCTGGTGCTGGCGTTCACCGACAGTGGCGATGCCACGCGGGCACTCGGCGCCCTCGACCGCCTGGTGGCGCTGGAAGGTGAGTCCGCCAGCCTGTTGCTGCTGCGCGCGCGTGCGCTGTGGTACGGCGAGCGCAAGGACGAAGCGCGCCAGTGCTTCAAACGCTACTTAGCCGCACGCAGGGCCAACCCATGAGCGTACTCAATCGTCTGAACAATGTGGCGCGCATGGCTGCGCAGCGCACTGACGTGATCATCGTCGCGTTTATGCTGATGGCGATTGTGATGATGATCATCCCGCTGCCCACCTACCTGGTGGACATGCTGATCGGCCTCAATATTGCCCTGAGCATCCTGATCCTGATCGTAGCGTTCTACATCGGCCACTCCGTGGAGTTCTCTGCGCTGCCGCCGCTGATTCTGCTCAGCACCTTGTTTCGCCTGTCGCTGTCGATCACCACCACGCGCCTGATTCTGCTGCACGGTGACGCCGGGCATATCGTCAAGGCGTTCGGTGACTTCGTGATTGCCGGGCAAGTGGTGGTCGGCATGGTGGTGTTCCTGATCATCACCGTGGCGCAGTTCGTGGTTATCACCAAAGGTGCCGAGCGCGTCGCGGAAGTGGCGGCGCGCTTTACCCTGGACGCCATGCCCGGCAAGCAGATGAGCATCGACAACGACCTGCGCAATGGCGATATCGACCAGGCCGAAGCCCGCCGTCGGCGCTCGCGCCTGGAGCGGGAAAGCCAGATGTTCGGCGCAATGGACGGCGCGATGAAGTTCGTCAAAGGCGACGCCATCGCAGGGCTGGTGATCCTCGCGGTCAACCTGCTGGGCGGCATGCTGATCGGCATGCTCGAACGCGACATGCCGTTCGGCGTGGCGGTGCACACCTATTCGCTGCTGACCGTGGGTGACGGCCTGATCGCCCAGATCCCGGCGCTGTTGATTTCAGTCGCGGCGGGCACCGTCGTGACGCGCGTCAACAGCGACGGCGAGGCCGGCGACCTGGGCAGCGAGATCATCAAGCAACTGGGCGCCAGCTACCGTGCGCTGGGCCTGACGGCGCTGATCATGATCGGCGTAAGCCTGCTGCCGGGTTTTCCGACCTGGGTATTTATCGGTTTGTCCTTAGCCTTTGGCAGTGCGGCATTTTTGATGTATCGCCGGCAGGCCCGTCAGCCCCAGGGTGAACTTGAAGCGTTGGTGCAAGCACCTGAGCCGGTGGTCGAGGTGCCGGCCGAACAGGATGACAACCTGCTGCCCGACACCCGTGTACTGCTGACCCTCGGCAGCGGCCTGTCCCAAAGCGCGCCACGCCAGATGCTGCGCCAGCGTGTCGAAGCGCTGTGTCACGACATTCGCACCGAGCTTGGCGTGGACGTACCAGTGCCAGGCATCTACATGGAAGCCAAGGCCACGCCGGGCAGTTTTCGCGTGTCTTTGGAAGGCGTGCCGGTGAGCGAGGGCGAATTGCCGATCAACTGCCTGCTGTTGCAGGACGACCCGGTGCATGTGCAGTTGCTCGATATCGCTACCGTACAAGCCGATTCGCCGCTCAATGGCCGCCCTGCGCACTGGATCGAGCGTCAGCACGAAGACACCTTGCGCAATGCCGGCATCGGCTTTTTGCTGCCTGACGAAGTGCTGCGCGGTGTGCTGGAACGCAGCCTGCGCCGCTATGCCGCGGACTTCCTCGGCATCCAGGAAACCCGTCTGTTGCTCGAGCGCACCGAAGCCACTTACGGCGAGCTGGTCAAAGAGGCCCTGCGCCTGGTGCCGCTGCAACGCGTGGCCGAAACCCTGCGCTTGCTGGTCGGCGAAGGCGTGTCGATCCGCAACCAGCGCGCCTTGCTCGAAGCCATGGTGGAGTGGGGCGCGCGTGAAACTGACGCCGGGCGCCTGGCTGAGCATTTGCGTGCAGCGCTGGCGCGGCAGATCAGTCATCAGTATGCGGATCGCAACCGGGTGATCGGCGCACTGGTACTGGCGCCGGGCCTGGAAGACCAGCTTCGTGCGTCCTTGCGTCGCCAGGAGCCGCAGCGCGAGTTGATCCCCGAAGACGTCAGCCGCGCCTTGCTTGCGCAACTGCGTCAGGCTTGCGAGAACACCCGTGAGGCCAACAGCGCCGTGTTGCTGGTGCACCCGGAACTGCGCCGCAGCTTGCGTCGCCTGGTACTGCGCGGCGAGCTGGAACTGGCGGTGCTGTCGTTCCGCGAATTGGCCACCGAGTACAACCTGCAAGCGCTGGTGACCATCAGCCTCACCGATATTTCCAATCGCCGCGCGCCCGCTGCGGCTTCTGTCACTCCCCTGGCGTCTGCCTCATGATGCGTTTTTGTGTGTTGTTACTCGCTTTGATTGCGTGTGCCAGTCAGGCCCAGGACATTGCCCGAGGTGCTGGCGGCTCGATCAACCTGGCGTCCGGTGAAGGGCGCATTTTGCATTTCGTGGCGCCGGTGGATTCGGTGCTGGTGGCTGAACCCAATGTGGCCGACCTGCAAGTGGTGTCGCCCGGCACTATCTATATCTTCGGCAAGGCGCCGGGCAACACCAGCCTGATAGCCCTGGGCAACGACGGCAAACAACTGGCCAGCCTGACGCTTTCGGTCAGCAGTGACAGCCAGGCGGTGACCACGCCGATGCAGACCCTGCACCCCGGCAACGGTGCGCAGATCAGCGGCGCCGGCAACCGCCTGATTGCCAAGGGCACGCTCGGTTCGGTGGCCGAGGCCACCGACCTCAACGCGCTGCTCAACCCTCAGGGCCAAGGTTTCCAGAGCGCGATCAACACCACCGAATATGCCGGTGCCGCCCAGGTCAACCTGCGGGTGCGCTTTGCCGAAGTGTCGCGTTCCGAGTTGCTGCACTACGGCGTTAACTGGAACGCGATGTTCAATAACGGCACGTTTTCCTTCGGCCTGATCACGGGCGGCCCATTGGCGGCAGCGACGGCCGGTGGCTTGGCGACGGCGGGCACCGGTTCCGGCAATGTGAATATCGATGGCATGCTCGATGCGCTGCAAGCCAATGGCATCTTGCAGATCCTGGCCGAGCCGAATATCACCGCCATGACCGGCCAGACCGCGAGCTTCCTCGCTGGTGGCGAAGTGGCGATCCCGGTACCGGTCAACCGCGACCTGGTGGGCATCGAATACAAGTCCTTCGGTGTGTCGTTGTTGTTCAACCCGACCTTGCTGCCTAACGGGCGTATCGCCCTGCAAGTGCGCCCGGAAGTCAGCAGCGTGGTCAGCGGCGGCACTGTGGACTTCGGCAATTTCCATGTGCCGTCCTTCAGCGTGCGCCGCGCCGACACGCGGGTGGAAGTCGGCAGCGGGCAGACGTTCGCCATCGCCGGGTTGTTCCAGCGCGAGAGCAGCCAGGACATCGAAAAACTGCCATTGCTGGGCGACCTGCCGATCCTCGGCAACCTGTTTCGCTCCAAGCGCTTCCAACGCAATGAAACCGAACTGGTGATCCTGATTACCCCGTACCTGGTCGAGCCGGTACGCGGTCGCGGTCTGGCCACGCCCCTGGACGCCTTACCGACCACCGCCGCAGCCAGCGGACCGCGCAGCGGCGGGGCGTTCGGTTTCTACATGAATTGACTAAGGGGCCTGCCATGACTGTTTTGCGTGTGTTGATGCTGTTGCCCTTGGTGTTGGTGGGCTGCAAGACCCATTTGGCGCCGACGTATTACTCGCCCGAATACCGCGCCGATGGCGTGCCGAGCCAGTGCCAGCAACCGGCGGCCAAGGATGAGATTGGGTTGGATGAAGACTTCAAACCGACCTTGCCGTTGGGCTGCGCGAACAATTTGAACCTGATGCAGATGGTCGAGCGCAAGCAGGACCTGACCCAGGGCCGCGCGACCGGGCCAGCAATGGCCGCGCCGGTGGGCCGGGCGGCGCAGGTGTATATCGAAGGGTTCGACCGCGAGCAGTTGCAGCGGCGCAAGGACCAGCAGGAAGCCAAGGCCGGCGCTGCAGGAGGCCAGCAATGAGGCCCCAATGTGGGTGCGGGCTTGCTCGCGAAAGCGGCCTCATGGTCGACCACTACCCAACTGAAGCTACCCGGTCTAACTGTGGGAGCTGGCTTGTCGGATCGCCGCACCGCTGCGATAGCGGTGAGTCGGCGTACATATCCGTTGTTGTAGTAACGGCCACTTATGGTTCCGCTCTTACAGCGGCTCACTTTTGGAAAGACCCAAAAGTAAGCAAAAGGTCTTCGCCCCACCACTCGGCACCTCGCTTAGGCTCGGTGTACCCTCACTCCGGCTTTGGAGCGTGGGCCGCCGCGATGGGCCATCCTTGGCCCAGCGCGGCTAACCCGGCGTCCTGCCGGGTTACCCTCGCTCCAAAGCCTGCGTTCGGCCAGCGTGGTTTAACGGGGCGACTCAGATCAACATCAAAAGCAGATCAAAAGCCAGATCAAAAGCGGGTTGGTCGTGTATCAGCGCGGGTCCACCAACCCCAGCTCCTTGGCTTGCGCCACCGGATCACTGATCGCTTTGATGCGCTTGGCTTCGGTCACCAACTGTGCCCGCTCAGCCGCCGGAATATCATCCAGCGCCAGCCCGGCAACCTTTTGTTCATACCCCGCCAACACCATCACCAACAGTTCATTACGCTGATGTCGTGGCAAGGCCCGGGGCGATTGGGTGACGGGGGCGATGGTGTCCAGCGCCTGTTGCGATTGCCCACCCAGCGCATAAGCCAGGGCCAGGTTGCAGCGGCTGTCGAGGTTGTCGGGTTGCAGGCTGAGGCTTTGGGCGAAGGCGGTTTGTGCGGCGACGGCCTGGCCGTTCAAGACCTGCGCGATGCCCAGGCGTGTGTAGGCGATCGGCAGGTGGTTGATCTCGGCGGCCTGGCCCAGCGCCGTGACGGCGCGTTGGGTCTTGCCCAGTTGCAACTGCGCGGTGCCAAGGCCGAGCAGGGCGTCGGCGTTGCGGGCGTCCAAACCCAGGGCTTGCTGGAAGGCGCGCTCGGCGCCCGACGCGTCCTTGGCGTCGAGCCTGGCCTGGCCGAGCTTGAGCCACAGGTCGATGCCGGCGCCGGGTTGCTGGGTGGCGCGCTCGTACAGCGCAGCCGCGCTGGCGTAATCGCCGCGCTTGTTCAGGTCGTTGGCCAGTTGCAGGGACTTGTCGGAATCGGTCGCAGGTTTGCTGGAGCAGGCAGCCAACAGCAGGGTACTGGCAAGCAGGAAATTCTTGGTCATCGTCACAACTCGTCGGGCGAAGGCGCAGGCCATGTAAGCATATTTTTCATGGCCATCCTATGCCTGTTCGGCGCCAGTTTGGCCCACGCGGCCGAAGCGCCCGAATGGTTTTCCAAACCCTATGCCTACGTGTTGGTCGACCAGGATGTGCGCGGCGCACTGGAAGAGTTCGGCCACAACCTCGACATCCCCGTGGTGCTCTCGGACAAGGTGCGCGGCAAGGCACGCAGCACGATTCGCGCCGCCAGCGCCGGTGAGTTCCTGCAAACCCTGTGCAACACCAACGGCCTGACCTGGTACTTCGACGGCAACCTTCTGTACCTCAACGTCAACGATGAGATCGGCACAAAACTGTTCAAGGCCAGCGCATTGAACCTCGACCAATTGCAGGCTTACCTCAACACCCTTGATGTGTTCGGCCAGCAGCTGTCGATGCGCAATGGCCCCGAAGGCGATGAAGTGTTCGTGTCCGGGCCACCGCCGTACCTGGCGCTGGTGCAACAGCACGTCGATCACCTGCAACCCAACGCCGTGGCCGCCCCGGTGGCCCGCGAGCGGGGTGTGCGGGTGTTTCGCGGCGCGCAAGTCAGTACCGAAACCCCAACCCAGTAAAGGAGCAGCACCATGTCCGTAACGGCCGTAGACAGCAACCTCGCCCCCGGTGGCGCCAGCCCTGAAGCCAAGTTCAATGCCGCGGTGGATAACGCCAAGGCTGCCGACAAACCGGCGGACACCTCGGACGCCGACGATGCCAAATTCAACGATGCGTTGATCACCCAGGCCGTCACCATCGGCGGCCAGTTCATCATCATGCCGAAGATGCAGGAACTGCTGAACGACGCCATGTCCGATGACGACGACGAGTAGGAGGCCCCTATGACTATCAGTCTCGCCGCCGGCGCCACGGCCTTGCCGCCGTCCGCCGGTGCGGGGCCCGCCGGGGCCTCGCAGAACCTGTTCGAACACATGGCCAACACCGCCAAGGGCATGCCCGAGGGCGCCAGCCCGCACCAGATCGGTTCGGGCTTGATGGAGCGCATGAACAGCTTTATCGACCGTTCGCGAGCGTTCTCCGAGCGTGCGGATTTGCTCACCAACAACCCCTCGGCGCCGCCACCCGCGCAGGCCGAAATCCGCACGGCCAGTGCTTCTCCCCAGGCTGAGTCGGGAAAAAAAGTTGGCGAGCAGCAGGTCGACCAGATCGTCCATTCCCTGGGCAAGATGTTCGACTACTCCATCGAAACCCAGATGGTGGTGCGCGGTGCAACGCAGATTTCCGGCTCCGCCAACACGCTGCTCAAGGGTCAATAACGCCATGCCAAGCCCAAACCGCGCCCTGCGCCTGTTGCTGATCGGCCTGCTGGCCAGTCTGTTGCAGGCGTGCAACACCGACCTCTATACCAACCTCAGCGAGCGCGATGCCAACGCCATGGTCGCGGTGCTGCTGCGCGGTGGTATCCCGGCGGAGCGCAAGACCCAGGACAACGGCCAGCTCAAAGTGGTGGTCGACGAGGAGCGTTTCGCCGAAGCCATGACGCTGCTCGACAACGCCGGCCTGCCGCAACAGAGCTTTTCCAATATGGGCCAAGTGTTCAAGGGCAACGGCCTGGTGTCGTCGCCGGTGCAGGAGCGCGCGCAGATGATCTATGCGCTGAGCGAGGAGCTATCGCATTCGGTGTCGCAGATCGACGGCATCGTCGCCGCGCGCGTGCATGTGGTGCTGCCCGATAACGACCTGCTCAAACGCGTGATCTCACCCTCGTCGGCCTCGGTACTGGTGCGTTACGACCCGGGCACCGACATCAATACGCTGATCCCGCAGATCAAGACGCTGGTGGCCAACGGCATTTCCGGTCTGAGCTACGAAGGCGTTTCGGTCACGGCGATCAAGGCGGCTGTCGCCATCAGCCAGAACCCGGCACAACCACGGCTGGCGCGCTTTATGGGCTTGTGGATGCTGGAAGACAACGTGCCTCAGGCGCGTTTCATGTTCGGCACGTTGTTGCTGATTGCGCTTGGCGCCCTCGGTGTATTGGCACGCCAGCAGTGGGCGCGGCGCCAGTCCCAGGCGCTGTATGTGCTCAAGGAGGGTGAATGAGTTTATTCGAACGCTGGCAGGGGTTGATCGCCGAGCCTTTGCAGTTTGTGCGCGGGCCTAGCCTGGGCGCGTGTTTTGCCGCTGAGCTGCCAGATGACGTGTTGCAGGCCATGCAGGCCCAGCCACGTTTTCGCCCGCGCCTGCAGCAGTTGCTGGTCAAGCACTACCAGTTGGCGCCGATCGAGCAATTGGTCACGCCGTTGGCGGCCGACCTGCCGGTGTTGCTGCTGTCGCCTGCGCAATTTGCGCGCCTGCCGAGGTTATGCGGGGCTATCTGGCACGGCGCAACCTTGAGCCGTGAGATCCGCCGCGAGGTGGTCAATGAGCTGCGTGAAGGCCTCGGCGCCGAGGTCTTTGTGGCCGCCCTGGCTCTGCGCCAACTGGGGGGCGCGGCGGATCTGCTGCGTGAACCGGTCGAGTTGATCGAAGCCATCGACCGTGACGGCCTTGGCTGTGTCGCCGCCTGGCTGCAGGCCCAGCACGCTGACTGGCAAGGCTGGCTGCGCTTGCGTTTTGACTTTCCCCAGGGCTACAGCGCACGCGTGCCGCGTGACCTGGAAATCGTCCAGGCCGGCGCTGCTTGCCTGCTGGCCGAGGAGATTGCCCCATGAATGAACTACCGAGCCGTCCGGCTGCGCGTATTTTGCGGGCCGAAGAAGCCGCGTTGTGGACCGACGGTTTTGCCTTCCTGCAAGCGGCCAAAGACCAGGCCGAACAGATCAAGGCCGACAGCGACCAGTGGCTGCACGCCGCCCGCGCCGAGGGCTTTGAAAGCGCCCGGCAGGCCGGTGCCGAGCAGGTCGCGCAATTGCTGGTGCAGACCCAAGCCCAGGTGCAGCACTACCTGAGCAGCCTGGAGACTTCGCTGGCCGATTTGGCGTTGGGCATCGTGCGTGAAGTGCTGGGCGAATTGGATAACGCCGAGCGCGTCGTGCGCTGCACCCGCCAAGCCCTGAGCGCGTTTCGCCAGGACCAGGCACTGACCCTGTGGGTGCCACCCGCCGAGGTCGACGCATTGCGCCAACGCCTTAAGCTTGAAGGCTTGGCGCTTGCAGTGGACGCCGATGAACAGCTTGGCGCCGGCCAGGCACGCCTCAGCAGCCCGGCCGGCTCGGTGGAGCTGGGCCTGGACGCGCAATTGCAAACCCTGCGCCGCAGCTTGCTGCCCTTTGCCGAAGAAGGTGTGGCATGAACCTGGAGCAGTTGCTGCCACGCCTGACTGAGCGCCTGGCCCAGGCGCGCCCGCGACCAATGCACGGCACCGTGCTGAGCATTCGCGGCGTGCTGCTGCGCGCCAGCGTGGCCGGTGCGAGCATTGGTGAGCTGTGCCAATTGCGCGATCCCGGCAGCAGCCGCAGCTTGAGTGCCGAGGTCATTGGTTTTGATGGTGACGAGGCGATTCTGTCGCCCATCGGCTCGATGGAAGGGTTGTCGACCCGCACGCAGATCACCGCCACCGGCGAAACCCTCGGCGTGGCGGTCGGTGATGCGCAGTTGGGGCGTGTGATCAGCCCTATGGGCGATTTTCTCGACGGTGATGGCCTGCCACTGACTCTGGCCCTGAAAAGCTATCCGCTGCACACCGAGCCTCCGGCACCGTTTTCGCGGCAGCTGATCGTGCGCTCCATGGCCTTGGGCATCCGCTCCATCGACGGCTTGCTGACCTTGGCCCAGGGCCAACGCATGGGCATCTTTGGCGAGCCAGGCGTGGGCAAATCGTCGCTGCTTGCCAGCATCATCCGCAACAGCGAAGCCGATGTGATTGTGATCGGCCTGATCGGCGAGCGGGGCAGGGAAGTGCGCGAGTTGCTCGACGTGCAACTCGATGCCCAGGCGCGCGCACGCACGGTGGCGGTGGTCGCCACCTCGGATCGCCCGGCGGCCGAGCGTGTACGTGCCGCGTTCGTCGCCACCACCCTGGCCGAATACCACCGCGACCAAGGCCGCAATGTATTGCTGCTAATGGACAGCCTCACGCGTTTTGCCCGCGCCCAGCGCGAAATCGGCCTGGCCGTGGGCGAGCCACCGACCCGTCGCGGTTACCCGCCGTCGTTCTTCTCGGCGTTGCCACGCCTGCTCGAACGCGCCGGCCCCGGCCCTACCGGCAGCATTACCGCGCTGTACACCGTGCTCACTGAAGGCGATGCCGCCAGCGACCCGGTGGCCGAGGAAGCGCGTTCGATCCTCGACGGGCATATCGCCCTGAGCGCCGAGTTGGCCCAGCGCAATTACTTCCCGGCGGTGGACGTGCTGCGCAGTCGCAGCCGCTTGATGGAGCAGGTCGCCGGGGAGGAGCACAAGCGCCTGGCCATGCGAATCCGTGAGCTGATGGCGCGCTACGGCGAAATCGAAATGCTGATCCGTGTGGGCGAGTACTCCGCCGGCAGCGACCCGCTGGCGGACGAAGCCATTGCACGCCACGCCGCCATCGAAGCATTCCTGCGCCAGAACGCGGGCGAGCCCAGCAACCTGGAACAGACCCTGATGCACATGCGCCAGGTGTTGGCATGAGCCGCGCAATCGAGATACACGCAAAACCCTGTGGGAGCTGGCTTGCCTGCGATAGCGGTGGGTCAGCCAGCCCTGTTGTGACTGATACACCGCTATCGCAGGCAAGCCAGCTCCCACAGTCGATCTTCGCTGATCCGGAAACGGTAGTCGCTGGCATTAGAAAGGAGAACGCCCAATGAAAACCGACCAACTGCGCACCCTGCAAACCTTGCGGGTACTGCGCGAACAACGTGCTGCCAGCCAACTGGCCGCCCAGCAGCAACGCTGCGAGCAGACCCATGGCGTGTTGACCGATGCCAAGGAGCAACTGCGCCTGCACCGTGAGGCAATTGCCGAGGAAGCCCGTCAGGTGTACGCCTCGCTCACCGAGGGCTTGTCGGTAGCCAGTTGGCAGGCGGCTCAGGACCGTTTGCGTGGGTTGTCGGATGACCAGCAGCAGTTGGAAAACGACGTGAGCCACGTGTCCACCACCCTGCAAAGCCAGGAGCGTGAGCGCGACCTGTTCCGCCAGGAACGCCTGAGCCGCCAGCGTCAGTCCGATGCCTGGCAGAGCCTGCTGGAAGGGCGTGAAAGCGATGAGCGCCGCGTCGGTGAACTGCGTGATGAAGGCACCGGCACATGATTGCAGCCCTTGCCGACCCGCTGTCGCCTTGGCTGACGCACTACGACCCGGCCTTGCTGGCGCTGCACAACCAACTGCACCGGCGCCGCCGCGTCTGGCGGGGCCGCTGCGCCGGGCAAGACCTGCGCGTGAACTGGGCCGCTGAACCGCAGCCGCTTGATGCGGCACGCGAGGTGCTGCTGTTGCTTGGTCGCGCGCCAGTGCGTTTGCGGCTGTCGGCCGCCGCCTTAGAGCAGGTGTTGGTGCCGCTGGCGTTGCAGTTTGACGTGCAACTGCTGCCGGCGCTGCCGCGTGCATTGCTGCTGGAACTGGCGGTACTGGACCTGATCGAGCGTCTCGAACCGCTGCTGGGTCAGCCGCTGCAATTGCTCGAAGCGCCGCAAGACCAACAGCCTTATGCGCTGCACCTGGCGCTGGAATTGTCCTTCGCCAACCAGCCTGCCACGCACGCGCAACTGGACCTGAGCGAAGGCGCTGCCGTGTTGTTGGCGCAGTTGCTGGATCAACACGCCCAGCTTGAGCCGGACCCATTGCCCGACCTGCGCCAGAGCCTGGCGCTGCTGGCCGGGCAGCAGCACTTGAGCCTCGGTGAGCTGCGCAGCCTGCGCCCCGGCGATGTGCTGATGCTCGAACCCGGCCCGGGTTTGCTGCTGGAGCTGGCGGGTCGCCTGCAGGCCCGCTGCCAATACCAGGGTGAAGTCTTGCGCTTGCAGGAAGCCTTGCAAGCACCTCTTTTGCAGATGGAGAACACGATGACTGATGTTGATGCGGCTGCGGCCCTGGATGATCTGCCGCTCAAACTGGTGTGCCAGGTCGGCAGCCTGGAATTGACCCTGGCGCAACTGCGTGAACTGGGCGCCGGCAGCTTGTTGCAGTTCAATACACCCGGCGTGGACAGCGTCGATTTGATGGTCAACGGGCGCCGCGTCGGCCAGGGCCAATTGGTGAAAATCGGTGACGGCCTGGGTGTGCGCCTGCTGAGTTTTGCCACCCCATGACCGGTTATCAGCCCAACCTGATCGAGATCATCCTGGTCGTTGCGACGATCGGGCTGATCCCGTTGGCGGTGGTGACACTCACCGGTTTCATGAAGATCTCGGTGGTGCTGTTCCTGATCCGCAACGCCCTCGGTGTGCAGCAGACCCCGCCGAACCTGGTGCTGTACGGCATCGCGCTGATCCTCTCGGTGTATGTGACCACGCCGTTGATTGGTGACATGTACCGGCAAGTGGAGGGCCGCGACCTTAATATCGAGCATGTGGAGCAGCTCAAGGATCTGGGCGATGCACTGCGCCCGCCCTTGCAGGCGCATTTGAAGCGCTTTGCGAACGAGTCCGAGCGCGGTTTTTTTGTGCAGGCCACCGAGACCATCTGGTCGCCGGAGGCGCGGGCCGACTTGCGCGACGATGACCTGGTGGTGTTGATTCCGGCGTTCGTCAGTTCGGAACTGACGCGGGCCTTCGAGATCGGCTTTTTGCTCTATATCCCGTTCCTGGTGGTGGACTTGCTGGTGTCCAACGTGCTGATGGCGATGGGCATGTCGATGGTTTCGCCGAACCTGATTTCGATCCCGCTGAAGATCTTTTTATTCGTGTCCTTGAGCGGCTGGTCGCGCTTGATGCACGGTTTGATTCTGAGTTACGGCTGAGGCACGACCCATGGGCCAGGATGTGTTCCTGTCATTGATGAAACAGGCACTGATGACGGTGCTGATGCTCTCGGCGCCGGCGCTGGGCGTGGCGATTATCGTGGGTTTGAGCGTAGGGCTGTTCCAGGCGCTGACGCAGATCCAGGACCAGACCCTGCCGCAGGTGGTAAAGCTGGTGGCGGTATTGCTGACCATCGTGTTTCTCGGCCCGGTATTGGCCGGGCAAGTCGCGGAACTGGGTGGCCAGGTGCTGGACAACTTCCCGATGTGGACGCGCTGACCGCCCATGGATGCCAGCCTGACCGCGCAGTTCCTGGAAGTCGCCTATCCGGTGATCAGTTCTGCCTCGCTCGCCGCCTGTCGAGCCATGGGCGTGGTGGTGATCACCCCGGCGTTTAACCGCCTGGGCCTCACCGGCATGATTCGCGGCTGTGTGGCCGTGGCGATTTCCATCCCGATGTTCTTTCCGGTGTTCGATGCGCTGACCCACATGCCCGAACACGGCAGCGTGTTTATCGCCGGCTTGCTGATCAAGGAGTTCTTGATCGGGATCCTGATCGGCTTGCTGTTCGGCATTCCGTTCTGGGCGGCGGAAGTGGCGGGGGAGTTGATCGACCTGCAACGCGGCTCGACCATGGCGCAGCTGGTGGACCCGCTGTCCACCGGCGAGTCGAGCGTGATGTCGACCTTGCTCACGGTGATGCTGATCACGCTGTTCTTTATGTCCGGCGGTTTTATCCTGATGGTCGACGGCTATTACCACAGTTACCAGTTATGGCCGGTGACCGCATTTACGCCGGTATTTGCCAGCTCCGCGTTGCTGGCGGTGCTGTCGATCCTCGACCAGATCATGCGGGTTGGCGTGCTGATGGTCTCGCCGTTGCTGATCGCGTTGCTGGTCACCGACTTGATGCTCGCGTACCTGTCGCGGATGGCGCCGAACCTGCATATTTTCGACTTGTCGTTGCCGGTGAAAAACCTGTTTTTCTCGATTCTGATGGTGATCTACATCGGCTTTTTGATCCCGCTGATGCTCGACCAACTGGCCGAGTTTCGTGGCACCGTCGAGCTGCTTAAAACCCTGGCGGGCATGGAGTAGCCCATGGCCGATACCAGCGAAGAGAAATCCCAGCCGGCCACGGACAAAAAGCTCAGCGACGCGCGCAAGAAAGGCCAGGTCGCCAAGAGCCAGGACCTGGTGTCGGGCATGGTCATTTTGTTCTGCACCCTGTGCATCTCGATTCTGGCGCCACGGGCCATGGCCCAGGTGACGGCGCTGATCGACCTGACCGCGCAAATCTATATCGAGCCGTTCGCCACCGTGTGGCCGCGGGTGCTGGACCATGCCGAGCAGTTGATCATCGGTATTACCCTGCCAGTGATGGCGGTGACCACCGGGGTGGTGATCCTGACCAATATCATCACCATGCGCGGCTTTGTGTTCTCGGTGGACCCGATCAAGCCGGAGTTCAAGCGCATCAACCCGGCAGAGGGCATGAAGAAGATCTTCGCCCTGCGTAACCTGGTGGAGTTCATCAAGGGGTTGGTCAAGGTGCACGTGTTGGCGATTGCGTTCTATGTGGTCGGCAAGCACGCGCTGCAGGCGCTGATGGAGTCTTCACGCTGTGGCGCCGAATGCATGGAGTCGACGTTTTTCCTGGTGCTCAAGCCGCTGGTGTTTACCGTGCTGTGCGCCTTTATCACCGTGGGCGCCGTTGACGTGTTAATGCAGCGTTGGCTGTTCGGCCGCGACATGAAAATGACCCGCAGCGAAACCAAACGTGAACGCAAGGACATCGACGGCGACCCGCTGATCAAGAGCGAACGCCGGCGCCAGCGCAATGAAATGCAGGCACTTGCGACCAAGCTGGGGTTGGGCCGTGCGTCGATGATGATCGGGACTACCGATGGCTGGGTGATTGGCGTGCGCTATGTGCGCGGCGAAACGCCGGTGCCAGTGATTGTCTGCCGCGCCGCGCCGGAGGAGGCGTTGCTGATGTTGCAGGAGGCTTACGATTTAGGCATCCCGCATGCGCCGGACCGGGCCTTGGCGGCGGAGATTGCGCGCAGAACCGTCCCCGGTGACCCGGTGCCCGACGCCTCATTCCAGGCCGTGGCGGATTGGCTGGTCGCCGCCCGCCTGATCTGACCCAACACACCACTCAGCCGTTACCCAAATGACGGATATATACCCACCCCATCACCGATGCTGAAACCGCGGCAACGCAGCAATCCGCAACTTAGGTTCCTGCAACCGCGCCAAGTCAGCAGCAATCTGCGCCCGCCAAAAATGCGCCCCCGCCAACTGCGCATCCACCCACGCCTGGCGCAGCAGCACCTTGGCCTTGTCAACCGAACCATAGTGACCTTGGCGCAAGATCAGTTGCGCCTTGATCCGCAACATCTGCGGCACAAACCAGCGCTCATGATGGCCAATCGCCAATTGCAGCGTATCTTCCAACACCTCCAAAGCCAGTTTTTCCAGGCCCAGGCGCGCCAGGCCCAAGGCGTATTCACAGCGCAGCAGGCTGTAGAGCTGGCTGTCGCCCTGGCTTTGCAGGTGGTGCAAGGCTTCACCCAGTTGCGGCACGCCCGTTTCCGGTGAGCCCTCGCGGATCAGCAGGATGTTCTCGAAGCACAGGCGAAATTGCCGCCAGATCGGCAAGTCCTGGAGCGTAGTGCTGCTTTGCAGCAGGCCCAGGTAATAGCGCACCTGCGGCAGGTTGGACGCCAATAGCGCCAGCGGCAGTGCGCCCAGGCACAGGGTGTACCAGAGGGTGGCGGGGTGGTCGAGGCTGATGGCATCGTCGACGCAGCTGGCGATCAGGCGCAGCGCCGGGTCGACGTCGCCTTCGAGCAATTGCACCTTGGCCTTGAGACAACGGGCGGCAATGCGTTGGTCAAAATGCACGTCGATGATGTGCGAGCGCGGTGCCGACGGCGAGCCAAGCGCTTCATCGATGTTTTGCCGCGCGCCCAGCAGGTCGCCCATATGAAACAGCGCCACGGCGCGCATGCGTTTGCCGAGCAATTGCTGATTACCGCCGCTGTTGAGGGCGATATAACGCTCGGCCAGTTCCAGGGCTTCAGTGTATTGGTTGCAGCCGCAGCGGTCGGTCCACAGGCCCCACAAGGCGCGCATTTTGTGTTCGGCATCGCCCAGGTCGCGGGCATCATCGCGGACTTGGCGCCAGGCTTCGCGCATTTCCGCGCCGGTGCCGTAGGTCAGCATCAGTACGCTGGCCAGGGCGGTTTGCAGCAGCATGCGCTGACGCACGGCCAAGGGTGCGACGGCGTCGCTGGCCAGGCCCTTGTCGACCCAGGTTCGGCATTCACTGACCCGCGACAGGCGCAACCACAACGGCACGCCGCCCAGGGTCAGTTCGATGGCCAGGGGCAGCTCGCCGCTGGCGGAATAGGCCCAGTCCAGAGCCGAGCGAATGGTGCTGCTTTCGGGGCCGTAGAGGGCGATCCAGGTGTCTGGCGACAGGCCGTCCAGGGTTTGCCCGGCTTCTTGCAATACGCCGAGGGCATAGTGGGCGTGGCGCCGGCTGGTGGCATTGACTTCGCCGTGTTCTTCGAGCTTTTCCAGGGCATAGGCGCGGGTGGTTTCCAGCAGGCGATAGCGTTTGAGCAACTGCGCCTCACCGGCGATCAGCAGCGATTTGTCCATCAGGCTTTCGAGCAACGGCAGGGCGTTGCGTGGGTCCAGGCTGCTGCTGGCGGTCATGGCCTTGACCGCATCAAGGGTGAAGGAGCCAGTGAACACCGCCAGTTGGCGCAACATGGCCTGCTCGTCACCACTGAGCATCGAGTAGGTCCAGTCCAGCGTGGCACTGAGGGTGCGATGGCGGGCGAGGGCGGTGCGTCGGCCGGTCATTTGCAGGCGGAAACTGCCGTCAAGCAGGCCGACCAGGTCCTGGACGCCAAAGGTCCGTACCCGGGCCGCGGCGATTTCGATGGCGAGCGCGTTGCTGTCGAGTTTGCGGCAGATGGCGCAGACGGCTGCCACGTCGGTGTCGTTGAACACAAAGTCGGGGTCGAGGGCGCGCACGCGCTCGACAAACAGGCGCACGCCGGACCAGGCCATTGCCTCACTGGCGTTGAGGCGGGTGCCTTCGTCGGGCACTTCCAGTGGCGCCAAATCATGCACCCGCTCACCGTCGGCGCGCAGTGGTTCGCGGCTGGTGGTCAGTACATAACATTGTGGGGCGCAGCGCAGCAGGGTCTCCACCGCGTCGGCGGCGGCCGGCAGTACGTGTTCGCAGTTGTCCAGTACCAGCAGCAGACGGCGTTCGGCCAAGGCGGCGGCGATGGTCGGCAGCGGTTCAGTGCTGACGGTCTGGATCCCCAGGGCGCTGGCGAGCATACCGGCCACCCATTGCCCGCTGGTGGCGGGCGCCAGGTCGACGAAGCAGGTGTCGAGCTTGGATTCATGCGCCAGCCGCTGCGCCACGGCGGTGGCCACGGTCGTCTTGCCGATGCCGCCGGGGCCGGTGAGGGTGACGAAGCGCTGGCTGAGCAACTGCTCGGCAAGGCTTGAAATCAAGCTGTCGCGGCCGATGACCTCGCAGGACGGCACTGGCGGCGCGGGCTCCTCGGTGCGTGCGCAGAGCACCGGCAGGCTTTCTTCGCCGGCGGTTTGCACGGTCACCGGCGCCACAAAGCGATAACCACGCCCCGGCACGGTGACGATATAGCTGAAGTTGCCATCGTCGCCCAGTGCCCGGCGCAATGCGACGATCTGTGCACGCAGGTTGCATTCCTCCACCACCACCTTGGGCCAGGCGAAGGCGATCAGCTCGGTCTTCTCCAGCAATTCACCGGCGCGGGTCGCCAGGGCGATCAACAGGTAGAGGGCGCGACTCCCCAGGCTGACCGGCTCGCCGTTACGCAGCAGCACGTGCTGCCTGGCCAGTAACAGGAAGGGGCCAAAGCCCAGGACATTCTCGGCGGCTGCCGGGGTCGGGTGATCGGCGTCCATCAAGGACACCGCGTGGTTCTTGCTCGAGCTCATCAAATCGTCCTTTTTATAGTCGGGCTTGTTATTGGCGATCAGGCCATTCGCCCTTTTTGGGGTACAGATGTGCAGCAGCAGTCTTGGAAAGTTGATGTCGATCAAAACGTCGGAAAGGCCGCCCTCCTTTGGGGCGTAGTCGTTGTTATGGGCGTATCACAGCGCATGTCCCGGAGGATGAGACTGTCGCAAAGCTGAAACATTTTATTACCAGAAACCCTGATAAAGCAGAATGTATGCCAGTTGGCATGTACCAAAGATGACAACAACCATATGAAATTTATGGTGATTTTTAGGGTCGTTGGCGACCAGCGAATGCCTTCGTTCGGAAACACGAATATTTCTAATTGTGTCGTTCGGGATGCCGACTGAAACGCTGGCGATTTGGCGGTGGTTTATTGGCTTTGTATTACAAAGTATCCCCGCACCACCTTGATACATCGGCATGACGTTCTGGCGTGTCGGCGACACAGACCGGATACACGCCTGGCTTTAACTCTGTTCACCAGCTGGCGCAGGCGGTCACCCACCGCCACACGCGCCCTGGCCACACTCAGTCAAGCCAGGAGATACACCGATGAAGCGACCCTACGCGGCCCTTGCGGCCACTTTCGCCCTGTCCCTCAGCGCCTTTGCGGCGATGGCCCATGCCGACGACGCCAAGCCCCAGGAAAAATGCTTCGGCGTCGCCCTCGCCGGTGCCAACGACTGCGCTGCCGGTAAAGGCACCTCGTGCGCCGGTACCGCCACCGCCGATTACCAGGGCAACGCCTGGGTATTGGTCGACAAGGGCACCTGCACCCAGATCAAGACGCCCAAAGGCTTCGGCAGCCTGACGGAACAGCCGTGATCCAGCGCCTGTTGCCCCAAGCGCTGCTGTTGCTGGTGGCCCGGCTGGGCATCGCAGCGGTGTTCTTCCTGTCGGGACGCACCAAGGTCAGCGGATTTATGAGCCTCAAACCGTCGACCTACACCTTGTTCCGTTCGGAATACGCCTTGCCGCTGATCCCGTCGGACTGGGCCGCGCACCTGGCGACCTACGCCGAACACCTGTTTCCGCTGTTGCTGCTAGTGGGCCTGCTGACGCGCCCGGCGGCCGCCGCGCTGCTGGGCATGACCCTGGTGATCGAGGTGTTCGTATACCCCGAGGCCTGGCCGACGCACCTGACCTGGGCGGGCCTGTTGCTGCCGCTGCTGGCCTATGGCGGCGGGGCGTGGTCGCTGGATCGCCGGCTGTTCGGCAAACCTTAACAACCCTGATGGAGATACCCGATGCGCATGCTTTCTTCTTTGGCCATGGCCATGGCCCTGACTGTCCCCGTGCTGGCCCAGGCGGCCGATACACCGCAGCCCGGCACCGGCAAAAGTGTGGTGATCGTGCCCGGCTCGTTTGTCGACGGTTCCGGCTGGCGTGTGGTGCACGACATCCTGATTCACAAGGGCTACAAGGTCACCGTGGTGCACCAGGGCCACGAAAACCTCGCGGCGGATGTGGCCGAGGCACGTGAAGTGCTGGAGCAACAAGTCGGCCCCGTGGTGTTGGTGGGCCACAGTTCCGGTGGCGCGGTGATCTCGATTGCCGGCGACCGCGACAAGGTCAAGTCGATGGTCTACGTCTCGGCGCTGCAGCCGGAAGTGGGCGAGAACATGGCCCAGTTGATCGGCTCGATGCCGGCGCCCAGCGATGACATCAAGCAGAGCCGCGACGGCCACCTGTTCTTTGATCGCAGCAAATACAACGCCGATTTTGCCGCCGACCTGACCCCCAACCGCACCGACTTCATGGCCGCCTCCCAAGTGCCGGCTACCACCGCCTTGTTCGGCGGCACCGTGTGGGCGGCGGCGTGGCACAAAAAGCCGACGTATGCCGTGGTGTCCACCGAAGACCGTGCGCTGAGCCCCGCGCTGCAACGCTGGATGTACCAGCGCGCCGGTTCCAAGGTCACCGAAATCAAGGCTAGCCACTTGGTGTACATCTCCCAGCCTGAGGCTGTGGCGAAGGTCATCGAAGACGCGGCTTCCGTTATCAAATAATCCCTCTCACCCCACACAAGACCTCAAAAGGAAATAACCATGAACACTGCACTTAAATCCCGTCTGAGCCTCGCCGCCGCCGCCGCCCTGATTGCCATGGCGTCGGCGTCATTCGCCAGTGCCGCCAGCGCCGCCGATCAGCAGGAAAAGCCCGGCCGATGCTACGGCGTCAACAGTTGCAAGGGCGAAAGCCTGTGCGCCACCGCCAAGCACGACTGCAAGGGCCTCAACAGTTGCAAGGGCGAGGGCGTGATCGTCAAGACGCCGTCTGAATGCCTAAAGGCCGGTGGCACGTTGACTGAGCCGAAATAACGCCTTCCTGTGGCGAGCAAGCTTGGTTGTGCAGCGCCTCCAGAAACGGGCGACTGCTGCGCAGCCGAGCGGGAGCAAGCTCCCTCGCCACAGTTTTTGCTGGAGTACCGATGATGCCGACATTTAACCCGCGCTTTTCCGGCTATGGCCTGGGGCTGCGCAAGGAGCATTACTGCGACTTCCTGGAAACCTTGGTGCCCGTGGATTTTGTCGAAGTGATTTCTGAGAATTTTATGGTCGCAGGTGGGCAACCACGGCACATCCTGCGCCAGATTCGCGAGCGTTACCCGGTGGCGCTGCACGGGGTGTCGATGTCGATCGGCACGGCCGAAGGGCTGGACCCGGAGTACCTGCGGCGTCTCAAAGCGCTGGTGGATGAGGTGGAGCCGCTGTTTGTCTCCGACCACCTGAGTTGGTCGCGCAGCGGGGGGTTCAATGCCCACGATTTGTTGCCGGTGCCCTATACGGACGAGGCTCTGGACCGCGTTTGCGCCAATATCCACCAGGCCCAGGAGGTGTTGGGCCGCACGCTGCTGGTGGAAAACCCGTCCAGCTACCTGGCGTTTGACGGTGCCAGCATGAGCGAATGCGCATTTATCGCCGCCATGGCCGAGCGCACGGGGTGCGAGTTGCTACTGGACGTCAATAATGTGTTTGTCAGTGCCAGCAATCATGGCTTTGATGCCCTGGCCTTTCTCGAAGGCATTCCCGCTGAGCGCGTGCGCCAGATTCACTTGGCCGGCCATAGCCAGGGCCGTGAGCTGTTGATCGACAGCCACGACAGCCCGGTGTGCGCCGGGGTTTGGGATTTGTATGCCAAGGCCATAGCGCTAATCGGGCCGGTGGCCACGATGATTGAGCGCGATGATGCCATCCCGCCGCTGGCCGAATTGCTTGAGGAGCTGTCAATGGCGCGGGCTTTGGGGCTGGCGCAATGAAACTGGCGCAGTGGCAGCAGGCATTTCACACGTGGCTGGTGAGTGCGTCGGATGATTCGGCCCGACTGTTGGGCGACCGGCACGCAGGCCTGGCGGTGTACCAGAACAACTATCGCGCGCAGCTGGTGGGTTGCCTGGAACAGGCGTTTCCGATTGTGCGACGTTGGCTGGGCGAGGAGGCGTTTCTGGCGGCCAGCATTACCCATATCGACCAGCAACCCCCGCATGCCTGGACCCTGGATGCGTATCCCGAAGGGTTTTACGCGACCTTGAAGACCGTATTGCCGAATAACCCGGATGTGCATGAACTGGCCTGGATCGAGTCGGCGCTGAATGAGGCGTTTGTCGCCGCCGATGCGACGCCCTTGCCGTTGCAAGCCCTGGCCGAGCTGGATTGGGACAGCGCCGTTTTGCGCCTGACGCCGTCGTTGCGCTGCCATGGGCTGACTACCAATGCTGAGGCTATCTGGTCGGCACTGTGGCAAGACGCGCTTGCGCCGCAGGCAATGATGCTGGAACAGGCAGGTGGATTGTTAGTGTGGCGGCGTCAGTACACCTCACGTTTACGTCAGGTCAGTGCGTTGGAGCTTGAGGCCGTGTTGCACCTGCAGGCCGACGGCAGCTTTGCCGGGCTGTGCGAGTTTCTGGTGGCGCGCCTGGGTGAAGAGGCGGGAGTGGCCCAGGCCGGTGAATACCTGGCCGGGTGGTTAGGCAGTGAGTTGATCGTTGACCCTGTGGCGAGCGGGCTTGCCCCGCGTTGGAGTGCGAAGCACTCCCAGTGAAGCCACCTCGGGTATTCCTGACGGACCTGGTCAGCCAGGTTTTGGGGCCGCTTCGCAGCCCAACGCGGGGCAAGCCCGCTCGCCATAACAAGCCAGTTCTCCACTACAGCCCCGTTCGCAGCGAAGGTCTGGATAGTCTTAGCCATCCAAACATGAAAATTCGGACAGCCAGGCAATCGGCCACTGAAAAAAATTCGCGCAACCCTTAATCTAAGGGCCTTTGTCACCTGTGCGGATTGTTCATGTCTTCTGTTGCCGATGGGCTGCCTTCCAATAAACGCTTGCCGGCGGTGATCGCCTTGTCTTTGGGCATTGGCATGGCAACCCTGGACACCGCCATCGTCAATACGGCGCTGCCGACGCTGGCACAAGGTATCGGCACTGATTCGGCCTCGGTGATCTGGGTGGTGAACGCCTACCAGTTGGCGATTATCGCCACGGTGCTGCCGTTCGCGTCGCTCAGTGATGTGCTCGGCCACCGGCGCGTGTACCTCGGCGGCTTGCTGCTGTTTATTGTCTCGTCGCTGTTTTGCGGGTTGGCCGGTTCTTTGCTCACCCTGACTGCCGCGCGGGTGGCCCAAGGGCTCGGGGCGGCGGCGGTGATGAGTGTCAACACGGCGTTGTTGCGGCATATCTACCCGTCAAAAATGCTCGGGCGCGGCCTGGGCTATAACTCGCTGGTGGTGGGGTTGGCCTTCACGCTGGGGCCGACCGCCGCGTCGGCGATTCTGTCGGTGGCGAGCTGGCATTGGCTGTACCTGATCAACGTGCCGCTGGGGCTGCTGGCCCTGGGGCTGGGCCTGCGGTCATTGCCGACACTGCCGTTGACCGGTCACGCGTTCGATCGGTTTTCGGCGCTGTTGTGTGCTGGTCTGTTCGCGCTGTTGGTGCTGGGCCTGGGCACGGCGGTGCATGGCGCCGAAGGCACACTGACCCTCGGTTTGATTGTGCTGGCGATGGTGTGCGGCGCATTGCTGTTGCGCCGTGAAGCCGGCCACCCGGCGCCGATGCTGGCCGTGGACTTGTTCAAGCGCCCGGTGTTTGCGCTGTCTTCTCTCACGGCCATCTGTGCGTTCAGCGCCCAGGGCCTGGCCTTTGTATCGCTGCCGTTTCTGTTGCAGGCGGTGCTGGGGCACAGCCAGGTGGCAACCGGTTTTTTGATGACGCCGTGGCCTGCCGTGGTGGCGGTGATGGCCCTGGTGGCGGGGCGGCTGGCGGATCGTGTGTCGCTGGGCCTGTTGTGCGGCATCGGTTTGCTGATGCTCAGCGCGGGCATGGCGGCGTTGGCGACCTTGGGCAGCGGCGCCAGCGCCTTCGATATTGGCTGGCGCATGGCCTTGTGCGGCGCCGGTTTCGGTTTTTTCCAGTCACCCAACCTCAAGGCGATCATGACCAGCGCGCCGTTGGCCCGCAGCGGTGGGGCCAGTGGCATCGTCGCGATTTCACGTTTGCTGGGGCAAACGCTGGGGGCGTCGTTAGTGGCGTTCTGCTTTCACCTCTCCCTGGGCAGCGGCCCGCAATACGCGCTGTGGCTGGGCTGTGGGTTTGCGCTGGTGGGCAGTGTGGCCAGTGGGTTGCGCTTGTTGCCGTATAAACACAAGGTTTAGCCCTTGTAAAACACGCGGCGGCAACGCTAACGTGGCGGCCTGAATATTTCGGGATGTTTCAGATTTATGTCCAGCCTGGCTCTACGCACTGCTGATACCACCTCCCGACGTGCCGCACTGACCCTCGCGTTATGCCTGCCCAGTGATGTGTTGCTCTACTTGCTGCTGCCCATGGAATCCCAGGCCTTTGGCATCACCCTGGCCCAGGCCGGGGTATTGCTTGCAGCCAACCGCCTGGTGCGGATTTTCGGCTACCGCCATGTGTTGAATTTCTACGCCCGTAATGGCGACCGGCTGACCTGCATGATCGCCGCCGGTGCCGCCACGGTGTGCGCCTTGGGCAACTCGATGCTGTCAGGTTTTGCCGCTTTGTTGGGGCTGCGGCTGATCTGGGGCCTGTGTTTTGCCGCGCTGAACCTGTCGACCCAAGTGTTGGCCACCTCTGAGCCTGCGGGCGCGGCGCGCAGGGCAGGGCGCTCCAGGGCGGTGATCGCCCTCGGGCCGATGCTGGCGCTGCCGCTGGGGGGCTGGCTGACCCTGTGGGCCGGGCCGCGACCTATCTTCATGATTCTGGCCGGCTGCTGCCTGGCGGGCGTGTGGGTGGCACGTGGTTTGCCGACCGCCGGGCATGATTTGCACAGCACCGGGCGCCGCTTCAAGTGGCCGGACAGCGTGGCGGTGTGGTCGTTTATCGAAGGCGTGGCGCTGGACGGGCTGTTTATCTTTGGCCTGTCGATCCAGGCGCAGAAGATTCTTGGCGGCGATGCGGTACTGATCGCCGGCGGCCTGATGGCACTGCGCTATGCCTCGGAGATGCTCCTGAGCCCGCTGGGTGGGCGTGCGGCGCAGCGTTTTGGTGCCACCTCGATGCTGCTGTTGTTTTCGTTCTTGAGTGCCTTGGCGCTGACGGCATTTGGCAGTTATTGGGTGATCGTCGGCGCGGCCGCGGTACTGGTGCTGCGCGCCTTGCAATTGCCGTTGGTGACCACTTTGGTGGCTGAGCGCAACCCTGGTTCGATGCGCGTTTCGGCCCTGGCCTCCAACGCGGTGTGGCGCGATGTCGGCGCTGGCCTTGGGCCGCTGATGGCGGGGTTGCTGCTACCGGTGGCGTCGGCGCCGTGGGTGTTCGGTCTGGCAGGCGCGGCGATTGCCGTCAGCGCCGTGTTCTGCTGGCGCGCGAAGGTTTCCAACTGATTATGGTTTTTTGAAGCCTTCCAGCCAGGCGGGGTCGAAGCGGGTTTGTTCGGTGTCGATGCCCAGGGCCTGCATTTTCGCCCTATGCGCTTCCATCTCGCCGACCAGTTGCGCCTGGGCGCTGGAGTTGGCGTCCAGGTCATGCATCTGCGTCAGGCCCAAGTGGTAAAAACGCAGCACTTTGAGGGCAGTGGGGTCGTTGGCCTGTGCGCGGTCCTTGAGGGTGTGCATCACATTGGTCACGCGCATCAGGTTGCGCTTGAGCTGCCAGCCGTACACTGCAGGCGCCAGCCATGGTTGGGTCCAAAATGGGCCGCGCACCAGGGCGACGGTGATCAGCACCCCGGCGAATACGCCGCCGATGTTGAAACGCAAATTATCGCCGCCGGGTTCGCCGAACAGCATCACCGCCAGGGTTGATAGCAGCATGGCCAGGGCCATGAACAGCACGGCGATGATCAGCGTGCTGCGGCGGGTTTGTTGGCGGAAGGTTGCGGGGTCGCAGGGTTTGAGCTCGAACATCCGGGTCAGGTCTCAAGAAAGGCGGGGTGGCATCTTCGCATGCTTTGGGCAAACAAGTTGAACGATGGCTTGGGGTGGTTTCTCTAAATCCGTGTAGCCCTTTTGAGGTAAGCCATCATGTCTGAGTACAAGCAACCGCCGCCGGGTACACCTGACCCTGACCGTACGCCGGGAGAGGAGGAGCGTGACAACGATGCGTTGCGGCCCAATGACCCGGCCGAGCGTCAGGACGAAGATGATGTGGAGCGGGTTGAGGAAGACCTGGAAAACCTGCATGACAGGGCGCGCCCGCTATAGGTTCAGGAGGTGACTGTGAGTAATCATCCGAAAGGCCCGGGTTCGGGCGAGCATGCCAGCGGCGAGAATGAGTTGGGGTTTGATCCGGATTCGCCTGATGTGTCGGACCCGCAGGTTGATCCTGTTGGGCCGGCGATTGCGCCGTTGGATAAGGACAAGGAGCAGCGGAAAAAGGTGGATTATGATCCGTTGGGGGATCTTAAGAAACCTGGGTGATGTTGGCGCTTTTGGTGTACATATCCGTTGCTGCGGTAACGGCGGCTTATGGTTCCGCTCTTACAGCGGGTCACTTTTGGCAAACGCCCCAAAAGTAACCAAAAGGTCTTCGCCCCACCACTCGGCACCTCGCTAATGCTCGGTGTGCCCTCACTCCGGCTTGAATCCGTGGGCCGCCACGATGGGCCATCCTTGGCCCAGCGCGGCTAACCCGGCGTCCTGCCGGGTTACCCACGGATTCAAGCCTGCGTTCGGCCATCGTGGTTGACGGGGCGCCTCAGATCAAAAGCAAGATCAAAAGCAGAGCACGGCGGCCTGAAAGCCGACCTGAGTGGTTGAA
>NZ_JAAQWK010000028.1:0-70586 GCF_012985445.1 Pseudomonas sp. WS 5532
AACAACTTCAACCACTTGCGCTTACGATCTCTCGTTAGCGGGAGGCGAATTCTACAGCGTTACACGCTGCTGTCAACACCTCTTTTTCAACTTCCTTTTGGCTTCGATGAACTGAAGCAACTTGCTGTCGTAACTCGTTGTTTACCAAGGAGTTTTCCGTTTCGACTGCGCCGGAAGTGGGGCGAATTATAGACTTCTAGAATCTGCCGTCAACACTTAATTTAGTGCCTCTATCAATAAGTTAGAATTGATCAAAAAACAACCAGACCAACGCTCTTTGATCAAACTACTTATATAGAAGAGCAGCTTCAGATAACGCCCGCAGCCTTCAGCGCAGCCACATTCGCCGAATCCAGACCCAACACCCCCTGCAGCACCTGCACCGTATGCTCGCCCAATAGAGGAGGCGCATTACGATATTCCACCGGTGTCTTGGACAACCGCATCGGACTGGCGACCTGAGGCACCATCCCCGCCAATGCATGCGGCAACGCCATCGCCAACCCACGCGCCTTGACCTGCGGGTCGGCAAACACCTGCGCCAGATCATTGATCGGCCCACACGGCACGCCTACTTGCTCCAACTGCGACACCCACTCAGCCGTCGTCTTGAACACTGTGGCCTGGCGAATCAGCGGAATCAGCTCCGCACGGTTAGCCACCCGCACCTTGTTAGTCACGAAGCGCGGATCATCCGCCCACTGCGGCTGCCCGGCCACCTCAGCAAACTTGCGAAACTGTCCGTCATTACCCACCGTCAGAATGAAGTCGCCATCAGCCGTGGGAAAGTCCTGGTAAGGCACAATATTGGGGTGAGCATTGCCCAGGCGCTTGGGCGCAGTACCCGTCGTCAGGTAATTCATCGCCTGATTGGCCAGGCACGCCACCTGCACATCCAGCAACGCCATGTCGATATGCTGCCCACCGCCGTCATGATCCCGATGAGCCAGCGCCGCCAGGATCGCCACGGTCGAGTACAGCCCCGTCAGGATATCCGTCAACGCCACGCCCACCTTTACCGGCCCAGCTCCCTCATCACCCTCGGGCCGACCGGTCAGGCTCATAAGCCCACCCAGCCCCTGGATCATAAAGTCGTAGCCTGCACGCGTCGCATAAGGCCCCGTCTGGCCGAAGCCCGTGATCGAGCAATAGATCAACTCTGGATTGATTTCCTTGAGCGATTCATAGTCCAGCCCATACGCCGCCAGACCACCCACCTTGAAGTTCTCGATCAGGATATCGGACTTGGCCGCCAGGTCGCGCACCAACTTCTGCCCCTCCGGGCGCGTGAAGTCGATGGTCACCGACTCTTTGTTACGGTTGGCCGACAGGTAATACGCCGCCTCACTGGTGTTCTCGCCATAGGCGTCTTTAAGGAAGGGCGGCCCCCATGCCCGCGTATCATCGCCACTGCCCGGCCGCTCAACCTTGATCACCTCGGCCCCAAGGTCTGCAAGGATCTGCCCGGACCACGGGCCGGCCAGCACTCGTGACAAATCCAATACCCGCAGATGTGAAAGCGCACCCATGCCGTTCTCCTATTAATAGAACGCTTGAAGACCGGTCTGCGCGCGCCCAAGAATCAAGGCGTGCACGTCATGGGTGCCCTCATAGGTATTGACCACCTCCAGGTTGACCAGGTGACGCGCCACCCCGAACTCATCCGAAATACCGTTGCCGCCCAACATGTCCCGCGCCATGCGCGCGATATCCAGGGACTTGCCACACGAGTTGCGCTTCATGATCGACGTGATCTCAACCGCCGCCGTCCCTTCATCCTTCATGCGCCCCAAACGCAGGCAGCCTTGCAAGGCCAGGGTGATTTCGGTCTGCATATCTGCCAGCTTCTTCTGGATCAGCTGGGTAGCCGCCAAGGGCCGCCCAAACTGCTGACGGTCCAGGGTGTACTGACGAGCGGTATGCCAGCAAAACTCGGCAGCCCCCAGCGCCCCCCAGGAAATGCCATAGCGTGCCGAGTTAAGACAAGTGAAAGGCCCCTTCAGGCCGCGCACATCCGGGAAGATGTTCTCCTCGGGTACAAACACGTTATCCATGACGATCTCACCGGTAATCGAAGCCCGCAGGCCGACCTTGCCGTGAATCGCCGGAGCGCTCAGCCCCTTCCACCCCTTCTCCAGGACAAAACCACGGATATCACCCGCATCGTCCTTACCCCACACCACAAACACATCGGCGATCGGGCTGTTGGTGATCCACATCTTGGCGCCGGTCAGGCTGTAGCCGCCATCGACCTTACGTGCACGGGTAATCATCGCACCCGGGTCAGAACCGTGGTTAGGCTCGGTCAGGCCGAAACAGCCGATCCACTCGCCCGATGCCAGCTTTGGCAGGTACTTCTGCTTTTGCGCCTCGGTGCCAAATTCGTTGATCGGCACCATCACCAATGACGACTGCACACTCATCATTGAGCGATAACCGGAGTCGACACGCTCCACCTCACGGGCAATCAGCCCGTAGCTCACGTAGTTCAGGCCACTGCCGCCGTACTGCTCAGGGATCATCGCGCCCAGCAGGCCGGTTTCACCCATCTCGCGAAAAATCGCAGGGTCGGTCTTTTCATGGCGAAAGGCTTCGAGCACACGCGGCGCCAGCTTGTCCTGGGCGAATTGCTCAGCACTGTCGCGCACCATGCGCTCTTCTTCGGTGAGCTGTTGATCCAGCAACAGCGGATCGATCCAGTTGAAGCTTGCCTTGCCAGCCATGAATAAGTCCTCGGGGAAGAAAACAGAAGTCGTGGATGCAGCCTAGGCCTAGCAACCGCAGAGGGCAAACGAGGTTTATGCATAGGGTTGTGCTAATTTCTCACTTCGTAATGAGCTAGAAGCGCACAAATGCGCTTTATGAGTGAGTACAACGTACATGCGCAGAAAAATTCCCAGCACCACCGCCCTGGTCAGCTTTGAAGCAGCGGCCCGCCACGAGAGCTTTACCAAGGCGGCGCACGAGCTTTCACTCACTCAAGGCGCCATCTGTCGACAGATCGCCAGTCTGGAGGAGTTTTTGAGTGTCGAGCTATTTCGACGCTCACGGCGGGGCGTCAAGCTGACGGAAGCGGGGCTGTCGTATAGCCGTCGCGTTGCCATGCAACTGGACGCCGTAGAACGCGATACCTTGTCGGTCATGGGGCAGCAAGGTGCGAATGTCATCGAGCTGGCAGTGGTGCCAACGTTCGGCACCCAATGGCTGATCCCACGGCTTAAGGACTTCCAGCACCAACACCCGGAAGTCACGGTCAACCTCACCAACCGCACGCGCCCTTTTTTGTTTGCCGACACCGAGTTCGACGCCGCCATCTACTTTGGCGATGCCGATTGGTCGGGCACCGAATCCCACCGACTGATGGGCGAAAACCCCGTTCCCGTGTGCAGTCCGCGCTTACTGGGCAGCCGTGCCCACTTCAGCCCGGAAGAGATCGCCCAACTGCCACTGCTGCAACAAACCACTCGGCCATATGCCTGGCGCCAGTGGTTCAGCGCGCAACAACTGAACATACCTCGCGACATGACAGGCCCGCGTTACGAGCTATTCTCGATGTTGTCGCAGGCAGCCATGCATGACATGGGGATCGCGCTGATTCCGCCTTTCCTCATCCAGCGCGAGCTGGAGGAGAAGCATCTGGTGATCGCAAGCCTCGAAGCGCTGAGCAGCACAAAGGCTTACTACCTGATGATTCCCGAAAGAAAAGTCGAATCTGCGTCGCTGCACGCGTTTAGAGATTGGCTGATCGACCAGTCACAGCGCTATAACCCCAGCATTTAAAGGGCAAGGTTATTTTATTGATCTTGTAGTCAAGTAAATTAAGCGCCTACAGATGTAACTATATGTCGTGTTTTGGAAGACTGTACCTCTCAGCGTAAAAATGAGCTTAACGCCATGACTGACAAGGCTTGTAGCGACTATCAGCTGCCAATGCCCGACCATTCACGGCAAAGATAGGAAAACCGTCTACAACCCTCTAAAACCCTTTAAACACCTGTATTTAAAGAGGTTATTTTGCCATGTTGCGACAATCAGTCACAGGGTGACTTGTAGTTAATTTTTCGTCACCCGTCATAATCCCTTGAAGGCCGTAAAGTTCGCCTGCAAAATGCCGCGCCCCGCTGTCATTTCAGCGGGATCGTGCTGATCGGCCGCCCCAGCTGCGCCCCTCACGGTGCACTGGCCTTTTTACAAAAAGATCAAAAGCAAAAAGATCATGCAGGAGATTTGACGTGCACATTGGTGTTCCTCTCGAAACCCAGACCGGTGAAACGCGGGTGGCTGCCACCCCGGAAACCATCAAGAAGCTGATCGGCCAGGGCCATAAGGTCACTGTACAAAGCGGCGCAGGCATTACCGCCAGCATCGTCGACAGTGCCTATGAAACGGCAGGCGCAACCATTGGCAGCGCCAGCGACGCGTTTGGCGCCGAGCTGATTCTCAAGGTGGTTGCCCCCAGCGACAGCGAACTGACGCTGATCAAAAGCGGCACCGTGTTGGTGGGCATGCTCAACCCGTTCAGCAACGAAACCATCGCCAAGCTGGCAGAGCGAGGCATTACCGCCTTCGCGCTCGAAGCTGCGCCACGTACCTCGCGAGCCCAAAGCCTCGACGTGCTGTCGTCACAGGCCAACATTGCCGGCTATAAAGCCGTATTGCTGGCAGCCCATCACTACCCACGCTTCATGCCGATGCTGATGACTGCCGCCGGCACCGTCAAAGCCGCGCGCGTGCTGATCCTCGGCGCGGGTGTCGCAGGCCTGCAAGCCATCGCTACAGCGAAACGCCTGGGTGCCGTGATCGAAGCGTCTGACGTGCGCCCTGCCGTAAAAGAGCAGATCGAGTCCCTCGGCGCCAAGTTCGTCGACGTGCCCTACGAAACCGATGAGGAGCGTGAATGCGCGGTCGGTGTCGGCGGTTACGCGCGCCCGATGCCATCGAGCTGGATGCAGCGCCAGGCCCTGGCCGTGCATGAACGCGCCAAACAAGCGGACATTGTCATCACTACAGCGCTGATCCCGGGCCGCAAAGCCCCGACCTTGCTCAGTGCCGAAACCGTCGCACAAATGAAGCCGGGTTCGGTGGTCATCGACCTCGCCGCCGCCCAGGGTGGCAACTGCCCACTGACCGTCGCCGACCAAGTCGTGGTGGAAAACGGCGTGACCATTTGCGGCCCGACCAACCTGGCCGGTGCCGTCGCCGCCGATGCTTCTGCTTTATATGCGCGCAACCTGCTGGACTTCCTGAAGCTGGTCTTCACCAAGGAAGGGCAGTTTGAAATCAACCTCGAAGACGACATCGTCGCCGCGTGCCTGATGTGCCGCGACGGCCAAGTCATCCGCAAAAACGCCTAAGCAGGGATTCAGACGATGGAAGAGCTTATCTCCCCCGGTATCTACAACCTGATCATCTTTGTGCTGGCGATTTATGTCGGTTACCACGTGGTCTGGAACGTCACACCCGCGCTGCACACACCACTGATGGCGGTGACCAACGCGATCTCTGCGATCGTAATCGTCGGCGCCATGCTCGCCGCAGCCCTCACCGTGACACCACTGGGTAAAACCATGGGCACCCTGGCCGTGGCCTTGGCGGCGGTTAACGTATTCGGCGGGTTCCTGGTCACGCGCAGGATGCTGGAGATGTTCAAGAAGAAAGCCCCGAAAGCAAAAGAAGAGGCGCCAAAGTAATGAGCATGAATTTGGTTACGACGCTCTACTTGATCGCGTCGATCTGCTTTATCCAGGCCCTCAAAGGCCTGTCGCACCCAACCACATCGCGACGCGGCAACCTGTTCGGCATGCTCGGCATGGCGCTGGCGGTGCTGACGACCGTGGGCCTCATCTACAAGCTCGGCGCTGAGCTTGCAACAGCCGGTATCGGTTACGTGATCGTCGGCCTGCTGATCGGCGGCACCGCCGGTTCGATCATGGCCAAGCGCGTAGAAATGACCAAGATGCCAGAGCTGGTTGCCTTCATGCACAGCATGATCGGCCTGGCGGCGGTATTCATCGCGATTGCCGCCGTGGTCGAGCCGCAATCCTTGGGCATCGTCAAACACCTGGGCGACTCGATTCCTGCGGGCAACCGCCTGGAACTGTTCCTCGGCGCAGCCATTGGTGCAATTACCTTCTCCGGTTCGGTGATCGCATTCGGCAAACTCTCGGGCAAGTACAAGTTCCGCCTGTTCCAGGGCGCACCGGTACAGTTCGGTGGCCAGCACAAACTGAACCTGGTGCTCGGCCTGGCAACCCTGGGCCTGGGCCTGGCGTTCATGTTCACCGGCAACCTCACTGCGTTCGCGTTGATGCTGGCCCTGGCTTTCGTGCTGGGCGTGCTGATCATCATCCCGATCGGCGGCGCCGACATGCCGGTGGTTGTCTCGATGCTCAACAGCTACTCCGGTTGGGCAGCGGCGGGCATCGGCTTCTCGCTGAACAACTCGATGCTGATCATCGCCGGCTCCCTGGTGGGCTCCAGCGGCGCGATTCTGTCGTACATCATGTGCAAGGCAATGAACCGCTCCTTCTTTAATGTGCTGCTCGGTGGCTTCGGCAACACAGCAGATGCCGGCGCAGCGGCAGGCTCCAAAGAAGCGCGTCCGGTGAAATCCGGTTCGGCGGACGACGCCACGTTCCTGCTGACCAACGCCGACACCGTGATCATCGTTCCCGGCTACGGCCTGGCAGTCGCTCGGGCGCAACACGCCCTTAAAGAGCTGACCGAAAAGCTGACACACCGTGGCGTGACCGTGAAGTACGCGATCCACCCGGTAGCGGGCCGTATGCCTGGGCACATGAACGTGTTGCTGGCCGAGGCGGAAGTGCCTTACGACCAAGTGTTCGAGATGGAAGACATCAACTCCGAGTTCGGCCAGGCCGACGTGGTGCTGGTGTTGGGCGCCAACGACGTGGTCAACCCGGCCGCCAAGAACGACCCTAACTCACCGATTGCCGGTATGCCGATCCTTGAGGCATTCAAGGCCAAGACCATCATCGTCAACAAGCGCTCGATGGCCAGCGGCTACGCCGGTCTGGATAACGAGCTGTTCTACCTGGACAAGACCATGATGGTCTTCGGTGATGCCAAGAAAGTCATCGAAGATATGGTCAAAGCCGTCGAATAACACTGCGCCAGCGCAATACACGAAACCCTGGCCTCCAGTAGGCTGGGGTTTTTTTATTGTTCCCAAGCTCTGCGTGGGAATGCATCCGGGAATGCTCGGCGTTCCGCTTTGTACTCACGTGAAACCCGACCAAAGGCTCTAAATCGCTGCCTGGCATTCGACCATGGTAGCGGGCCGAATTTTTTTGAAATCACTACACTGCCCACCTTGCTTCCGTAGCCTGAGATAACAATTCATGTACCGTGATCGTATCCGCTTGCCTTCGTTGTTGAACAAGGTCATGAGCGCGGCAGATGCCGCCGCACTGATCGAGGACGGCATGACCGTCGGCATGAGCGGCTTCACCCGTGCCGGTGAAGCCAAGGCCGTCCCCCACGCCCTGGCCGAACGCGCCAAGACTTCGCCGCTGAAAATCACCCTGATGACCGGTGCCAGCCTGGGCAATGACTTGGACAAGCAACTGACCGAGGCCGGCGTTTTGTCGCGCCGCATGCCGTTTCAAGTCGACAGCACACTGCGCAAGGCGATCAACGCAGGCCAAGTTATGTTTATCGACCAGCACCTGTCGGAAACCGTCGAGCAACTGCGCAACAACCAGCTCAAGTTGCCGGACATCGCCGTGATCGAAGCCGTCGCGATCACCGAACAAGGACACATCGTGCCCACCACCTCCGTGGGCAACTCGGCCAGCTTTGCGATTTTCGCCAAACAAGTGATTGTCGAGATCAACCTGGCGCACAACCCGAACCTGGAAGGGCTGCACGACATCTATATCCCGACCTATCGGCCGACGCGCACGCCAATCCCACTGGTCAAGGTCGACGACCGCATCGGCAGTACCGCGATTCCGATCCCGCCGGAAAAAATCGTCGCCATCGTGATCACCAATCAGGCCGACTCCGCCTCAACCGTGACACCACCGGACGCCGACACCCAAGGCATCGCTAACCATCTGATCAACTTC
This sequence comes from Pseudomonas sp. WS 5532, assembly GCF_012985445.1. Classification (NCBI taxonomy): domain Bacteria; kingdom Pseudomonadati; phylum Pseudomonadota; class Gammaproteobacteria; order Pseudomonadales; family Pseudomonadaceae; genus Pseudomonas; species Pseudomonas sp. WS 5532. The sequence continues at coordinate 8,091 of NZ_JAAQWK010000028.1, forward strand.
CTCAAGCAGGAAGTCGACGCCGGGCGCATGACCAACAAGCTCGGCCCGCTGCAGGCCGGGATCGGCAACATCGCCAACGCGGTGATGTGCGGCCTGATCGAATCGCCATTCGAAGACCTGACCATGTATTCGGAAGTGTTGCAGGACTCGACCTTCGACCTGATCGACGCGGGCAAGCTGAGCTTTGCTTCGGGCAGCTCGATCACCTTGTCGGAGCGACGCAACGCTGACGTGTTCGGCAACCTGGAACACTACAAGGACAAGCTGGTACTGCGCCCTCAGGAAATCTCCAACCACCCTGAAGTGGTTCGGCGCCTGGGCATTATCGGTATCAACACTGCGCTTGAGTTCGACATCTACGGCAACGTCAACTCCACCCACGTCTGCGGCACGCGGATGATGAATGGGATTGGCGGCTCCGGAGACTTCGCGCGTAACGCGCACCTGGCGATTTTCGTCACCAAGTCGATTGCCAAGGGCGGCGCGATTTCCAGCGTGGTGCCGATGGTCAGCCATGTGGACCATACCGAGCATGACGTGGACATACTGGTGACCGAGGTTGGCCTCGCTGACCTGCGTGGCCTGGCGCCACGCGAGCGCGCACGGGTGATCATCGACAATTGCGTGCACCCGGCTTACCGCGATGCGCTGAACAGTTACTTCAACGCTGCCTGCGCGATCGGTGGGCATACTCCGCACATCCTGCGCGAAGCACTGAGTTGGCACATCAATCTGGAAGAAACCGGGCATATGCTCAAGGCTTGATTGATACAGATCCGAGCTGATGCAAACACAGTTTGTTCAGCTCGGTGACCACAGCCGTACATTTTGAAAAAACTGTACTGCTGTACCGGTCATTTCCTACTGAATTCTCCTACGAACCCCACCGCAAATGCCAATTTCGCACCGATAAAGTGCAGACAGGTACAGTTGCCTCATTTCCGTACAGTACAGCCGCTATAAACAGTTAACTGGCCCCTCACAATACAGGTGAACTGTATCTAGAGAGTCTTGCGTCGGAGGAGGATCATTGGCATCAGTTAAACCACTACCTAATCCCGCCACAAGCGGAAGGATGTCATCATGGAACGTACACTCAGTTCCGATCTGTTCTTCGAAGAAAAAGCTGTAAACACCCAGGCTTCCCTGCCTTTGCGCGTTCTCGCCAACCTGATGTTGTGGCAGCGCCGCATCTCCAGCCGCCATCAACTGGCTCGTCTGGATTCGCGTCTGCTGGCTGACGCCGGTATCAGCGAAGCTCAACGCTACGAAGAGCTGAGCAAGCCGTTCTGGCGCTAATTGGCGCCCGCTGGCCCTGACCCGCCGGGTCCACCGCCAGCACCCTGATTTAACAAAACAAAGCCCGCCCCGGGAAACCGGAGGCGGGCTTTGTTGTTTCCGGGTTTCAAACTTTACACGGCTAAAACAGACCCCAGAGATAAGGACCAGTACAGTTTAAATAACATAACAATTAGACGGTACAATTTAACTTTGGTGTATCTGTATTGGTAAAAGCTGGCCGCCCAAGATGGTGTTCCAAGACCTCATGGAAGGCCGCCGTCATGAACACACAGACCTCGCGTTACAAACAGTTGATCATTCGAATGGCTTGCGCCCTGGGCAGATGGGCGCGGCAGGCCCATGAACGCCGCCAACTTGCGCAACTTGACCCACGTGAATTAGCCGACGCCGGCATCAGCCAGGGCGACCGTACTGCCGAGCTGTCCAAACCTTTCTGGCGTGACTAGGCAGATAGAGGCTTTCCGAACGGATAAGCGGCAGCTTAAGATCCCGTTATTACGTGGCGAACCTTGTAGAGCGGACGTCTGATGCTTAATCCGCAGCAATGTCCGTTTCACAGTGGCCGCTTTGCGCCGCTTTTATTTGATCTTCTACAGGAGTTTTTCCATGTCCCGTCTTCGCCTGCTGAGTGCTGCCACCCTGTTGGCCCTGGCCGCCAACGCCAACGCGAGCAGCCTTATCGTGACCACCGACTCGATCGTCGGCGCCCTCAAAGCCACTTCCGATGCCAGCTCCGATGCCACGTCGTCCCTGCGTGACAACAAAGTCGTGCAAGCCGCCCGTGACGACGCTGCCAGCTTTGTTGCCAGCGAAGGCGCCATTCGTGGTGTGAAGCTGGAAAGCGCCCTGGCCCAGATTCGCCAACAGGCCCCACAACTGAACACAGCGACCGACGCACAACTGGCCCAGGCGATTCTGGCCATTTGATGATCCGGTAACGCCAGGGCATGCCAGCCGCTACCAAATGTGTCAGCGCTGGCTCTCGCCCGGGCGTTGCGCTAGCCTTGGCGCTCGCTTTCAGTTGTCGAGTCCCATGGCTTTTTCATACCGCCTGTTGATTGTTCCCGTGTTGTTTTCTGCCTGCTGGCCACCCTTGGCTTCGGCCTTTGATGTGTCCACCCAGAGCACCGTCATCAGTGCCTACGCCACCAGCAAGGTGACGTCAGCGCCCTTTGACAGAAAATTGATACTGGCCGCCCAGGATGACGCTGCCGCTTTTATCGCCACTGACGGCCAATGGCGGGGAGCTCGTCTGGAATCTGCGCTGGAGTATCTGCGCCGAACCCAGCCAAAACTTCATGTCAGCGACCTTGAACTGGCGCAGGCAATTCTCGTCCAATAATCATCGTATATTTCTATCTTTGTATTTCGGAGTCATTCCATGCGTAGCCCGCTGATCGCCGCCGCTCTGGGCCTGCTGTTGTTGGCCGATGTCGCCCACGCGCAAACCCTGAAAGCCACCAGTAACATCATCGTGCGTGCCTCGGCGCGCACCATTGATTTCACTTCGGACACCACCACTTCCATCCGCGACTCCAAAATCGTGCGCGAAGCCCACGATGACGCTGCCAGCTTCGTCGCCTCCAACGGCGAAATCCGCGGCGCACAATTGGAAGCAGCCTTCGATACCCTGCGCACCCGCGTACCGGAAGCCCGCGACGCCAGTGACCAGACCCTCGCCGAAGCTATCCTCGCTCTGTGAGGCGCCTGTTCGCCTGGCTACTGGCCGGGACTGTGCTGCTCTGTGCAGGCACAGCCCAGGCCAGCCTGCAACTGCGGCTCAAGACCGATGGCTTGAGCCCGGCCGAACAGCAGGCAAGCCAGGCGTTGCTCGACGAAGCGATGCGCGCTCTGCCGCCGCGCTTTATCGAGCAGTTGGACCGGCGTATTGATGTCGGCTGGACCGACAAGATGCCTGAAAACGCCTATGGCCAGGCTTCTCTGGTGTCCGAACTGGACCTCAACAGCAACCTGCTCGCCAGCCTCACCGACGGCAGCGCCGCCACCCAGAAGACCAATCGCCCCCATGGCACTGTGCGCCGCGAAATGCTCGCCACCGTGCTGCATGAGCTGACCCACATCTATGACCGTGCGCGCTTGTGGTCCACAGACGAGCGCCGCCTGATCCAGCGCTGCAGCCGCCAGAACAACATCACCGGCCTGATCGGCCTGCCCGATCAATGCCGTGGCCAGAACGACCGTCGTTTCACCCTGAGTGACGACCCGCGCCTGCTGGACATTGCCGGCTGGCCCCAATACGTGGGCCGTCGCGGCGAGCGCGAGCAACACAACCACCAGGTCGCCCGCAGCCCCGATATCTACGAAACCACCAGCCCGCTGGAGTTCGTGGCGGTCAATATGGAGTATTTCCTACTTGACCCGAGCTATGCCTGCCGTCGCCCCGCGCTGTTTCGCTATTACAAGGAACACTTCGGCTGGGCACCGCCCGAACAAGACACCTGCGCCAAGACCTACGCGTTCCTGAACGCCGGTAACGACTTCGCCAAAACGCCGTTGGGCCAGATCGACCCGGAGCGCGTGTATGAAATCGACTACTTGCTGGCCGAGGCCAACCAAAATCTGGTGAGCCGCTGGGGCCACAGCATGTTGCGCCTGGTGATCTGCGCACCCGGCCGCCCGCGTGGTCCGGATTGCCGATTGGACCTGGACCAGCACTTGGTGTTGTCTTACCGCGCTTTCGTCGGTGACGTACAGCTCTCGAGCTGGGATGGGCTGGTGGGCAAGTACCCGTCACGGCTGTTTGTGCTGCCGTTGGCGCAGGTGATCGACGAATACACCAAGACTGAACTGCGCGGCCTGGCCTCGGTGCCGCTCAAGCTCACCCGCCAAGAGATCAACGACACCGTCGAACATGCCGCCGAGATGCACTGGAGCTACGACGGCAATTACTTTTTTATCTCCAACAACTGCGCGGTGGAGAGCCTCAAGCTGCTACGCAGCGGCAGCGCCAACCCGCAACTGACCGGCCTGGACAACATCACCCCCAACGGCTTGCTCGAGGTGCTCAGTGCCCGCGGCCTGGCTGATACCAGTGTGCTAGACGACAAGCGCGAAGCCTTGCGCCTGGGTTATCACTTCGACTCGTTCCGCGAGCGCTACCAGGCGATGTTCGACGTGCTGCGCAAACACCTGCCGATCAAGCAGACCCAAGTCGAAGACTGGCTCGCCCTCAGTGCCGCAGAACGCCGCCAGTGGTTCATCCAGGCCGACCTGCGCACCAGCGCCGCGCTGCTGCTGCTGGAACAAGCCAGCTATCGCAAACAACTGATGCTGGCCCAGGACGAAGTCAAGCAGCGCTACCTCAATGCCCGTGAGCTGAAAAACGGCGGCATGGAAAAAGCCAACAACACACTGCAACAGATCCTCGCCAACAGCGGTTTTCTAAGCCGCCCGGCGGAATTGCTCGACAGCGGCGGCTACGGCCTGCCGCAACCTTCGGAAGCCAAACGCCTGGAATCGGAAAGCGCCGAGCGCCAGAAGCAACTGCAATCGTTGACCGGCGATCTGGATAAAGAGGTGAGGGCGCTGCTGGACCCCTCACGCGCCGACGAGATTGCCGCCTGCGAAGCCAACCTCAAGCAGATGGGCGAGCACCTGCGCGCCTTGCACAAAGCCTCAGGCGGTTTGGAGCTGCCCTGAGTCACCTTAAAGAAAACTCCTACAAACCTTCCATCATCTGACTTACACAGCGAAAGCTGGCTGAAAGCTTCCCCGTCTAGGATCGCCCCCACTGCCGGCAACAGACCGGCTGTAAACAACAACAATGGTGATTCCTGATGTCCGCTACTACCCGCCTGTTCGCTCCAACTCCACTCGTACGCTACGTGCCTTTCGTACTGCGCTGACCCCAACCCGGTTCGCCATTCCCTAGCCGCGCTACGCCCGGAGTATTCCTATGCTGACTTTCCTTGGCTTCGCCATGGTCATCACGTTCATGTACCTGATCATGACCAAGCGCCTGTCCGCGCTGATTGCCTTGATCATTGTGCCAATCCTGTTCGCCCTGTTTGGTGGTTTTGCCCCCGAGATCGGCCCGATGATGCTTGCGGGCATCACCAAGCTTGCGCCGACCGGCGTAATGCTGATGTTCGCCATTCTCTACTTTGCCCTGATGATCGACTCCGGCCTGTTCGACCCGGCCGTGCGCAAGATCCTCAAGATGGTCAAGGGCGACCCGCTGAAAGTTTCGGTCGGTACCGCCGTGCTTGCCCTGGTGGTGTCCCTGGACGGTGACGGCGCCACCACTTACATGATCTGCGTGGCCGCCATGCTGCCGCTGTACCAGCGCATCGGCATGAGCCCGCGGATCATGGCCGGCCTGATCATCCTCGCCGGCGGCGTGATGAACATGACGCCGTGGGGCGGCCCGACTGCCCGCGCCGCGAGTGCTTTGCATGTAGACCCGTCGGACATCTTCGTACCGATGATCCCGGCCATGGCTGTCGGCGTCGTGGCGATCCTGGTGATTGCCTATATGTACGGCAAACGCGAACGTGCCCGCCTGGGTGAACTGCACCTGCAGGGCGACGAGATCGATCACAGCGAGATCAGCGTGTCGCAATTCCCGGACGCCCGTCGCCCCAAGCTGATCTGGTTCAACGGCGCACTGACCTTCGCACTGATGTGCACCCTGATTGCCGGCCTGTTGCCGCTGCCAGTGCTGTTCATGGTGGCGTTCAGTATCGCGATGATCGTCAACTACCCGTGCCTGCAACAGCAGAAAGACCGCGTCGCCGCCCACGCCGGCAGCGTGCTGGCAGTCGTCGGGCTCATCTTCGCCGCGGGCATCTTCACCGGCATTCTGTCCGGTACCGGCATGGTTGATGCCATGTCCAAGAGCTTGCTGGCGGTTATCCCGGACGCACTCGGTCCGTACCTGGCGGTAATCACTGCCTTGGTGAGCATGCCGTTTACCTTCTTCATGTCCAACGACGCGTTCTACTACGGCGTACTGCCCGTACTCGCCGAAGCGGCCAGCCATTACGGCATAACCGCCGTGGAGATGGCTCGCGCGTCCATCGTTGGCCAGCCCGTGCATTTGCTCAGCCCGCTGGTGCCTTCGACTTACTTGCTGGTGGCCCTGGCCGGTATCGAGTTTGGCGATCACCAACGCTTTACCCTCAAGTGGGCAGTGCTGGTGTGCCTGTGCATAATGTTCGCCGCTTTGCTGATGGGGATTTTTCCGCTGTTCAGCACTCTATAATCGTAACGACCTGACCGCGCGGCGCTGCAGCTTGCGCGGTTTCACATTTGCTCAAAGGAATACACATGGAATGGCTGACCAATCCGGAAATCTGGATTGCCTTCTTCACCCTGACGGCCCTCGAGATCGTCCTGGGCATCGATAACATCATCATGATTTCGATCCTGGTCAGCCGCATGCCCAAGCATATGCAGGCGCGCACCCGGATCTTCGGCCTGGCCCTGGCCATGGTCACGCGAATCCTGTTGCTGCTGTCGATCACCTGGGTCATGCAACTCACCGCCGACCTGTTCGTGGTCTTCGGCCAGGGCATCTCCGGTCGCGACCTGATCCTGTTCTTCGGTGGCCTGTTCCTGCTGTGGAAAAGCTCCCAAGAGATGTACCACGCACTCGAAGGTGAAGACGAAACCCACGACGAGCCGGGCGGCAAGGGTGGCAAGTTCATCTACACCATCATCCAGATCGCGATCATCGACATCGTGTTCTCCCTGGACTCGGTTATCACGGCTGTCGGCATGGTTTCCCATGTGCCGGTCATGGTCGCTGCGATCGTGGTAGCCGTACTGGTGATGATGCTGGCTGCGGGCACTATCAGCGAATTCATCGACAAGCACCCGTCGCTGAAGATGCTGGCGCTGTCGTTCCTGCTGGTGGTGGGTACGGTGCTGATCGCCGAATCCTTCGACGTGCATGTGCCAAAAGGCTACGTCTACTTCGCCATGGCGTTCTCGCTGGCAGTAGAAGCGGTGAACATCAAGATGCGCACCGCCATCGCGAAAAAGAAGAAACAGCAGGATCCTGTGAAACTGCGCAAGGACATTCCGGGTCAATAAACCTGACCCGCTGCTGTTGATCGTTGTTGATCGTTCCCACGCTCCGCGTGGGAATGCCGCCTCAGGACGCTCCGCGTCCGCCCTCAAAGCGACGCAGAGCGTCACGGGATGCATTCCCACGCAGAGCGTGGGAACGATCTTCATGACAGTTTTGTTTCAATCCCCACTTTAGCTATGCGATGCTGGCGCAGAGCCCATTCGCCAACTACAGCTTAAGTACAAGACGTAGAACGGCACGCGGCAATTCTCATTTGCTCTTTCTGGAGCACACCCACACGGGGGGCCGAGCATGCTGACCTTGCTCAATCTGCTTTCCGCCGTGACCCTGCTTATCTGGGGCACGCACATCGTCCGTACCGGCATCTTGCGGGTCTACGGTTCCAACTTGCGCCAAGTCATCGGGCAGAACATGTCCAAGCGCTGGCTGGCGTTTATCGCCGGTATCCTGGTGACGGCCATGGTCCAGAGCAGCAACGCCACGGCGATGCTGGTGACGTCGTTTGTCGGCCAGGGCTTGATGGGCCTTATGCCGGCGCTGGCGACCATGCTCGGTGCCGACGTCGGCACGGCGTTGATGGCGCGGGTACTGACTTTCGACCTGTCCTGGCTGTCGCCACTGCTGATTTTTCTTGGGGTGATTTTCTTCCTCTCGCGTAAACAGACGCGGGCGGGGCAGATGGGCCGCGTCGGTATCGGCCTGGGCCTGATCATTCTGGCCCTGCAACTGATCGTCGAAGCCGCCGGGCCGATTACCCATGCCCAAGGCGTCAAAGTAATCTTTGCCTCGCTGACCGGCGATATTCTGCTGGATGCCTTGGTCGGCGCGCTGTTTGCGATGATTTCCTACTCCAGCCTGGCCGCCGTACTGCTGACCGCCACCCTCGCCGGTGCCGGTGTGATCGGCTTGCACGTGGCCATCGGCCTGGTGATCGGCGCCAACATCGGCAGTGGTGTGCTGGCCTTCCTCAGCACCAACATGCAGAACGCTGCCGGCCGCCAGGTCGCGCTGGGCAGCTTGTTGTACAAACTGATCGGCCTGTTGCTGATTATTCCGGTGCTCGACCCTCTCGTACGCTGGATGGATGGTTTGGACTACAGCGCCCAAGGCATGGTCATCACCTTCCATGTGCTCTACAACACCACGCGCTGCCTGATCCTGCTGCCCACCATCGGGCCAATGGCGCGCCTGTGCGCCTGGTTGCTGCCGGAACAACAGGAGACCAACGGCAAAGCCAGGCCACGTCACCTGGACCTGGCCTCGCTCGCCACCCCAAGCCTGGCGCTGGCCAACGCCGCCCGCGAGACCCTGCGCCTGGGCGACCTGATCGACAACATGCTCACCGCCATGCTCGAAGTACTGCGTGGCAAGCAAACCGCCATTACCCAGGAAATGCGCAGCCTCAGCGATGACGTCGAGGCCCTCTACAGCGCGATCAAGCTTTACCTGGCGCAAATGCCCCGCGAAGACCTCAGTGAACAGGACAGCCGCCGCTGGGCCGAGATCATCGAGCTGTCGATCAACCTCAAGCTGGCCGGCGACCTGATCGAACGTATGCTGCGCAAAGTCCAACAGCAGAAAACCTCACAGCGCCGACAGTTCTCCGAAGTCGGCCTGGAAGAACTCACCGGCCTGCACAGCCAGTTGATTGCCAACCTGCGCTTGGGCCTGTCGGTGTTTCTCAGCGCCGACCCCGAAAGCGCCCGCCAACTGCTGCGTGAAAAGCGCCGTTTCCGCGCCCAGGAGCGCCGCCTGGCCCACGCCCACGTCAGCCGTCTGCAGCGTAAAATCGTACAGAGCATGGAGACCAGTTCCCTGCACCTGGAGCTGATTGCCGACATGAAACGCCTGAACTCGTTGTTTTGCAGCAGTGCTTATGTAGTGTTGGAAACCTCAGACACCGGCGCACTCTCTGCCGAAGATATTGCCGACATCACTCATTCGCCCTGAACATACGATGGCCCGTGAAGTCAGTTAACAATGGACCTCACCCGCCAGGAAGCTTGTTATGCGTCGCCTGTTACTTGCCTGCCTGCTCATGGGCTCGGCACACACCTTTGCCTTCGACCGCCTGCAAGTCGAAGGCTACACCTTGCCCAATGGCCTGCAATTGTTGCTCAAGCCGGGCACCGAGCGTGGGCACGTGGCGATCCGCCTGGTGGTCGGCGTAGGCCTGGATGACTTTCCCTGCGCTGAAAAAGAACTGCCGCACTTGCTCGAACACTTGCTGTTCAGCGGCATCGACGGCGGTGGTGAAGGCGACCTTGAGGACCGCATGCAAGCCCTCGGCGGCGAATGGAACGCCTACACCAGCAATGCCGATACCACCTTTGTGATCGAGGCACCCGCGCAAAACCAGCGCAAGGTGCTGGACCTGTTACTGGCGATCCTCACCCGCACCGAACTGACCGACGCGAACATCAATGCCGCCAAAAAAGTGGTCGAGCGCGAAGACGGCGGCCATTACTCGCACCTGCAACGCTTGCTCGACCGCCAGGACCTGGGTCACACCGCCAGCAACCAATTGGCCATCGAACTGGGACTCAAATGCGCCGAGCGTGCCGAAGTCAGCCAGCTGACCCGCGATCAGTTGCAAACCCTGCGCACACATTGGTACGCGCCCAACAACATGACGCTGATCATCGTCGGCGACCTCGACAAACTGCTGCCGGCTTATCTGGAACGCACTTACGGTCAACTTGATCCGGTCGACCCCACCGAGCATCGGCCGCTGCCGGAAATCCAGCACACCGCCGCCAGCCATCGCGACCTTATCCACGGCTGGGTCGGTGACAGCGCCAAACTGCACTGGCTGTTCCCCGAACCGGTTTTGGACGACCAACACGATGAAACCTACGATTTGCTCAAGGACTACCTCGACTGGGCGCTGTACCGTCAGCTGCGCCTCAAGCACGGTTTGTCCTACGGCCCATGGAGTGAGCGCGAAGTGCTCGGCGGCGTCGGCTTCCTCAGCCTGAATGCCGACCTTGAGCGCGACAAACTCCCTGAGGCTGAACAGGTGTTGCAGAACCTCACGGCGCAACTGCTCAGGGACGGCCTCGACCCAGCGGTATTCGCCCGCCTGCAGCAAGCTGCCATCGCGCGCCAAGCCTGGGCGGTGCAGGGTAACAGCGCGCTGGCCGACTATTACTGGAGCGCTGCCGGCGACTATGCCGATGGCCATATCAGCGACCCGGCCAAGCGCATCAAGGCCGTAAACCTGGCGCAAACCAACCAGGCCATGCGCGAGGTGTTTAACCAGAAGGGCTACTGGCGCATCGAAAAACCCTTGCTGAGCTATGACGCCCTGAGCTGGATCGGTGCCGGTGTACTCGTGCTGATCGCCAGTGTGTTGATCGGCGTGCGCCTTTATCGCAAACAGATCACGTAATGAGGCACCGAACACAGGGCTAAGACGTTATTCTGTCTGGGATTTTTCCTACACCAATTGTGAATCGCCAATGCCAAATCTACCGCCCCTTATCCAGCGCATTATCGAACTGATCAAGCGCTATCCAGGGGTGATCGCACTCGGCGGTTTCATATCCGGTGTGTGCAGCTTCATCCTGGTGGACCGCCAGCAGGGCATGGCCAGCTGGATCGCGGTGATCATGCTGGTGAGCTGGCTGTGGCTGATGCTGGAAAACAGCTTTACCCAGCTGTTCGCCAAAGTCTTCAAGCGCGAAATCCCCGAGCCGCTGCTGCGCTACGCGACCCAGATGATCCACCAGGAAAGCCTGTTCTTCGTATTGCCGTTCTTTTTCGTCACCACCGCCTGGAACAGCGGCCAATCCGTATTCACTGGCCTGCTCGGCGCGGCGGCGCTGGTGTCGATCACCGACCCGCTGTACTACAAGTGGCTGGCACCCAAGCGCTCGCTGTTCCTGGCGCTGCACACCCTGACCTTGTTCGCGGCACTGCTCACCGCACTGCCCATCATCATGCACCTGACTACCGCCGAGAGTTACAAATTGGCGCTCGGCGTGGCCATGGCGCTGTCGATCCCGAGCCTGGCCGCGAGCCTGCCGCTGCGCAGCGTCAAAGGCTGGGCGATGCTGCTCGGGGTGACGGCCGCCATCGGCTGCGCCGGTTGGTTCCTGCGCAGTTGGGTGCCGCCGGCCACATTGTGGATGACCGAAGTGGCGATCAGCACCCAGCTGCAAGACCGCACACCGGGCGATGACCTCAAGGAAGTCACCGCCGCGCAACTGCGCAGCGGCGGGCTGTACGCTTACACCGCGATCAACGCGCCACGCGGGCTGGATGAGCGGATTTACCATGTGTGGAAATTCAACGGCCAAGAGGTCGACCGCATCGCCCTGGATATCCATGGCGGACGCAAGGAAGGCTATCGCGCCTGGACCCACAAGCAGAACTTCCCGGCCGACGCGGTCGGGCGCTGGCAGGTGCAGGTGTTGACGGAGGATGGGCAAGTCATCGGCGTGCTGCGTTTTAAAGTCACTGACCCAGCACAAACGGACAACCCAAAGTAGGCCGTATCGTGCTATTACGTAGCAATTGTGGATAGCCAAACAAGCTCGGAGCTTATGACCACTCGTACCACGGCCGGCGCAGCCCACCTCGACACCTCCAGCGTTCCCCCGTTGCTCAGGATTACGGGGGACTGGACGCTTGCCCACTACGCCAATCTTAAAAAGCTGAGCGACAAGCTCGACGGCCAATACGACGCCGGTGCACGCATCGACCTCAATGGCCTCGGCGCCCTGGATACCGCGGGTGCCTCGCTGCTGGTCGAGTTGCTGGGCCCGGAGCGCATCGAGCATTCCGCCGAGCAGACCGATTGCAGCTTGTCTACCGCCGACCGGGCACTGCTCAAAACCGTCTACCGCTCCCTGAACGATTTCTGCGTACCCGACAAAGAGCCGGAAGAAGCCGCCGGTATCCAAGTGCTGGCGCGTATCGGTCGAGCTGTCGACACTGTATGGCAGGACGGCATGAAACTGCTGGGCTTTATCGGCCTGATCCTCGAAACCTTCGCCCGTGGCGTTTTGCGCCCCAAACGCTGGCGCATCACACCGATGGTCGCGCATATCGAACAAACCGGCCTCGACGCTGCGCCCATCGTCGCGTTGCTGACCTTTCTGGTGGGCGCCGTGGTGGCGTTCCTCGGCGCCACCGTGCTCAAAAGCTTCGGTGCGACGATTTTTACCGTGGACCTGGTGGCGTTTTCTTTCCTGCGAGAATTCGGCGTATTGCTTACCGCCATCCTGATCGCAGGCCGAACGGCCAGCGCCTTTACCGCGCAAATCGGCTCGATGAAGGCTAACGAAGAAATCGACGCGATCCGCACCCTGGGCCTGGACCCAATGGAACTGTTGGTGCTGCCACGGGTAATGGCGCTGCTTGTGTCGCTGCCGATGCTGACATTTTTGGCGATGCTCTCGGGGATTGTCGGCGGCGGCGTGGTGTGTGCCGTCGCCCTGGATATTTCACCGGCGATGTTTCTCTCGCTGCTGCAATCGGACATTGGCGTGCAGCACTTTTTGGTGGGGATGGTGAAAGCGCCGATTTTCGCCTTCCTGATCGCGGCGATTGGCTGCCTCGAAGGCTTCAAGGTCAGCGGCAGCGCCGAATCGGTCGGCGCGCACACCACCTCCAGCGTGGTGCAGTCTATTTTCGTGGTGATTGTGCTGGATGCGGTCGCCGCGATGTTCTTTATGGAGATGGGCTGGTGAGTCGTCTACACCGTGCGCCCACTGAGGCGGTGATCGAAGTGCGCGGCCTGTGCAATCGCTTTGGCAGCCAGAGCGTGCACGAAAACCTCGATCTGGATTTGTACAAAGGCGAGATCCTCGCGGTGGTCGGCGGCTCCGGCAGCGGCAAGTCGGTACTGCTTCGCAGCATCGTCGGCCTGCGGCGGCCCAGCGAAGGTGAGGTGCGGGTATTCGGCAAGAACCTGCCCAATTTGTCGGAACATGAACGCTCGCTGGTGGAACGGCGCTTTGGCGTGCTGTTCCAGAAGGGTGCGCTGTTTTCCTCGCTGACGGTCACCGAAAACGTCGCCCTGCCGTTGATCGAACACGCCGGCCTCAGCCGTCGCGACGCCGAACACTTGGCGGCAGTCAAGCTAGCCCTGGCGGGGCTGCCTTTGTCGGCGGCGGATAAATACCCGGCGTCACTGTCCGGCGGCATGATCAAGCGCGCGGCCCTGGCACGCGCCCTGGCCCTGGACCCGGACATTCTGTTCCTGGACGAACCCACCGCCGGCCTCGACCCGATTGGCGCGGCGCAATTCGACCAACTGATCCTCACCCTGCGCGATGCGCTGGGCTTGAGCGTGTTCCTGGTCACCCACGACCTCGACACGCTCTACACCATCACCGACCGTGTGGCGGTGCTGGCGCAGAAGAAAGTGCTGGTGGCCGATGCCATCGATGTCGTCTCGGAAACGGACGACGCCTGGATTCACGAATATTTCCACGGCCCCCGTGGCCGCGCGGCATTGGATGCCGCTCAATCGCTTAACGAGGTATGACATGGAAACCCGAGCCCATCATGTGATGATCGGTCTGTTCAGCGTGATCGTGGTGGTCGGCGCAATGCTGTTCGGCCTGTGGCTGGCCAAGTCCAGCGTCGACAGCGCCTTCCAGGAATACGAGGTGGTGTTCAACGAGGCGGTCAGCGGCCTGTCCCAGGGCAGTTCGGTGCAATACAGCGGGATCAAGGTGGGCGATGTCACCAGCCTGCGTCTGGACCCGAAAGACCCGCGCCGGGTACTGGCGCGCATCCGTTTGGCCGGGCAGACACCGATCAAGGAAGACACCCAGGCCAAGCTGGCACTGACCGGCATCACCGGCACCTCGATCATCCAGCTCAGCGGTGGTACGCCGCAAAGCCCGGAGCTCAAGGGCAAGGACGGCAACCTGCCGGAAATTATCGCCTCGCCGTCCCCCATTGCGCGCCTGCTCAATAACAGCAACGACCTGATGACCAGCATCAACCTGCTGCTGCACAACGCCAACCACATGTTCTCGCGGGAGAACGTCGAGCGCCTGAGCAACACCCTGGACAACTTGCAACAAACCACCGGCGCCATTGCCGACCAACGCGGTGATATCAAGGTGGTGATGCAACAGTTGATGCAGGTGAGCAAGCAGGCGAGCGCCGCGCTGGAGCAAACCACCACGTTGATGCGCAATGCCAACGGCTTGCTCAATGACCAAGGCAAGCAAGCCTTCGGCAGTGCCGAGCAGGCCATGAAGTCGCTGGAACAAAGCACCACGACCATCAACACCTTGCTGACCAACAACAAAGACTCGGTGAACAGCGGCATGCAGGGCCTCAACGAACTGGCACCGGCCGTGCGCGAACTGCGCGAAACCCTCGGTTCGCTGCGCGCCATCTCCCGCCGCCTCGAAGCCAACCCCAGCGGTTACCTGCTGGGCAGCGACAAGAACAAGGAGTTCACGCCATGAAGCGTGCTTACCAAATAATCGCCCCGCTGGCCTTGGTACTGATCAGCGCCTGCTCGATCCTGCCCAAGCCGGATCCGTCTGACGTGTACCGCCTGGCGTCGGCGCCAACCAGCACCCAAGGCGCGCCGGTGAGCTGGTCGCTGCGTGTGTCCAAGCCGCAGAGCAGCGAGTTTCTCGACAGCTCGCGCATCGCCGTAGTGCCAAACGGCGACCTGATCAGCAGCTACGCGAACTCACGCTGGAGCGACCCGACGCCGGTGTTGCTGCGCAATCGGTTTATGGACGGTTTCCAGCGCGATGGGCGGGTGACGCTGCTGAGTACCGACGAGACCAACCTGCAGGCCGATTACGAGCTGGGCGGGCAGCTGCAGGCGTTTCAGAGTGAGTACCATGGCAGTGCGGTGGAGGTGGTGATCCGCCTGGATGCGCGTCTGGTGCGTGGCAGTGATCAGCGGATTATTGCCAGTCGGCGGTTTGAGGTGAAGCAGCCGGTCGGCGATACAAAAGTGCCCGCGGTAGTGGCGGCGTTTGGGCAGGCGGGGGATCGGTTGAATAAGCAGGTGGTGGATTGGGTGGTGCAGCAGGGCAATGCTGCACTTGTGGCGAGGGAGCTTGCTCCCGCTGGGCTGCGCAGCAGCCCCAAAACCCGCCCATGAATTTTAACTGACACACCTGCCAAACCCTGTTGGGGCCGCTTCGCGGCCCAGCGGGAGCAAGCTCCCTCGCCACAGATAACTAAGCCTTAACCAAAGAACCAGTAGCACACCGAAATTGCCGCCACCACGCCGGCAAACTCCGCCAGCAACGCACATCCAACCGCATGCCGCGCGCGCTGGATGCCCACCGAACCAAAGTACACCGCCAACACATAAAAGGTGGTCTCGGTACTGCCCTGAATCGTCGCCGCGACCAACGCCGGGAAGCTGTCCACGCCCTTGGCCTGCATGGTCTCGATCAACAGCGCCCGCGCCGCGCTGCCGGAGAACGGCTTGACCATCGCCGTCGGCAATGCATCGACAAAGCGCGTGTCCATGCCCGTCCAGGCCACCACATGGCGAATCCCCTCCAGGCCAAAGTCCAACGCCCCGGAGGCGCGCAATACGCCCACTGCACAAAGCATCGCCACCAGATACGGCAGCAGGTTCTTGGCAACATCGAAGCCCTCTTTGGCACCTTCGACAAATGCCTCATACACCTTCACCTTGCGCAACGCACCGATCACCAGAAACAGCATGATCAAGCCAAACAGCGTCAGGTTGCCGAGGATCGACGACAGGCCCGCCAGCGCCGTGGCGGACAGTGTCGCCAGCAACGCCATAAAGCCGCCCAGCATCAGCGCGCCGGGAATCAGATAGGCCAGCACCACCGGGTCCCACAAGCGCAGGCGCTGCATGACAGCCACCGACAACAGGCCCACCAGCGTTGAGGCGCTGGTGGCCAGCAGGATCGGCAGGAACACCAGCGTCGGGTCGGCGGCGCCTTGCTGGGCGCGGTACATGAAGATCGTCACCGGCAACAGCGTCAGCGAGGACGCGTTAAGCACCAGGAACAGAATCTGCGCGTTGCTCGCGGTGTTGGGGATGGGGTTGAGTTCCTGCAACGCCTTCATGGCTTTCAGGCCAATCGGTGTGGCGGCGTTGTCCAGGCCCAGGCCATTGGCGGCGAAGTTGAGGGTGATCAAGCCGATGGCCGGGTGGCCAGCGGGCACTTCCGGCATCAAACGGCGAAACAGCGGGCCGAGCGCCTTGGCCAGCCAATCGACGATGCCCGCTTTTTCGGCGATGCGCAAAAAGCCCAGCCATAAGGTCAGGGTGCCGAACAGCAGCACCATCACGTCCACCGACAGTTTGGCCATGGCGAAAATGCTTTCGACCATCGCCGCAAAAATCCCGGCATTACCGCCAACCAGCCATTGCGCCAGTGCTGACACCATTGCCACGACAAAGAAGCCAAGCCACAGGCCATTGAGCATCAGTTGAATCCCCCGAAAGATGGGGCGAATGATAGCGGGGCTGGCAGAAACGACAAACCCCGGAATTTTCCGGGGTTTGTTTCAAAGCAGCGGTGCTATCAGCCGCGGGTAGCTTGTGCGGTCGGTGCGGCTTCTTTGCTGCGCCAGTGCGGCAGCGAGTTCCAGTAGCGCTCGCCCTTGGCATCGTCGTACATGCCTTCCCAGCGGGAGATGACCAGAACAGCCAAGGCGTTGCCGATCACATTAAGTGCGGTACGCGCCATGTCCATCACTCGGTCGACGCCGGCGATGAAGGCCAGGCCTTCCAGCGGAATGCCCACGCTGCCCAGAGTCGCCAGCAACACCACGAAGGACACGCCCGGCACGCCGGCGATACCTTTGGAGGTGACCATCAGGGTCAGTACCAGCATCAGTTGCTGGCCAATCGACAGGTCGATGCCATACAGCTGGGCGATAAAGATGGCCGCGATACTCTGGTACAGGGTCGAACCGTCAAGGTTGAACGAGTAGCCAGTTGGCACTACGAAGCTGCAGATGGCCTTCGGCGCACCGTAGGCTTCCATCTTCTCGATCACACGCGGCAACACGGTTTCGGAGCTGGCGGTGGAGTAGGCCAGTACCAACTCATCCTTGAAGATGCGCATCAGCTTGAGAATCGAGAAGCCGAACAGGCGGGCGATCAGGCCCAGTACCGCAAAGGCGAAGAAGAGGATGGCGACGTAAACCAGGATCACCAGCTTGGCCAGCGGCAGCAAGGAGGCGAAACCGAAGTTGGCGACGGTTACCGCGATCAAGGCAAATACACCGATTGGGGCGTACTTCATGATCATGTGGGTCACTTTGAACATGCTCTCGGACACGCCCTGGAACATGGTCACCAGCGGTTCGCGCAGCTCAGGCTTGAGGCTCGACAAGCCCAGGCCGAACAGCACCGAGAAGAAGATGATCGGCAGCATGTCGCCACGGGCAACGGCAGCGAAAATATTCGATGGGATCAGGTTGAGGATGGTTTCGATGAACGCATGCTCATGCTGCACTTCGGCGGCGGTGGCGGTGTATTTGGAAATATCGACGGTACCCAGGGTACTCATGTCGATGCCAGCGCCCGGGTGGAACAGGTTGGCAAGCAACAGGCCGACCACAATGGCGATGGTGGTGACCACTTCGAAGTAAAGAATGGTTTTGACGCCGATCCGCCCCAGCTTCTTCGCATCCCCTACGCCGGCGATGCCAACAATCAGCGAGGAAATCACAATCGGGATCACGATCATCTTGATCAGGCGGATAAAGATATCGCCCGCTGGCTGCAACACATTGCTGATCCACCAGGCTTTTTCAGCACTGAAATGGTTGAGCACTGCACCGATTGCGATCCCCAGTACCAAACCGATGAGGATCTGCCAGGCGAGGCTTAGCTTTGCCTTCTTCATGTCATTACCCTTACTTCAAGTGGACTTAAGGCAAATGCGCCACTCGCAACGCTCGGAAGCGAAAAAGTGTGCGCATTTGCCTCCATGGAAGGTCACCGCAGCATGGCCGAAATGGCTTACTGGCAGGCGAAAAAAGGCGCAACTATTCCCATGCAAGGGTTCGACGTCTAATGCCGTAAACGCCTACCCTATGCCGAATCGGCATGACTTTTTTTGAAATTAGCTGTCCGAACGGTCAGTTCAAATCCGCCATTAAAGCCCGTGAATATGCCGTTAACCGGCCAATACCGGCTCGCTCAGAGATGTTGGACGACTTATACAGGTTGGCGAAAATGCCTGGGAATTCACTGACCTGGCGCCAGAAATGTCCTATGGCGCAGCCAAAATTTTCTCGATAGATGGTCGCCACGAAACACCAAGTAATGGTTAGGCGCGCGCAAAAGAGAAATTGTCGGCTATGAGCCGTATAAGAAGCGGAGCATGAGAGTGACAAGCCCGTCGCAAGTTCAGCAAGCGTGAGGGCTTGTGAACTTGCGTCGCAGCTTTTCACCTGACCCGGCCCTTGCGCAGGCACTCCCTGTACCCGTAGGTCACGCCGATCTCGATTGATCAGAGCAACCCGGCCCCCTGGTCATGCATCACCCTTGGCGGGCGATGCAGACAGAAAGAAGCGAGGGGCTTCTTTCTATGGACGCCGGCTCCGCAGACGACAGACGCATCAGACGGAACCTAGTACCAATTCGGATCTTTCTTAAGCTGCTCCATCAGCAGCTTTTGCATGCCTTCGTTCGGCTTACCGATAAAACGGTAATCGGCGTGCCGTGTCGGGGATTTGTCCGCCGGCAAACCGGCCGGGACTTCCACCAACATGGCGTAGGCATCTTCCTTGTCGAGGCTAAAGGCAACGATCAGGCGCTTGTTCAGGCACGTATCTGCAGTCTCACAGAGCGGCCCCACCAAATACTTGTCGCCATCTTCTTCAACGGCATTCATTTGCTCGGCCGTACCGGACAGGTTCATCACCCATTCCGGCAAGCGCTGTTCTTTCTTCACCACGCTTTGCCAGGTTTCGCGGTACTGCTTATCCGCACTAAGCAATTCGTTGGCTCGGGATTGGCCGTCATTGGCGGCCATCACCAGCCCGCTGCCGCCCAAGAGCAGGGCGGCAGTCATGGCTTTAAAGGACAAAATGGTCATATTCAGCCTCGGCCGCGACGACCAAAGAAGAACGAAGCGATGAACATCACCAGGAAGACCACAAACAGAATTTTTGCGATACCCGTGGCGGTGCCCGCGATACCACCGAAGCCCAGGACTGCAGCCACAATGGCGATGATCAGAAATGTGATTGCCCAACTCAACATGGTGATTCTCCTTAAGCTTTTATAGGGGTAACTGCGGTAGTGCCGTGCAGCCGCTCAACACAAGCGACCTTTTCTTGCTTAGAACACCCAGCGCTCTTGGGTTGGCAATTCACCCAGGGTTGAATCCTGGCCTGCCACTCTCAATTGCGGGGCGGTTACTTCAGTAGTAGCGCTGGCGCTGCCAACGGAACGGAAATGGGTTTGGGTCATCGACGGACGTTCGAATTGCGCGGTTTGCTGCTGACTTTGCTGCCAATGCTGCATCTGCTGGCCGGCAATCAACGTGACCATCAAAGCCAGGCTGGCGAACAGACCTTGCTGCAAGCGCAGTGGCGATACACGTAGTTGGCTGAGGCTTTGGCGAGTCATGCTGCATTTCTCCCGCATTTTGATTATTCGTTGGGAGAGCTATTGCAGAGTGCATGCCAGTTTTTTTACAAAATAAAACTCAATAAAATCAATTAGTTATAGATACACCAATACAGTATCGAACAGCATCCTGCACGATGACCCTTTGCAGGCCGTGCGAAATGCACGATGGTCAGTGGTCGGGTCAATGGATCGAAACAACCGCGGGCGTTGCCGAATTGGCAAGAAGGCAAGAAAACGCCATCAATCGGCGCCTTTGTAGGGGAACGTGAAGATACCTGCGCGAAGATGCCTTTTATGAATCAGAATAAACCATGCAACTTGCCCGATTAATCCGGGACTAAACACCATCATTTATAGTTAAGGAGCGCGGGACAGATGGAATCAGCCAAGGAACTTCAAGGCCGCATTCTTTTAGTGGATGACGAATCCGCGATCCTCCGCACCTTCCGTTACTGCCTGGAAGATGAAGGCTACAGCGTAGCCACTGCCAACAGCGCCGCCCAAGCCGATGCCTTGATGCAGCGTCAGGTATTCGATCTGTGCTTCCTGGACCTGCGCCTGGGTGAAGACAATGGCCTGGATGTGTTGGCCCAGATGCGCATCCAGGCGCCATGGATGCGCGTGGTGATTGTGACCGCGCATTCGGCTGTAGACACCGCCGTTGACGCGATCCAGGCCGGCGCCGCCGACTACCTGGTCAAGCCGTGCAGCCCCGATCAACTGCGCCTGGCCACCGCCAAGCAGTTGGAAGTGCGCCAGCTCTCCGCACGCCTGGAAGCACTGGAAGGCGCAGTGCGCCAACCCAAGGACGGCCTCGATTCCCACAGCCCGGCGATGATGGTGGTACTGGAAACTGCGCGTCAGGTGGCTGGCACCGATGCCAATATTTTGATCCTCGGTGAGTCCGGCACCGGTAAAGGCGAACTGGCCCGGGCCATTCACGGGTGGAGCAAACGCTCGAAAAAATCCTGCGTGACCATTAACTGTCCGTCACTGACAGCCGAGCTAATGGAAAGCGAGTTGTTCGGCCATAGCCGTGGCGCGTTTACCGGCGCCAGTGAGAGCACGCTGGGCCGCGTTAACCAAGCCGACGGCGGCACGCTGTTTCTCGACGAGATCGGCGACTTTTCCCTGACGTTGCAGCCAAAACTGCTGCGATTCATTCAAGACAAGGAATATGAGCGCGTAGGCGACCCGGTCACTCGACGTGCTGATGTGCGCATCCTCGCGGCCACCAACCTGAACCTGGAAGACATGGTGCGCGACGGCCGTTTCCGGGAAGACTTGCTCTACCGCCTCAACGTCATCACCCTGCACCTGCCGCCCCTGCGCGAGCGCAGTGAAGACATCCTGACTCTGGCCGACCGTTTCCTGGCGCGCTTCGTCAAGGAGTATGCCCGACCTGCACGCGGTTTCAGCGATGCCGCCCGTGAAGCGCTGCTTAACTACCGCTGGCCGGGCAATATCCGCGAACTGCGTAACGTGGTGGAGCGGGCCAGCATCATTTGCCCGCAGGAAAAGGTTGAAATCAGCCACCTCGGGATGGCCGAACAGCCGACCAACAATGCCCCGCGTATTGGCGCAGCACTGAGCCTGGACGAACTGGAGAAAGCCCATATCGGCGCCGTTCTCGCTACCAGCGACACCTTGGATCAAGCGGCCCGCACGCTGGGCATCGACGCGTCGACCCTGTACCGCAAACGTAAACAGTACAACCTGTGAGCTGTACCTTATGAAGCTTGCGATGAAACTGCGCACTCGGTTGTTTCTGAGTATCTCAGCGCTGATCACCGTCGCCCTGTTGGGACTGGTCCTGGGACTGGTCAGCGTCATGCAAATGGCCAAGAGCCAGGAGTCGCTGATCCGCAGCAACTTTATCACCCTGGACCTGGGCCTCAAGCTGCGCCAGACCTTGGGCGACCAGTTGATCCTGATGCTGGAGGAGCAGCCCGACCCCGCTGCCCTGCAGACGTCCAAGCAGAACTATTTTGCCCTGCTGGACCAGGGCATCGCCCATGAGCAGCAGGACGGCAGAACCAGTGGTTTCAGCCAGGCACGCATCGACTACCTGAATTTCCTCAAGGCGTTTGACGAAGCTCAGCAAAGCTCACTGGCCAACAATAAAAACGAAAAACTCACTGAAACCTTCAATGCACTGCGTAACGGACTGATCGCTGAACACAAAGGCGCCCTGGAAAATATCAACGACAGCGAGCACAAGTCGCGCAATCGCGCCTTGTTAATCGCCGGCTTGCTGGGGCTGGTCGGCCTGGCGGTGTTGATCATCGGCTTCGTCACCGCCCATGGCATCGCCCGGCGCTTTGGCGGGCCAATTGAAGCCTTGGCCAAGGCCGCCGACAAGATCGGGCAAGGCGATTTCGAAGTGACGCTGCCGATCTCATCGGCGGCAGAAATGAATCAGCTGACCCGTCGTTTCGGCATCATGGCCGAAGCACTGCGTCAGCATCAGGCGACCAATATCGATGAATTGCTGGCCGGCCAGCAACGCCTGCAAGCAGTGCTCGACAGCATCGACGACGGCTTGCTGATGATTGACCGCCAAGGCCGTCTGGAACACCTTAACCCCGTGGCACAGCGCCAGTTGGGCTGGGACGAAGAGCGCCTCGGCCAGGGCTTGGGTGAAGCCTTGGGTCGCCCTGAAATGGATGAGCAGCTGCAACTGGTGCTGCGCGGCGGCAACCTGGAGCGCGCGCCGGACGATCTGGAAGTGGAAGTCGAAGGCGAACTGCGCCTGCTGACCTACAGCCTGACGCCGGTCAGCCATACCCAAGGGCATATTCTAGGTGCGGTGATGGTGCTGCATGACGTCACCGAACAACGCGCGTTCGAACGTGTGCGCAGCGAGTTCGTATTGCGCGCCTCCCACGAATTACGCACGCCGGTGACGGGCATGCACATGGCCTTCGGGCTGTTTCGCGAACGGGCGAAGTTTCCCGCCGAGTCCCGTGAGGCCGACCTGCTGGATACGGTCAATGAAGAAATGCAGCGCCTGATGCAGTTGATCAACGACCTGCTCAACTTCTCGCGCTACCAGAACGGCCTGCAAAAACTCACGCTCGGGCCATGCGATGTCACTGATTTGCTCGAGCACGCACGAGCCCGGTTCACGGAGCCCGCGAACGCACAACACATCGAACTGCTGGTGGAAGCTCAATCGGAATTGCCCAGGCTGTACGCCGACCAGGTTCAACTCGAGCGTGTACTCGATAACCTTCTAGGCAATGCTTTGCGACATACCGCCAATGGTGGCCAGATTCGCTTGCAGGCGCGTCGCCACGGCGAACGGGTGATTATCAGCGTTGAAGATAACGGCGAGGGTATTGCCTATGGCCAACAGGGGCGCATCTTTGAACCTTTCGTACAAGTAGGCCGCAAGAAAGGCGGCGCTGGCCTGGGGCTGGCGTTGTGCAAGGAGATCGTACAGTTGCACGGCGGTCGCATGGGCGTGTATTCGCGGCCGGGGCAGGGTACGCAGTTCTATATGGCACTGCCGTTGTAGCCTGGATACAAAAAAATGTGGGAGCGGGCTTGCCCGCGATGATGGTGGTTCAGCCAAAACTTTGTTGACTGACACTCCGTCATCGCGGGCAAGCCCGCTCCCACATTTGTATGGGGTTACACCTTTAGCGGCGGTTCAATGCGCTCAGGATAGCTGCACTTTCCGCATCCGGCGTGCCGTCGAACCGTGATGGCCGGAAGTGCATCTGGAACGCCGCGATCACATGTCGCGTGGCCACATCCAGTTCACCCGTCTGCGGCGTCTGGTAGCCCAGGCGCGCCAGTTCTTCCTGGAACCACGTAATACTCGGCAGGCTAACGGCATACTGTTGCTGGAATCGAGCCACCGCCTGTGCATCCGGCCACACGCCCAAACCTTCAGCCGCCAGGCGCTTCCACGGAAACAACGGGCCTGGGTCGAGCTTGCGCAATGGCGCAATGTCGCTATGGCCGATAATGTTTTTGGGGTCGATGCCGTTGCGCTTGCTGATGTCCTTGAGCAACACCACCAACGACTGCACCTGGGCCTCGGAGTACGGGTACCACAGGCGGCCGGTCGGCGCGTCTGTATAACCTGGGTTCACGATCTCGATGCCAATGGAGCTGGAATTGAGCCAGGTGCGGCCCGCCCATTCGCTTTCACCGGCGTGCCAGGCGCGCTGGCTCTCGTCTACCAGCTTGTAGATGGTGCCTGAAGCATCATCGCCAATGAGGTAATGGCTGCTGACCTGGCCGTGCGTGAGCAGCGCCAGGGAGCGTTCAAGGCTGGCGGAGGTGTAATGGACAATGACGAACTGCACGCGGTTGTCGTGGTTCAAAGAAGGGTGGCTGGTGTTCAGCCGCGGGCCGCTGGCGCAGCCGGCGAGCAAAAGAAGCACAAAGGCAATGCAAAAGGATTTCATGGCGGAAGACAGTACGCAGAAGACGATAATGCAACAGTGTAACGGATGGTTCGGGGCTCGACGGTCAAATCACAAAATGGAACATCTTTTACGCCGCCTGCACCCGGTTGCGTCCAGCGGCCTTGGCCCGATACAACGCCTCATCGGCACGCTTTAGCGCCAGGTCACTGCGTTCTCCCGGCAGGAACTGCGCCACGCCCATGGACA
The DNA here is from genome assembly GCF_012985445.1 of Pseudomonas sp. WS 5532. Classification (NCBI taxonomy): domain Bacteria; kingdom Pseudomonadati; phylum Pseudomonadota; class Gammaproteobacteria; order Pseudomonadales; family Pseudomonadaceae; genus Pseudomonas; species Pseudomonas sp. WS 5532. The sequence goes on from NZ_JAAQWK010000028.1 coordinate 32,650, forward strand.
CCGTGATGGTCACCGGCTCGCCTTTGAAGTGGAACGGGCATGCCTCGATGGCCGAACGCAGCACCTCACCCACGTCCAAAGCATCTGCCAAACCTGAGTCAGGCATCAACAATACAAACTCTTCACCCCCAAATCGCGCGATAAAATCGCCGGAGCGCAGGCGCTTGCGCAACACATTGGCGATGATCTTCAGCACCTTGTCGCCGGCCAAGTGGCCGTAGCCATCGTTGATGCGCTTAAAGTGGTCCAGGTCGAGCATGGCCAGTGACAGGCTGTTGCCGCGCTGATGCCAGCTATTCACTTCATGATCCAGGCGCTCGCTCCAGGCCGCACGGTTGGGCAGGCCGGTGAGCGGGTCGATCAAGGCCTTCTGGCGCTGCACTTCCAAATGCTCGCGATAACCTTGGGCTTCCTGCTCCATGTTCGCCACCCGCTCGGCCAGGCTTTTGAGCCGCGCCGCGACTTCCTGCTCGCGCTGGTCACGCTGCTGCCGGTGTTCGTCCATGGTGCCGAGCAAGCCTTCAAGGTGGCTTTCCAGCACATGCTTGAGGCTGTCCAGGTCAGCAGCTTCCTGCACGCTGCTTTGCAGGCCGTCGACCTGTTCACGGATCTGCGTATCCAGCTCCCGTGCGGCCGAGCGGCTGTCGGCGTGCCCCTCACTGGCCACCTGCAGATGGCCCTGGAAGGCTTCGAGGCGTTCATTAAGCTGCTTGAGGTAGGCCTCGAACTCATGCTGGCCACTGTCGGTAATCGCCAGCATCAGCACCGCCAGGTCATCGAGGATCGGCAGCAATTCGTACCAGTTCAAGCCGTGGGCCAAGCGCTCGCGCATGGCTTCGGCCTGGGGCCGGTGGCGCTCGGGTAAGGACAGATCCTCCAGCAAGCCAAGCAAGGTGTCTTCGATATGCTTGGCGACCGAGCTGTAGGACGGCTCGGGGGAGTCGGGCAGGGCGTAGGTGCCGTCCGGTTGCAGCGCATCGGGATCGGGCTCGCAGGGTTCCAGCACGGGCGGAAGCGACAGGCTGCCTATGAGCGTTTGATCTGGCGTGTCGACCTCAACCTGCGGCTCTTCGATAAATGCAGCAAGGGCGCTTTCGGGCGCGGCTTCCTCTAGTGCTGGCTCGGGCATCTCTGGCTCAGAGACTTCGTCAGGCCCGACGGGGGCTTGCTCCCGCGCCGGTGCCTCAAAGGCAAAGGCTTCGCGGGCGACTTCAGCCACTTTGACCGACTCAGCGGGTTCAGGCTGCGCGGCGGCCGGCGTTACCGGCAATGGCGCAAAAGCGCGCAAGGCTTGGGTCAGCTCTTCGGATTGCACGGGCTCCAGTGGCTCGGGCGCGGCTTTGGCAGCAGCAGGTTTCGACGCCGGCGGTTGCGGTGCATAGAGCGGGGCAGATTCAACCACCGACGCCTCATTCGACACATCCTTTGCACCAAACAGGCGTTGCAGCAGGCCTGGTCCAGGGCGCGCAGCTTCGCCTTCAGGCTCCAGGTTATTTAGCGCCTGCCCTTGCAGGCTGCTCAATTCGCTGAGCAGCAGCGGGATCTCACGCGCCTGGCCGACTCGGCCATCAAGCTGTTTGGCGAAGGTTTTCAGCGGGCGGGCGACTTCACGCGGCAGAGGCAGTTTCTGCAACTGCGCAACTAAGGCAGTCAGCGCAGTGCTGATCTGGTCGACCCGGGTTTCGCGGCGCTGCTCCGAGTCGAGCACGGCTTTTTCCAGGCGTGGCAGCAAGGCGGCGAGGGCAGCGTCCATGTCGTCGGTACGCACCACATCGCGCATTTCTTTCATGCATTGATCAACCGCACGGTCGGTGCCTTCCGCCGCCAGCGTGCTGCGCACCAGGCCTCGGCGCAACAGGTCGAGGCGGGCAGCCCAGCGGCGTTCGAGCTTATCTTGCTGCTCAACGCTTTTAAGGTATTTCTCTTTCCAGCGCTGGGCGTCGTCGCTCATGCAAGGGGTCCGCGTGGGCCTGGGCTCAACGCGGGTAATGCATCAGCCGTGAGCGAACCCGGCAGACGAATCTCTACCGCGACGGGCAGGTGATCGGAAATGGGCTGCGCCAGCACCTGCACACTTTCCAGTGTAAGGCTGGGGCTGAGCAGGATATGGTCGAGACAGCGTTGCGGGCGCCAGCTGGGAAACGTGGCTTCGACTTGCGGCGCCAGTAACCCGAGGTCGCGCAACGGGGAATTCTGCAACAGGTCGGTGGCATGGGTGTTCATGTCACCCATCAGCACCTGGTGTTTGTAGTTGCCGATCAGATCACGCACGTAGGCCAACTGGAGGTTGCGTGTACGCGCTCCAAGCGCCAGGTGCATCATCACCACCACCAAGGCTTCCGGGCCTTCGCCGAAACGCACAAGAATCGCGCCGCGCCCTTTTGGGCCGGGCAACGGGTGATCTTCGATGGCTGTCGGCTTCAAGCGGCTGAGCACGCCATTGCTGTGCTGTGCCAGGCGCCCGAGGTTGCGGTTGAGTTGCTGATACCAATAAGGGAAAGCACCGAGATGGGCGAGATGCTCCACCTGATTGACATAACCGGAGCGCATGCTGCCGCCGTCGGCTTCCTGCAAGGCGACCAGATCGAAGTCGTTGAGCAGGTCGCCGATTTTCTGCAGATTACCGGTACGCCCTTTGTGCGGCAGCAGATGCTGCCAGCCACGGGTGAGGTAGTGCCGATACTTCTCGGTACTGTTGCCCACCTGAATATTGAAGCTGAGCAGCCGCAGACGACTGTCTGCCGGCAAGCCCGTGGACTCCAGGTGGTGTTCGTTGACCCGCGGTTCATGCAGGCCAACGCTACGTTCAGTACCCCAGCCGCGCATGATGGCCCCCTTACTTGGCTGCGCGCTCTTTAGCGATCAGTTGGTCGGCAACATTGAGGGTTTGCTCAGGACCACCGGTAGTGCCCAGGTCGAAACGGTATTTGCCGTTGACGATCATGGTCGGTACGCCTTGTACGCCGTACTTCTGGGCGAGTTCCTTGGCCTGTTTGATTTGGCCCTGGATAGCGAAGGAGTTGAAGGTGGCCAGGAACTTGTCCTTGTCGACGCCTTGGGTGGCAACAAAGTCAGCCATTTCGTCAGGCTTGGTCAGGCGCTTGCCTTCTTTTTGAATCGCATTAAATACAGCGTTGTGAACCTTGTGCTCGACACCCATGGCTTCCAGGGTCAGGAACAGTTGGCCGTGGGCATCCCATGGGCCGCCGAACATGGCCGGGATGCGTCGGAAGTTAACGTCGGACGGAAGTTTTTCGGCCCAAGGATTGATAGTCGGCTCAAAGGCGTAGCAATGCGGGCAGCCATACCAGAACAGCTCCACCACTTCGATCTTGCCTGGCTCCGAGACCGGAACCGGGTTGGCCAATTCAACGTAGGTTTTACCGGCTTCAAGCGGCACGTCGGCAGCTTGCGCGGTCATGCCGAAAAGGCTGACAGTGACGAGAGCGGCGCTGAGGATCAGATTACGCATGCTTTACTCCTGGACAAATAAAGTCGCCTCACGCGACCTTTAGTTGTGACAGGTCTACGCGGGCATGAGTTCGTTAGTGTAACGGCACCGGCCACAAAAAAGGGCGGCCTAAGCCACCCTTTTTATGCTTGCATCGATGGATTAATCGAGCGTTAACGTCGCAGGTCCAATCAGTGCAGGCCCTGAATATAGCTGGACAGCGCTTCGATATCTTTATCCGAAAGTTTCGCCGCAATGTCAGTCATCATTTTGTTGCTGGCATCGCCATCGATGGAGCGAACCTTCTCGCGGAAGTCCTTCAACTGCTTGGCTGTGTATTGGGCGTGCTGACCACTCAGGTGGGGAAAACCCGCCTCGGCCAGCCCACTGCCACCTGCGATGTGACAAGCCTTACAGGCAGGCATGCCACCGATAGGTTGGTCTTCAGCGAGTTTGCCGCCTTGAAACAACGCCTGGCCTTTATCAACGAGCTTCGGATCAGCAGCTCCCACACTGCCTTTCTGGCTGGCAAAATACGCCGCGATGTCCGCCAGGTCCTGATCGCTGAGATTAGTCAGCAAGCCGGTCATTTCCAGCACCGTGCGCTTGCCGTCCTTGATGTCGTGCATCTGCTTGGTCAGGTAACGCTCACCCTGGCCTGCCAGTTTGGGGAAGTTCGGCGCCGGGCTGTTGCCATCCGGTCCATGGCAAGCACCACATACGGCGGCTTTCGCTTGACCGGCAGTGGCATCACCTTTAAGGGGGCCCTCTGCAGCGACGGCAGCGCCAGTGATGCCCAAGGTCAACAGCAGACTCACGATCAGTTTGTTCATCAGCTAATCCAACTACGGCTAAGGGTTTAAGAGTTATCTACCGGGTTTACTCACCATCAACGCGTTGATGGCCTGGTAATCCTCAGTACTGCAGTCCATGCACAAACCACGCGGCGGCATTGCCTTGAAACCCTGAGTCACGTGTTGCATCAGCGTAGCCATGCAAACTCGGTTGTACAGCGCCTCTGGATCCTGTGTAGCCTGAGCGCCTAAAAGCGCGATCAGGACACCAAAAGCGCATAACCATCGGGTCATACATCGACCTTTTCAGGGTTTGAGAGCGTTTTGCGTTCTAATGCGCAATGAAGGTCTTTCGCTCCCGTGAACTTCATCCTTCGCTGGGACAAAGCACACACAAAATCTGCGGCATTATATACTGGCGCTACTGAAACGGAAACGACACCGCTTGCCGCACCCTTTCTCGGCACCGCCCACATCGGAAATCTCATGCAACTCAAGAATCCCATCCTCGGCCTGTGCCAACAGTCCACGTTCATGCTCAGCGCCGCCAAAGTGGACCAATGCCCCGATGACGAGGGCTTTGAAGTCGCCTTTGCCGGCCGTTCCAACGCCGGTAAGTCCAGCGCGCTGAACACCCTGACCCACGCCAGCCTGGCGCGCACCTCGAAAACCCCGGGCCGCACGCAGCTGCTCAATTTCTTCAAGCTAGACGATGATCGGCGTCTGGTCGACCTGCCGGGCTACGGTTATGCAAAAGTACCCATCCCGTTGAAGCTGCACTGGCAGCGTCACCTTGAGGCTTACCTGGGTGGCCGCGAGAGTTTGAAGGGCTTGATTCTGATGATGGACATCCGTCATCCAATGACCGATTTCGACCTGCTGATGCTCGATTGGGCCGTCGCCAGCGGCATGCCGATGCATATCCTGCTGACCAAGGCCGACAAGCTGACCTACGGCGCAGCCAAGAACACCTTGCTCAAAGTGCAGTCCGAAATCCGTAAAGGTTGGGGCGACGCGATCACCATCCAGTTGTTCTCGGCGCCCAAGCGCATGGGCCTGGAAGACGCTTACACCGTGCTGGCCGGCTGGATGGAATTAGCAGACAAGGGCGCGGAAATCGCCGAATAACTTTTGCGCAGGCAAAAAAAACCCCGGACTTCGTATGGGGAGGGGAAGTTCGGGGTCCAAGTTCCGGACCGCTAGGGCGGGGTCCAGATATCTGCCAACACTTAACACAACATAGGAGCATTGAAGGGCTTCACCACCCATTCAGTAACTCTGAGTAGCAGTTCACGGGTTAAGTTCCGGCAGGTCAAAAAAACTATTGGAAATAACCTGCGACGCCTTTTGATCTAAAGCGCTCTGCCATCACCCTCGGCAATGGCAGAGCCGCGCTGTCAGTGTGCTTCGTCCCAGTTATCGCCCACGCCCACGTCTACCACCAAAGGCACGTCAAGCTTGGCCGCCGCGCTCATATGCTCGCGGATCTTCTCGCTGACTTGCGCCACCAGATCCTCACGCACCTCAAGCACCAATTCATCGTGCACCTGCAGGATCACTTTGGCATCCAGGCCCGACTCGGTCAGCCAGTTGTCCACCAGCACCATGGCTTTCTTGATAATGTCCGCCGCCGTACCCTGCATCGGCGCGTTAATCGCTGTGCGTTCTGCGGCCGCGCGCTCCTGAGGCTTGTTGGAGTTGATGTCCGGCAGATACAGCCGACGCCCAAAGAAGGTTTCGACATAACCCTGGTCGGCCGCCTGGGCGCGGGTGCGCTCCATGTATTCACGCACGCCTGGGTAGCGCGCAAAGTACACATCAATGTAGGCCTTGGCGGTCTTGGTATCCACGCCAATGTCCTTGCCGAGCTTCTGCGCGCCCATGCCGTAGATCAGGCCAAAGTTGATCGCCTTGGCACTGCGGCGCTGGTTGGACGTGACCTCTGTCAGCTCAACCTTGAACACTTCGGCGGCGGTGGCGGTGTGCACGTCCAGGTCATTACGGAAGGCATTCATCAGCCCCTCGTCCTTGGACAAATGCGCCATGATCCGCAGCTCGATCTGCGAATAGTCCGCCGCCAGCAACTTGTAGCCTTTAGGCGCGACAAACGCCTGGCGAATGCGCCGCCCTTCGGCGGTGCGCACCGGGATGTTCTGCAGGTTCGGATCACTGGACGACAAACGCCCGGTCGCCGCCACCGCCTGATGATAAGACGTGTGAATACGCCCGGTACGCGGGTTGATCTGCTCCGGCAGGCGGTCGGTGTAGGTGCTTTTGAGCTTGCTCATGCTGCGGTACTGCATCAGTACCTTGGGCAACAGGAAGTCATCTTCGGCCAGCTTGGCCAATACTTCTTCAGCCGTGGACGCCTGGCCTTTGCCGGTCTTTTTCAATACCGGCAAACCGAGCTTCTCGTAAAGAATCGCCCCGAGTTGCTTGGGCGAGCCCAGGTTGAACTCTTCACCGGCGATCTCAAACGCCTGGCGCTCCAGCTCAACCATCTTGTTGCCCAGCTCGATACTCTGGATGCCCAGCAGCGCCTTATCCACCAATGCGCCTTGACGCTCGATACGCGCCAGCACCGGCACCAAGGGTATTTCAATGTCCGTCAGCACACTGGCAAGGCTTGGAATGGCTTCAAGCTGCGCATGCAAAGCCTGGTGCAGGCGCAGCGTCACGTCGGCATCTTCGGCCGCATAAGGGCCGGCTTGCTCAAGCGGGATCTGGTCGAACGTCAGCTGCTTGGCGCCCTTGCCGGCGATGTCCTGGAAGCTGACAGTGTCGTAGTCCAGGTACTTCTTGGCCAGGCTGTCCATGTCGTGCCGGGTCGCGGTGGAGTTCAGCACATAGGATTCGAGCATGGTGTCGAAAGCGATGCCGCGCACGGTAATACCGTTGGCCTGGTCGCCGCCGATGGCACAGTTGGCCAGGATGTTCATGTCGAACTTGGCGTGCTGGCCGACCTTGAGCTTGGTCGCGTCTTCCAGCAATGGCTTCAAGGCCAGCAGTACCGTGTCACGGTCCAGTTGTTGCGGCGCGCCGATGTAGGAATGGGTCAGCGGGATGTAGGCCGCTTCATGGGGCTGCACGGCAAAAGACACGCCGACCAGTTGCGCCTGCTGCGCATCGATCCCGGTGGTTTCGGTGTCGAACGCGAACAATTTTGCCGCGTTGAGTTTTTTCAGCCAGGCGTCGAATGTCGCCTGGTCGAGGATGGTGGTGTAAGACGCTTCTGCGGGTGCCACCCCTTCGATGGCCTCCTCAACAACAGGGGCAGCCTTGAGCTCAACGCGCTTGGCATCGCGCTGAATTTCATCAAACCAGCTCTTGAACTCCAGCAGCGTGTACAGCTCCAGCAGCTTTTCGCGGTCCGGTTCGATCAGGTGCAAATCATCCAGGCCCACATCCAGCGGCACGTCGACCTTGATCGTCGCCAGTTGATAGGACAGGAATGCCATCTCCTTATGCTCTTCCAACTTGGCCGGCAGGGTCTTGGCCCCGCGGATCGGCAAGGTCGGCACGATATCCAACTGCTCATACAGCTCTTTGATGCCGCCATTCACGCCCACCAGCAAGCCGGAAGCCGTCTTCGGACCAATCCCCGGCACGCCTGGGATGTTGTCGGACGAATCGCCCATCAGCGCCAGATAATCGATGATCTGCTCCGGAGCGACACCGAATTTCTCCTTCACGCCCTCGATGTCCATCGAGCTACCGGTCATGGTGTTGACCAAGGTAATGTGCCCGTCCACCAGCTGCGCCATGTCCTTGTCGCCGGTAGAAATCACTACCGGACGGTCAGCCGCCGCGCTGCTGCGGGCCAGCGTACCGATCACATCATCGGCCTCGACGCCTTCAACGCACAGCAAAGGGAAGCCCAGGGCGATCACACTCTGGTGCAGTGGCTCGATTTGCAGGCGCATGTCATCGGGCATGCTGGGGCGGTTAGCCTTGTATTCGGCGTACATCTCATCGCGAAAGGTCCCACCCTTGGCGTCGAACACCACCGCGAACGGGCTGTTTGGGTACTGCTTGCGCAGGCTTTTGAGCATGTTCAACACGCCCTTGACCGCACCGGTCGGCAGGCCTTTGGAGGTGGTCAGCGGTGGCAGCGCGTGGAAGGCGCGGTACAGATAAGAAGAACCGTCCACCAGGACGAGGGGGGCTTGGCTCATGAGCAGGATCAACCTTTTCGGCGGGTCAGGCGCTAGAATAGCCGGACCAATGACGACAAAGGGACAAGGTTATCATGCGTACAGTAAATCGCCTGTTGTTGACCGGCTTGATTGCACTCACCCCGATAGTGGCCATGGCGGCGGATACTGCGCCGTCGGGCGACCCGGAAGTTACCATTCGCACGGAAGGCGACAAGACCATTCAGGAATACCGCCAGAATGGCTTCCTGTACGCAATTAAGGTGACGCAAAAAGGCTTTCCACCGTATTTCCTGGTGCGCGCGGACGGAACCGATGCGAACTTCATCCGCTCTGACCAGCCGGATATGCTGATCCCGTCATGGAAGATCTTCGAATGGAAATGATTTCTTAACTTAAATTGGCGCCGCGCACTGCGGCGCCCGTACTGGCAGCTTAAACATGTCTGTGTTCACCCCCCTGGCTCGGCCCGAGCTGGAAACCTTTCTCGCCCCTTACGGGCTCGGCCGCCTGCTTGATTTCCAGGGGATTGCCGCCGGTAGCGAAAACACCAACTTCTTTATCAGCCTGGAACAGGGCGAATTCGTCCTGACTCTGGTTGAGCGCGGCCCAGTGGCGGAAATGCCGTTCTTCATCGAACTGCTAGACGTGCTCCACGACGCCGACCTGCCGGTGCCTTACGCGCTGCGTACCACCGATGGCATGGCGCTTCGCGAACTCAAAGGCAAACCGGCGCTGTTACAGCCGCGCCTGGCCGGCAAGCACATAAAGGACGCCAACGCGCAGCATTGCGCCCAGGTCGGCGACCTGCTCGGCCACCTGCACCTGGCGACGCAAGGCGACAAAGTGCTGGAGCGCAAGACCGATCGCGGCCTGGAGTGGATGCTCACTGAAGGCGCGCAGCTTATTTCACACCTGAACGAAGCCCAGCAGCGTCTGCTACAAGCGTCCTTGAGCGAAATCGAAGCCCACAAGGCCGACATCCTCGCCCTGCCGCGCGCCAACGTACACGCCGACCTGTTCCGCGACAACGCGATGTTCGAAGGCACCCACCTCACCGGTTTGATCGACTTCTACAACGCCTGCTCAGGCCCGATGCTCTACGACGTGGCAATCGCCTTGAATGACTGGTGCTCCGACGCCGATGGCGTGATTGATGGGCAACGCGCCCGCGCGTTGCTGGGCGCCTACGCGGGGCTGCGGCCGTTTACCGCCAAGGAGGCCGAGCTGTGGCCGACCCTGCTGCGCGTTGCGTGCGTGCGTTTCTGGCTGTCACGCCTGATCGCCGCAGAATCGTTTGCCGGGCAGGATGTGTTGATCCATGACCCGGCAGAGTTCGAGCATCGGCTGGCGCAGCGCCAGCAGGTCACAGTCCATCTGCCGTTCGCACTCTAGGGCTCAACTCGGTCAATGTGAGAGCTGGCTTGTCGAATCGTCGCACCGCTGCGATAGCGATGTGTCATTCGACATCGCCATCGCAGGCAAGCCAGCTCCCACAGTCATTCTGTGTTGGCTGTTAGAGCGACTCCAGGCACCCGGCCAAGTCATTCCCCAGCTTTTCCAGTACCTGCTCATAACCCTGCGCCGTCGCCGGGGTATAACCGCCCAACGCATCCAGCTCTGCCAACTTCACCGGCAAGCCCGCCACCAAAGTCTCGGCCAAACGCGGACGCAACGGCGGCTCGCTGAACACGCACGTCTTACCCACTTCCTGCAAACGCGTACGCATCGCGGCAACATGCTGAGCGCCCGGCTGCACTTCGGCGGCCACGCTGAACACGCCCGTGTGCTTGAGCCCGTAAGCGTCTTCGAAGTAATCAAATGCCTCGTGGAACACGAAGTACGGCTTGTCGCCGACGGTGGACAGGCGCGCCTTCAAGCGTGCATCCAAAGCATCCAGACGCTCATCGAACGCCTTCACATTGCTCTGATAACGCGCAGCGTTGGCCGGGTCGGCAGTGCTGAGGTCAGACGCCATGCGCGCAGCGATCACCCGAGCGTTGACCGTCGACAACCACAAGTGCGCATCCAGGCTGCCAGGGCGGTGATCGTGGTCGTGTTCGTCGGCATCATCGGCATGCGAGTGGCTATCTTCGGCGAACCGACGCAACTTCATCCCAGGCAAGTCTTGAACTGCCACGGTCGGCAGGCTACGCCCCTTGAGCACGCGTGGCAGGAAGCTTTCCATGTCCGGGCCGATCCAATACAGCAGGTCTACCGACTGCACGCGCCGTACGTCGGATGGGCGCAAGGCATAGTTATGCGGCGATGCGCCAGGCGGCAACAGCACCTCTGGAATCGCCACGCCGTCCTGCACAGCGGCGGCGATCAACTGCAACGGTTTGATGCTGGTCAGCACCTTGACCTCAGCCTGAGCGGCCCCGGTGATGAACAAACTGGTGACAAATACGACAAAAACGGGAAAAAGTCGGGACACGATGACCACTCAATGGCGTAGGAACAGGTAACATAATAACGTCTCTATCAAATGTCTGTCGCCGCTCATGCCTAAAACACCGCTTGCCAGCCGTCCCCACGACCACTCTCACTGCGTACACACCGCGCTGTCGGAGGCCGATACCCTGTGCGCGCAGAAAGGCTTGCGCCTGACTGCCCTGCGTCGTCGGGTGCTGGAGCTGGTGTGGCAAAGTCACAAGCCCCTGGGCGCCTACGACATTCTTGGCGTGCTCAGCGAGCAGGACGGCCGCCGCGCGGCACCGCCGACGGTGTACCGCGCGCTGGACTTCCTGCTGGAAAACGGCCTGGTGCATCGCATCGCATCGCTCAACGCCTTTGTCGGCTGCAGCCACCCGGAACACGCGCACCAGGGCCAATTCCTGATCTGCCGCGAATGCCACGCCGCCATCGAGCTTGAACAAAAAAGCATCAGCGACGCCATCGTCAAAAGCTCCGCCGACGTGGGCTTCAAGGTCGAAGGGCAAACGGTCGAAGTGGTCGGGCTCTGCTCCGGTTGCCAGGGGGCTTGATGAGCAACGCGTTAATCCGCCTGGAGCAGGTTGGGGTCACGTTCGCCGGGCAAAACGTACTGGATAACATCGCGTTGAGCGTGGAGCCGGGGCAGATCGTGACGCTGATCGGCCCCAATGGCGCCGGCAAGACCACGCTGGTGCGCGCCGTGCTTGGCCTGCTCAAGCCCGACAGCGGCAGCGTGTGGCGCAAGCCCAAGCTGCGCGTCGGTTACATGCCGCAAAAATTACATGTCGATCCAACGCTGCCGCTGTCGGTACTGCGCTTCCTGCGCCTGGTGCCTGGCGTCGACCGCGCACGCGCACAAGCGGCGCTTAAGGAAGTCGGTGCCGAACAGGTTATCGACAGCCCGGTGCAGAGCATCTCCGGCGGCGAGATGCAGCGCGTACTGCTGGCGCGCGCCTTGTTGCGCGAACCCGAGTTGCTGGTACTTGATGAACCCGTGCAAGGCGTGGATGTTGCCGGCCAGGCCGAGCTGTACAGCCTGATCACCCGCCTGCGTGACCGCCATGGCTGCGGCGTGCTGATGGTCTCCCACGACTTGCACCTGGTGATGAGCACCACGGATCAAGTGGTGTGCCTCAACCGCCACGTATGCTGCTCCGGCCACCCGGAACAGGTGAGCGGCGACCCGGCATTCGTCGAGCTGTTCGGCAAAAACGCGCAGAGCCTGGCGATCTATCACCACCATCACGATCACGCCCATGATTTGCATGGCGCTGTGGTCGACGATCCCGCTACGCCTCAACCCCACGTTCATGGAGATAGCTGCAAGCATGGCTGATTTTCTGCTCTACGCCCTGCTGGCAGGCTTGGCTTTGGCACTGGTGGCAGGCCCATTGGGCTCGTTCGTGGTCTGGCGGCGCATGGCCTACTTTGGCGACACGTTGTCGCATGCCGCGCTGCTGGGCGTGGCCATGGGCTTTCTGCTGGATGTGAGCCCGACCATCGCCGTCACTGTGGGCTGCCTATTACTGGCAGTGCTGCTGGTAACCCTGCAACAGCGCCAGCCGCTGGCCTCGGACACGCTGCTGGGCATTCTGGCGCCAAGCACGCTGTCGCTGGGCCTGGTGGTGCTGAGCTTCATGCATGAAGTACGCATCGACCTGATGGCCTACCTGTTCGGCGATTTGCTGGCGATCAGCCCCACTGACCTTGCCTGGATCCTCGGCGGCAGCGCCGCTGTGCTGGTGCTGCTGGTGGCCTTGTGGCGCCCGTTGCTGGCAATTACCGTGCACGAAGAGCTGGCCACCGTCGAAGGTTTGCCCGTACCGGCGCTGCGCATGACCCTGATGCTGTTGATCGCCGTGGTGATTGCTGTCGCAATGAAGATTGTCGGCGTATTGTTGATCACGTCGCTGCTGATCATTCCCGCAGCCGCCGCCCAGCGCCATGCCCGCTCACCGGAGCAGATGGCGATCGGCGCCAGCCTGCTGGGCATGCTCTCCGTGTGCGGGGGCCTGGCGCTGTCCTGGTTCAAGGACACGCCGGCCGGGCCGTCGATTGTGGTCACGGCCGCCGCCCTGTTTCTGCTGAGTTTTGTCCTGCCCCGTCGAGGGGTGTAGACTTGCTCGCTTTTTGCGCAAATAGAGAGTCGCAGGAATGAAGCCGTTCAACTCCCGTTATCTGCTCCTTGCCGCATTTTCCCTGCTGCTGGGCGCCTGCCAAAGCACACCGCCCGCCGCCCCCGAGGCGCAGGACCCGCGTGCTGCGGCCATCGCGCAGCTGGAGCAAAACCTGGCCAGCAGTGAACTGGCCACCGCCGAAGACGAGCTGGCCGCATTGCAGGCCCAATCGCCCAACGACCCGGCGCTGGAAAACTACCAGCGCCAATTGGCCGAAGCCTACCTGCAGCGCAGCCAGATCGTGTTGCAAAAAGGTGATGTGAATGCCGCCGCTACGGCGCTAAGCCGCGCACGCGCCTTGATGCCCAAGGCTCCGGCGCTCACGGGCGGCGTCAACAGCGCCATCAGCCACGCCCGCAAAGCCGAGCTGGATAAAGCCGAAGCCGCCTTGAAAGCTGCCGAGGCCAAGCCACCCGCCAAGGTCATCGACCCGGCGGCTCAAAGCACCACGGTTGCGTTGAACCTCACCGATATTGAAGAACTTCGCCATCAGTTGGATGCGATCGCCACCGATGTGGTGAATTACCAGTGCGACGTGACCATTCAGGCGCCGCGCACCCAGGATTACCCATGGCTGGCCACACTGCTGACCAAACGGGTGAAGCGCATTGATTCGGCGTATGACCTGAAGATTCACCGGCAGATTGTGAAACACATCCCGGCGCAGGTTGTGTTGATTCCGCGCAAAACCGAGTAAAGCCATCGCAGGCAAGCCAGCTCCCACCTTTTGAACTGTGAATACAGTCAAATGTGGGAGCTGGCTTGCCTGCGATAGCGGTCTAACAAACACCCAAAAGCTTAAGCCGGAATCGCCTTGGCCTTAGGCTCCCGCGCCCACACCCGATGCTGCGCAATCGCCGCAAAGAATGCCTTGAACGCCTTGGCATCCGCTCCCACGATCAACCCCGCATCCGCCTCCAGCTTAAGCTGCTCCAGCAACGGCTTGGCATCACTGGCAAGCGCAATCGCCTTCAGATGCTTGTACGCCTCCAACAGGAAGTGCAACGCCACGCCGTCGCCACTCAAGGCCTTGATCGACTCTTTACCGCCCGGCACGAACACCGCATCAAACGCCACCGACGGCATGCCTTCCATCGACGCATCCACCGGCAGGCTCTTGCCATCCGCAGTCTTCACCGGTGCCGACGTCGGCCCCAGCACCTTGGCATGCGCACCTTCGGCGGCCAGCGCTTTCTTCAACGCCGCAATCGCTGCGCCATCCACACCGTTAGCCGCAAGAATTGCGACTTTGCGTGTTTTGATGTCGCCCGACAGCAGGTTCACCTGGCTCAACGCCGGCGACTCTTTCAGCGACGTCTTGCGCGGCGGTACCGTGCCTTTGGTCGGCGCCGGCAGGCCGAGGTTCTGCGCAACGCGCTTGGCCAACTCCAGGTCGATATTGGCCAGAATCTCGTTGACCTGACGCGCGCGGATAAACTCACGCTCCACCTTGCCCAACTCGAAGCTGTAGGCCGCGATGATGTGCTCTTTCTCGTGGTGGCTCATGCTGTGGAAAAACAGCGTGGCTTGCGAGAAGTGGTCACCAAACGACTCACTGCGCTCACGTACCTTGTTGGCGTCAACGCGCTCGTAATAAGTCTCGAACCCGCCATCCTGAGCCGCCGCTGGCGTTTCTTTGGGCCAACCGCCATCAATCGAGTTCGGCTCGTAGGACGCACGGCCCTTATCGATCACGGTGCGGTGCTGGGCATCACGCTGGCCGTTATGGAAAGGCGTGACCGGCCGGTTAATCGGCAGCTCATGAAAATTCGGGCCACCGAGTCGGCTGATCTGCGTATCGGTGTAGGAAAACAGACGGCCTTGCAGCAGCGGGTCGTTGGTGAAGTCGATACCCGGCACGATATGGCCTGGGCAAAAGGCGACCTGCTCGACCTCGGCAAAGAAGTTGTCCGGGTTGCGGTTAAGCACCATTTTGCCTAGCGGGGTTATCGGCACCAGCTCTTCGGGGATGATCTTGGTCGGGTCAAGCAGGTCGAAGTCGAACTTGTGTTCGTCCTCTTCGGCAACGATTTGCACGCCCAACTCCCACTCAGGGTAGTCGCCGCCCTCGATCGCTTCCCACAGGTCGCGACGGTGGTGGTCGGTGTCTTTACCGGCAAGCTTTTGCGCTTCGTCCCACACCAGCGAGCAGGTGCCGACTTTCGGGTGCCAATGGAATTTCACAAAGCTGGACTTGCCTTCGGTATTGATCAACCGGAAGGTGTGAATACCAAAACCCTGCATGGAACGCAGGCTTTTTGGAATGGCACGGTCAGACATGGCCCACAGCACCATATGCGCCGATTCCGGCTGCAGCGAGACGAAATCCCAGAACGTATCGTGGGCCGAGCCGCCGGTAGGAATTTCGTTATGTGGCTCAGGCTTTACCGCATGCACAAAGTCCGGAAATTTGATCGCATCCTGGATGAAGAAGATCGGCATGTTGTTGCCCACCAGGTCGAAGTTGCCTTCGTCGGTGAAGAACTTCACGGCAAAGCCGCGTACGTCACGCACGGTATCGCCCGAACCACGCGGGCCTTGCACGGTGGAGAAGCGCACGAACACCGGGGTTTTATGCTCCGGGTTACGCAGGAACCCGGCCTTGCTCAGCGCAGAATGGTTCTTATAGGTCTGGAAATAACCATGGGCGCCAGTGCCACGGGCATGCACGATGCGCTCCGGGATACGCTCATGGTCAAAGTGCGTGATTTTTTCACGCATGATGAAGTCTTCCAGCAGCGAGGGGCCACGGGCGCCGACTTTGAGGGTGTTCTGGTTATCGGAAATCTTTACGCCTTGGTTGGTGCGCAGCGCCTGGCCGGTCGCATCGGAGCGAAACTCTTCCAGGGCCTGCAGCTTGGCGTTGGTGTTGCCACGGTCCAGGGTATCGGTGCCCGCAAGCTCACTCTTAGGCGGGGTGGCTGGCTTCTTGGTACTCATCAGTCAAAACTCCTTATTCAAAGTGGCCAGAGCGGTCCCCGGCTCGTTTGAGCAAACCCCCAGGCACGGCACCTGGGAAATTGAGTTGCTTAAGTAGTGACTGATGGGGTTTTGGGCCGTTCCTTTTTTATGACCTTTGATCGCGTTATTGCCAAATCGCTGGTTGAATGCGAAATAAATGCTAAGAAACGCTATACGGACAGGCTAAAATGCGCGCCCGGCTAACCGCTGATCCCTTTTCAATGCGCCCCACAAGGTTCGCTACGTGATCGAGTTTCATAACGTCCATAAAACCTACCGCGTCGCCGGTAAGGAAATCCCCGCCCTGCACCCCACCAGCCTGCGCGTCGAAAACGGCCAGGTGTTCGGCCTGATTGGCCACTCCGGTGCGGGCAAAAGTACCCTGCTGCGCCTGATCAATCGCCTGGAGCAGCCAAGCGGCGGTCAGATCAACGTCGACGGTGAGGAAGTCACCGCCCTGGACGCCAACGGCCTGCGCCGTTTTCGCCAGCAAGTGGGGATGATCTTCCAGCACTTCAACCTGCTGGCGTCCAAGACCGTTGCCGACAACGTGGCATTGCCGCTGACCCTGGCCGGCGAATTGTCGCGTAAAGACATCGACCTGCGCGTGGCTGAACTGCTCGCCCGCGTGGGCCTGTCGGACCATGCCAAGAAGTACCCGGCGCAGTTGTCCGGCGGCCAGAAGCAGCGCGTCGGCATCGCCCGCGCCCTGGCGACCAAGCCAAAAATTCTGCTGTGCGACGAAGCCACCAGCGCCCTCGACCCGCAGACCACCGCCTCGGTGCTCAAATTGTTGGCCGAGATCAACCGCGAGTTGAAGCTGACCATCGTGCTGATCACCCATGAAATGGACGTGATCCGCCGCGTGTGCGACCAGGTCGCCGTGATGGACGCCGGCGTGATCGTCGAGCAAGGCTCGGTGGCCGAGGTGTTCCTGCACCCCAAGCACCCGACCACCAAGCGCTTTGTGCAAGAAGCCGAGCAAGTCGATGAAGGCGAGCAGCGTGATGTGTTTGCCCATGTACCGGGCCGCATCGTGCGCCTGACGTTCCAGGGCGAAGCGACCTACGCGCCATTGCTGGGGACCGTCGCCCGCGAAACGGGAGTGGACTACAGCATCCTTGCCGGTCGCATCGACCACATCAAAGATACCCCCTACGGGCAACTGACCCTGGCCATCACCGGCGGTGACATGGAAGCGGCCTTCGCCCGCTTTACCGCAGCCGATGTGCATATGGAGGTCCTGCGTTAATGGACGTGTTACTGCATTACTTCGACAAAGTTGACTGGGCCGACATCTGGGTTGCCACCGGCGACACCATGCTGATGCTCAGCACCTCGCTGGTGTTCACCGTACTGGTTGGCTTGCCGCTGGGCGTTCTGCTGTTTCTGTTCAGCCCACGTCAGTTGCTCGAGCAGAAAGCCACCTATGGCGTGCTGGCATTTATCGTCAACGCCATACGCTCTCTGCCGTTTATCATTCTGCTGATTGTGATGATCCCTACGACGATCTTTATCACCGGCACTTCGCTCGGTGTGGCCGGCGCGATTCCACCTTTGGTGGTGGGCGCTTCGACGTTCTTCGCGCGCCTGGTGGAAACCGCATTGCGCGAGGTGGATCGCGGCATCATCGAGGCGACTCAAGCCATGGGCGCCACCACTCGGCAGATCATCACCAAGGCACTGCTGCCAGAGGCTAAACCCGGCATCATTGCGGCCATCACCGTCACCGCTATTGCTCTGGTGGGTTACACCGCCATGGCAGGCGTCGTGGGTGCTGGCGGGCTGGGCGACCTGGCGATCCGCTATGGTTACCAACGTTTCCAGGACGACGTGATGGTCGTCACCGTCGTGATGTTGATTGTGCTGGTACAGATTCTGCAAACCATCGGCGATAAGCTGGTGACACACTACTCTCGAAAATAACCGCCATTGCCGGCCCCCGCCGGCACATGCCCGAACAAGGAGCTTGTTGGATGAAAAAACTACTGGTTGCTTTCGCCGCCGTTGCCGCGTTTTCTGCCCATGCTGCCGAGACTATTACAGTCGCTGCATCGCCGGTGCCCCACGCGGAAATCCTCGAATTCGTGAAGCCTGCACTCGCCAAAGAAGGCGTTAATTTGCAGGTCAAAGTCTTCACCGACTACGTGCAGCCGAACGTACAGGTGGCTGAAAAACGCCTGGACGCCAACTTCTTCCAGCACCAGCCGTACCTGGATGAGTTCAACAAAACCAAGGGCACTCACCTGGTAAGCGTTGCCGCGGTACACCTGGAGCCACTGGGCGCCTACTCCAGCAAGTACAAAAAGCTGGAAGACCTGCCAAGCGGCGCCAACGTCGTGATCCCGAACGACGCCACCAACGGCGGTCGCGCCCTGCTGCTGCTGGCCAAGTACAACCTGATAACCCTGAAGGACCCGACCAACATCCTGTCGACCATCAAGGACATCAGCGGCAACCCAAAAAACCTGAAATTCCGCGAACTGGAAGCCGCCACCCTGCCGCGCGTGCTGACCCAGGTCGACCTGGCGCTGATCAACACCAACTACGCCCTGGAAGCCAAGCTGGACCCATCCAAGGATGCGCTGGTGATCGAAGGCAACGACTCGCCTTACGTGAACATCCTGGTGACCCGCGACGACAACAAGGATTCGGACGCGGTGAAGAAGCTGGTTGCAGCCCTGCACACGCCAGAAGTGAAAGCGTTCATTCTTGAGAAGTACAAAGGCGCGATTCTGCCGGCGTTCTGATCCAGAGCTACACCGTAAACCTAATGTGGGAGCTGGCTTGCCCGCGATAGCAGAGTGTCAGTCACCGAAGATGTTGACTGGCCTGCCGCTATCCCAGGCAAGCCAGCTCCCACATTTGTTTTGTGTTGTGATCGTTCCCACGCTCCGCGTGGGAATGCAGCCCGGGACGCTCTGCGTCCCGCTGTTGAGGTCGTGACGCAGAGCGTCACAGGAGGCATTCCCACGCAGAGCGTGGGAACGATCATATGCGCTGGAGCAAAACCGGCAACTCTGCCACCAGCTTTGTGTGGCTTTTGCTGTCAGCGCAGGGCTGGCACCACCTCATGGGTCAACCATTGGCGCAGGCACCGATTCTCCGGGTAGTAGTGGTAGATAAGCAGCGCGTAGACGCCAGACTCACTGACCATCAACGTCGGCGCACAGTGGCCATGAGTGATCAGCGCCAGGGTGTGTTGTTGGTCGGGATCGAGCTTGCGCAGTAGCGCAGGGTTTAGGTGCAGGCCCATCAGGTGGCCGATGTCGCAGGCGCTGAACCATGGCTGGTTGTCTATCAGCACGGCGTGCAGCTGGTGATGGTGGCGGGTGAAGACTTTGGGTGTGATCGGTGGATCAGGGGTAAGTGTTTGCACGGTCTAGCTCCTAACGTATCAAGGGACCGCCAAGCACTACTTCCACGTAATGGGTGGCGGCTGTACGCAGGTGTGGAAGACCGGGACGTTAGGCACCCGGCGCACTCGAAAGCGCCCCGCGCACAGCCACCATAAAACACAGACAAGAAAAAGCGCCTGACACTAGGTGGCGCTTTGTGCGCCTAACGATATAAGGGCTTCCACACCCTGTCACTGAATTTGCAGCGACAGGCCAAAGACTAGCCACCCCAAGACCGTCCAACAAGTTCACGCACAGCGCGACAACACGTGGGAAATCTCCGACGACACCCTGTTCAAACCTTGCACAAAACCACTGTGGGAGCTGGCTTGCCTGCGATGGCAGTGGGTCAGCAACTGAGATGCAAGCAGGCCCACCGCTATCGCAGGCAAGCCAGCTCCCACAGGTTATTTGTGTTGTTGGTTAGCTTGGTGATTGGCCTACTTGCGCTGTAGCAAACCAGGCAACTGCGCCACCAGCTTTTGATTATTCAACGGCGCACGAATAAACCCACGCTGCGTGCCGTCCGGGCCGATCAGCGCCAGGTTGCCGCTGTGGTCCACGGTGTAGTTGGGCTTGCTGGTATCGGCCGGAATAAACGGAATGCTCACCGCATTCGAGACCTTCTGCACATCCGCTACATTCGCGCCGGTCAGGCCTTCGAATTGCGGGTCGAAGTAGCCCAGGTACTGCTTGAGCTGGGTCGGCGTGTCGCGGTTCGGGTCAACGCTGACCAGGATCACCTGCAACTTATCCACCGCCTCTTTAGGCAATTCGCTCTTGATCTGGCGCAGTTGCGCGAGGGTGGTCGGGCAGATGTCGGGGCAGAAGGTGTAACCGAAGAACAGCAGGCTCCATTTGCCTTTCAACTCGTTGACCACCACCGGCTGGCCGTCCTGATTGGTCATGGTCACCGGCGGCAGCTGGCGGCTTTGCGGCAGCAGGATAATGCCGGCGTCGATCAGCGCGGTAGGGTCGCCCTGGCCTTTGCCGCTGAGCACTTTGTTAACGGTCAGGCCCATGATCAACGCGACGATGGCCACCAGGATGAAGACGGTTTTTTGAGTTCGAGTCATAGGTTCAACAATAGGTAGTGGTCGACGAGCAGCGCGATAAACAGCAGCAGCAAGTACCAGATAGAGTACTTGAAGGTGTTGATCGCCGCGTGCGGCTTGCTGCCACGGTACAGCACCCAGGCCCATTGCAGAAAGCGCCCGCCCAATACCAGCGCACACGCCAGGTACAGCAGGCCGCTCATATGGATCACATAGGGCATGAAGCTCACCGCCAGCAGGGCGAAGGTGTAGAGCAGGATATGCACCTTGGTGTAGTGCTCGCCGTGGGTGACCGGCAGCATCGGGATATCGGCCTTGGCGTATTCCTCTTTGCGGTGAATGGCCAGGGCCCAGAAGTGCGGCGGGGTCCAGGCGAAGATGATCAGCACCAGCAGCAGCGGCTCGGCGCTGACATGCCCGGTAACCGCGACCCAGCCGAGCAGCGGCGGCGCCGCACCGGCCAGGCCGCCGATCACGATATTTTGTGGCGTGGCACGCTTGAGAAAACCGGTGTAGATCACCGCGTAACCCAGCAATGAGGCCAACGTGAGCCAGGCCGCCAAAGGGTTGGTGAACGCCAGCAACAAGGCCAAACCTGCAACAGCCAGAAACAATGCAAACGCCAATGCCGCCACGGGCGACACGCGCCCTTCTGCCAACGGCCGTTTATGCGTGCGCGCCATCACCGCATCGATGCGCCGATCCACCACATGGTTGACCGCCGCCGCACCTCCGGCGCACAGGGCAATGCCCAAATTGCCGAACACCAGCACCGTCCACGGCACCCCGGCGCGGGTCGCGAGGAACATGCCCACCAAGGAGGTGATGAGCATCAGCACCACCACTTTCGGCTTGGTCAGCTCCAGGTAATCCCGCCAGATCGCCCGATCGTGACGCGCGCCGATCAAGGTCGCCATGGCATCTCTCCTTTTAGGGTGATGAGACCCGATACGTGTTTGCGCGGGATAAAACGCCAGCCAAACGGCAACTGATTGCGCACCCGGACCAGGCTGGTACGGGCGTGGTAGTTGACCAGCACCAGCGTCAGCAATAACCCCGCCCCACCGGCGTTGTGCCCGACCGCCACCGGCAGCGGCAAGCCGAACGCCACATTGCTCACGCCCAGGCAGATTTGCGCCGCGAGGGCGATCAGCAGCAGGCCCGACAGCCGCGTCATGCCCACGGCGCGCAATTGCCAGGCCAGCCCCAGCAGCACCAGCGTCACCAGCACCGCGCCGATGCGATGGGTCAGGTGGATGGCCGTGCGCGCCTCACTGTCGAGCTGGCCGCCGAGGTAATTGGGGCCGATATGCTGGGTAAGGTGAAACCCGTTGGCAAAGTCCGCCGCCGGCCACCACTCGCCATGACACGTCGGCAGGTCGACACAGGCCACCGCCGCGTAGTTTGAACTGACCCAACCGCCCAGCGCGATCTGCCCGATCACCAGCACCAGGCCCGCCGTGGCCCAATATTGCAGGCGCTTGGGCACGATCAAAGCGGGCAACACGCCGGACAGGCGCAAGGTGAGCAAAAACAACAGGCTCAAGGTGGCAAAACCGCCAAGCAAATGCCCCGTGACCACTTGCGGCCACAACTTCAGCGTCACCGTCCACATACCGAACGCCGCCTGGGCAAACACCACCGCCAACACAAACAGCGGCAGTTTCACTGGCTGCCCCGGATCACGCCGATGGCTCCACGAGCGCGCCGCCAGCAGCACGATCAGCAAGCCCAAGGTGCCGGCGAAGTAGCGATGGGTCATCTCGGCCCAGCCCTTGTCGGCTTCTACCGGCGTATCGGGAAAATGCAGCTCGGCATGCGCCAGCTGGGCTTCGCTTTGCGGCACGCTGATAAACCCGTAGCAGCCGGGCCAGTCCGGGCAGCCGAGGCCAGCGTGGGTCAGGCGCGTGTAGGCGCCGAGCAGCACGACCAGCAGCGCCAGCAAGGTGGCAAACAACGCGAGGCGAAATCCAGGTTTGGCCATGACGATGCCCTTATCCGATGTTCGACAGTTTCAGCAGCAGGCGCAGGTCGTTGAGCAGGTCCTTGCCCTTGACCTTGGCGTCGTAGCGCAGCACCAGGTTGCCGTGCGGGTCGACGATCCACAGTTGCGCCTCACCCGGCGCGGCCGCGTTTTTACTGAAGGTAGTCAGATCCAGCGGGTAGCGCTGCAGTTGTGGGTATTCGGCCTTGAGCTTGGCGTCGTAATCCGTGCTCATCGGCTGCGCGCTGGCCAGGGCATGGCTGGCGCGAGAGGCATCGCGGCCCAGGCTGATTTGCAGCTGGCGCGCCAGATACACCAGTTGCTGGCACTCAGCGGCGCAGGCGGTGGGCGCGGTAACCAACAGTTGCCAGCGATCTTCATCGGCCTGCACGCCGATGTCGGCGCGGGTCTGGCCGTTGCCGATCATCTCGCCGTGGTAACTGCGGCTGTCGGGCACCCAGAACTGCAACTTGTACATAAAGGTGGCCAGCGCCATTGGGCCGATCACCATCATCAGGATCAGAATCAGCTGCCAGCGGCCTTTGCGCCGGTCGGGCGCCTCAGACGTGCTGGGTGGATTCATGGCCGCTCCCATGGAGTTTCTCCTTTTTGTTATGCCATCCGAGGTAGAGGTAAAGCGCCAGCAACGCCAGTGCCATGGCGAACCACTGCACGGCGTAGCCCAAGTGTTTTTCCGGGCCCATGGCGACCACCGGCCAGGTAGTGTCGTAGGTGCCGGGGCCAGGTTCGGCGCGCAACTCATAGGCGAAACCGCTGCGGCCCAACTCCGCCCAGAGCGCGGCGGGATGCAACGCAGTCAGCAAGCGCGGCCATTGCGTGGTGGCGGGGTCGGCGTGCAGTTGGAAGGTTTCGCCGGGCGCGATGTACACCCAGGCATCCAGATTCAGAGGTTGTTCAGGCGTGGTGAACACGGGCGGCGTGCGCCGGTCCGGCCACGGCAACCAGCCGCGATTGAGTAGCAGCCATTCGCCGCTGGCCTGGTCGTGAAAGGGCTGCAGGAGTTCAACACCGGCCTTGCCGTCGCGCATGCGGTTGTCGAGCAGCACGCTGTGCTCAGCATCGAACTGACCGCGCAGCCGCACGCGGCGGAAGGCCGGGTCGGCCATGCCATCAAGTTGCACGCTGCTGAGCGGCTCAGCCACACGCCGTTCGGCATAGCTGTCCACCAGCAGCTGTTTTTCATGCCCGCGAGCCAATTGCCAGAACCCCAGCCCAACCATCAACGGCAGCAGCACAAGCACCACCAGCGTGGGAGCGAGCCCTGGGCGAAAGTCTTTTATGGCGCTGGCTATACTTGTTTTCATTGCCCGCCTTTTCATTGCCCGCCCATCCGAATGGAACCTGACCATGCTCAAAGCAACCATTGCCCTGATGCTGATCGCGACTGTCGTGAGCCTGTTCAGTGGCTTGTTCTTTCTGGTCAAGGACGAGGGCAACTCCAACCGCCTCGTCACTGCCTTGACCGTGCGTGTTGTACTGGCCGCGATCACCGTAGGCTTGATCGCCTGGGGCTTTTTCAGCGGCCAGTTGGTCTCTCATGCACCGTGGTAAAACGCCTCACAGCACATAAACGAAGAAAAACAGGCCGATCCACACCACATCCACAAAGTGCCAGTACCAACTGGCCGCCTCGAAACCGAACTGGTGCTCGGCGTTGAAGTGCCCCTTGAGGATGCGCATCAGCATCACGAACAGAATGATGGTGCCGATGGTCACGTGGGCGCCGTGAAAGCCGGTGAGCATGAAGAAGGTCGCGCCGTACACGCCCGAGCCAAGGGTCAGGCCCAGCTCTTTGTAAGCGTGCATGTACTCCTCGGCCTGAAAGCCCAAAAAGGCCCAACCCAGCAGCACCGTCAGCGCCAGCCAGATTTTCAGCGCGCCGCGATGGCCCTTGCGCAACGCATGGTGGGCAATGGTGATGGTCACGCTGGAGCTGACCAGCAAGATCGTATTGACCAGCGGCAAGCCCCACGGGCTGATGGTGCCTTCGGGCGGCGGGTACATTTTCGGGTCAGGGTTGTTGAGCAACGGCCAGGCAAATTCGAAGTTCGGCCACAGCATGTGTGCGACGCCCTTGGAGCCTTCACCCGCCAGCCATGGCGCGGACATATGCCGCACATAAAACAGCGCGCCGAAGAACGCGATAAAGAACATCACCTCGGAAAAGATGAACCAGGTCATGCCCCAGCGAAATGAGCGATCCATCTGCGGGCTGTACAAACCCGCGCGGCTTTCCTTGATCACCGCGCCGAACCAGCCGAACAGCATGTAGGCCAGCAACAGCCCGCCGACGAAAAAGATCCACGGGCCGTGGGATTCCGGGCGCGCCGCTTTGAGGTCGTTGAACCACACGGCCAGGCCGTACACCGTGATCAACATGCCAAACGTAGCAATTATTGGCCATTTGCTTTGCGCTGGTACGTAGTACGTATCATGAGACGACATGTATTCGCTCTCCTGATTGAGGGGGCAAACAGTAGCTAGCCGCCGGTATGGACGGCCACCGGCGGTTGGCGCGCAGTGATGTCAAACAGCGTGTATGCCAGGGTCAAATGCTTCACATCCTTGGGCATGGCGCGATCGACGATAAAGCGCACGGGCATTTCTATGCGCTGACCTGGCTGCAGCACTTGCTGGGTGAAGCAAAAACATTCGGTCTTGTGGAAATACATCGCCGCTTCGGCCGGGGAAATACTCGGCACGGCCTGGGCGGTCATGGGTTTATCTGTGGGGTTGAAGGCCACGAACAGCATCTCGGTGACAGCGCCAGGGTTGACCACGACCTCATCGGCCTTGGAGTGGAATTCCCAGACCATGTCGATGGCATTGGTGGACATGAATTGCACGCGCACTTGGCGCGTGGGGTCCACCACCTGCTCGCCTTCGTACTGCCCGGCGGTCTTGCCGTTGATGCCGAACGCCTTGCACATCACGTCGTAGATCGGCACCAAGGCAAAGCCGAAGGCGAACATGGCCACGACCAGGATCAGCAGGCGAGTGACCAGGCGCTTGATGGGGACGGATTCAAGCATGGCGCTCACCCGCTTCTGGTTTTTCTGTGGGAGCTGGCTTGCCTGCGATGAGGCCCTGGCAGGCAATACATTCTGTGCCTGACACACCGCTATCGCAGGCAAGCCAGCTCCCACAGGAGACCGAGTCGACCTGCA
Source organism: Pseudomonas sp. WS 5532 (assembly GCF_012985445.1). Taxonomy (NCBI): domain Bacteria; kingdom Pseudomonadati; phylum Pseudomonadota; class Gammaproteobacteria; order Pseudomonadales; family Pseudomonadaceae; genus Pseudomonas; species Pseudomonas sp. WS 5532. Next base: position 58,248 of record NZ_JAAQWK010000028.1, read on the forward strand.
TCAAGGCGTTCACTTGACCTCCGGCGGCGTCGTAAACGTGTGATACGGCGCAGGCGAGGGGATGCTCCATTCCAGGCCTTCGGCGCCATCCCACGGCTTGGCCGGCGCCGGCGGGCCGCCACGGATGCACTTGATCACGATAAACAGGAAGAAGATCTGCGTGGCGCCAAACATGAACGCGCCAATCGAGGAGACCATGTTGAAGTCGGCGAACTGCAGGTTGTAGTCCGGCACCCGGCGCGGCATACCAGCCAGGCCGACAAAGTGCATCGGGAAGAACGCCATGTTCATGCCCACAAAGGACAGCCAGAAGTGCAGCTTGCCCAGGGTTTCGTCGTACATGTGGCCGGTCCATTTCGGCAGCCAGTAGTAGGCCGAGGCGAAGATGCCGAAGATCGCCCCGGGCACCAATACGTAATGGAAGTGCGCCACCACAAAGTAGGTGTCGTGGTACTGGAAGTCCGCCGGGGCAATCGCCAGCATCAGTCCGGAGAAACCGCCGATGGTGAACAGAATCACAAAAGCCACGGCAAACAACATCGGCGTCTCGAAAGTCAGCGAGCCTTGCCACATGGTGCTCACCCAGTTGAACACCTTCACGCCCGTGGGCACCGCGATCAGCAGCGTGGCGTACATGAAGAACAGCTCGCCCACCAGCGGAATACCCACCACGAACATGTGGTGCGCCCACACGATAAACGACAGAAACGCGATGCTTGCCGTGGCGTAGACCATCGAGGTGTAGCCGAACAGCGGCTTGCGCGAGAAGGTCGGGATGATCGAGCTGACAGCGCCAAACGCCGGCAGGATCATGATGTACACCTCGGGGTGGCCGAAAAACCAGAACACATGCTGGAACAGCACTGGGTCACCGCCGCCAGCCGCGCTGAAGAAGCTGGTGCCGAAGTGGATGTCCATCAACATCATGGTCACGCAACCGGCCAGCACCGGCATCACCGCGATGAGCAGGAAGGCGGTAATCAGCCAGGTCCATACGAACAGCGGCATTTTCATCAAGGTCATGCCAGGCGCGCGCAGGTTGAGAATGGTGGCGACCACGTTGATCGCGCCCATGATCGAGCTGATGCCCATCAGGTGAATGGCAAAGATGAAGAACGTCACGCTTTCCGGCGCGTAGGTGGTGGAGAGTGGGGCGTAGAAGGTCCAGCCGAAATTCGGCCCGCCGCCCGGCGTGAACAGCGTCGAGACCAGCAGCAAGAACGCTGCCGGCAATAGCCAGAAACTGAAGTTGTTCATGCGCGGCAAGGCCATGTCCGGCGCGCCGATCATCAGCGGGATCATCCAGTTGGCCAGGCCGACAAACGCCGGCATTACCGCACCAAACACCATGATCAGGCCGTGCATGGTGGTCATCTGGTTGAAGAATGCCGGCTGCACTATCTGCAGGCCGGGCTGGAACAACTCGGCGCGGATCACCATGGCGAACGAGCCGCCGAGCAGAAACATGGTGAAGGCGAACCACAGGTACATGGTGCCGATGTCTTTGTGGTTGGTGGTCAGCACCCAGCGCATCAAGCCTTTGGCGGGGCCGTGGGCATGGTCGGCATGACCATGGTCGATCACAGTGCTCATGGCCGTTCTCCTGCAAAGGAATGGGCTGTGCGGTTCAGGGCATACGCAGTTGAGGCCGTCATTTGCTTTCCGCCTGTTTCAGAGCCAGCACGTCTTTGGGCGTGACCATGTCGCCTTTGTTGTTGCCCCAGGCGTTGCGCTCGTAGGTGACCACGGCGGCGATATCGACTTCCGACAGCTGTTTGCCGAACGCCGCCATGGCGGTGCCGGGTTTGCCGAAGTACACGCGGTGCAGGTGGTCTTCTTTGGCGCCGGTGGCAATTGGCGAGCCTTTGAGCGCCGGGAACATCGGCGGCAAGCCCTGGCCTTCGGCCTGGTGACAGGCCACGCAGGTGGTGTGGTAAACCTTGTCGCCACGGGCCACCAGCTCGTCCAGCGTCCACTCTTTGGACGTCAGCTCCTTGAGCTTGGCGGCCTCTGCCTTGCGCTCGCCCAGCCAGGTGTCGTAGTCGGCCTTGGATTTGACCTCGACCACAATCGGCATGAAGCCGTGATCCTTACCGCACAGCTCGGCGCACTGGCCACGGTAGATGCCGGGCTTCTCGACACGGGTCCAGGCCTCGTTGACGAAGCCGGGGATCGCATCGCGCTTGACCGCAAAGGCCGGCACCCACCAGGAGTGGATCACGTCGGCGGCCGTCACCAGAAAGCGCACCTTGGCGCCCACCGGCAGCACCAGCGGCTGGTCGACTTCGAGCAAGTAGTGCTCGCCCTTGGTGGCCTGGTTATGGATCTGCTCGGCGGGCGTGGCCAGGTTGCTGAAGAACTCCACGTCCTGGCCCAGGTATTTGTAGTGCCACTTCCACTGATAGCCGGTGACCTGGATATCGATATCCGACTCACTGCTGTCGTAGATATTGATCAGGGTTTTGGTCGCCGGAATAGCCATGGCCACCAGGATCAGCAAGGGCACTACGGTCCAGAGAATTTCCACGGTGGTGCTCTCGTGGAACTTGGCCGCCACCTGGCCCGTAGACCGGCGGTGCAGGATCATCGACCAGAACATCGCGCCAAACACGACGATGCCGATCACCACACAGATCCAGAAAATGGTCATGTGCAGGTCAAACACGGCGTGACTGACTTCAGTAGCCCCTGGCGCCATATTCGTAGTCCAGGCGGCGTGCGCCTGGCCGAATACTGACCACAACAGTAGGCCCATCCAAACGTGTGGATGTCGCGTCATTGCGGGTTCCCCTTTATGTTTCTTGTTATCCCGCCGGTTTGCACCTGCGGCGAAGGGAGCGGCTTCCATACTGCTTACAACCGCCAAGCCTTGCCTGCGTCATGCAGTTGGGCGTCATCAGCTAATTGCGTACAAATCCGAGTATAGACAGCCGGGGCGACCCCGCAATGTGTAGGGGCAAATGAGCAAAAACAGACGGGCGGACCCAATAAAACCGGGCGCGCAAACGTTTATCCGACGAACGATGGCATTTCGATATAACGCACACGCATAACCATGAAATAATTATGACAAATGCGTCTTAGGCGCTCGTATAAACGAGCTACCTTATCCTCTCCCTTTTCCTACGCCTGTTTCACTGGAGCCTTCATGAACACCGCCGCATTGCGCGAGCAGATTTTCCGTGCCCATCAACACGAAGCCACTACGGGCCAGCTTGCCCAGCAACTGGAAAAACAATTGCCGCACCTGCATTCGGCCATCTCCCTGGCTGACGGTGATCGCAACATTGTCATGACCCGCTTTGTCACCGCCTACATCGAACTGGTTCCGGACTTGCTCGAAGCCGCCAACGATGTGGCCCGCGAAGCCGGTATCGAAAGCCAGATCAAACCGGTGTTGAAAATCGCCGAGCATTTCTTCCTGCAGCCGCCTGCGATCCTGGCCGGCCATGAAGGCCTGGACGGCTTGCTGGATGAGGCCTACCTGGCTCACCGCTTGGTTGAAGAGGTCAACGACCTGTATATCAAGCATTTCGGCCAGCCGTTGATTCCGGCGGATACCACTGTGGCTAACTTGATTGCCCATCAGCTGATTGGTGAAACATTTGCCAATCAGTTGGATGAAGCCGTGCACTTGGCGGTAGATGAAATGCTCAACGAGGAGAGCTTTGCGCTGGAGTCGGTCGAGGCGTATCGCGAACAGCTGAAAAGCCCGCAAACGGAAGCGGCGTGGAAGCGCTGGCCGTGCCTGTCGCGGCAACTGGGCGTTGAGTTATCGCTGGATCAGCCAGCCTGATTTTCCGAGTGAACATAGAACCACTGTGGGAGCCGGGCTTGCCCGCGATGGCGGAGTGTCAGTCAGCACATTAGCTGGCTGACCCACCGCCATCGCGGGCAAGCCCGGCTCCCACAATTTTTGTGGTGTTCAGACGGGCGCCGAACCTATCCCCACCGTCGTCCGCACTCGGCCTTCGAGCCTACGCTTCAACCCCCGCGCCTCGATCACCAGCGTCGAGCCCTTGGCCGCATTGGCCCGGCCCCATTCTTCCAGCAACTCCAGACACGAATGGTCGATGTAGCTCAGGTTGCTCAGCGGCACATGCAAGGTGGTCCCCGCAGGCACCGTCGACAGCACCTGAGTCAGCGCCGGCACTTTCAGGAAGGTCGCGGCACCGGTCAATCGCAGCTCCATCTCACCGTCCTGGGGCAAATCGATCAGGCTGACTTTCAATCGCGAAGCTTTAAACGCGAGCTTCAGCAACGTGAGCCCGAAGCCCACCAACACGCCGGTCAACAGGTCGGTGAAGATGATTGCCAGTGCCGTGGCGGCGTAGGTAAACATCGGCATCCGACCATAGCGGCCCAGCGCGCGAAACGCTTTGACGTCCACCAGCTTGATCCCGGTGTACACCAGCACGCCCGCCAAACTCGCCACCGGAATACTTTGCAGCACACTCGACAGCAGCAACACAAAGCCCAGCAGCCACACACCATGGAACATCGCCGACAACCGCGTGGTAGCGCCGGCCTGCACGTTGGCCGAGCTGCGCACGATCACGCCGGTCATCGGCAAGGCGCCAACCAAACCACAGAGCATGTTGCCCACGCCTTGAGCTGACAATTCCTTATCGAAATCGGAGCGCTGGCCGCTGTGCATCCGATCGACCGCTGCCGCAGAAAGCAGGGTTTCGGCGCTGGCAATAAACGCGACGGCGAAGGCGGCGATCAGCAGTTGCGGATCGGCCAGGTTCAGCAGGTCGCTGGGGCGTAGCCAGTCGATGGCGTCGGCGAGGTTTTCCGGCACCTCCACGCGCTTGACCTGCAACGCCAGCACCAGGCTGGTCACCGTCGCCAGGCCCACACCCAACAACGCGCCCGGTACGAAGCGCAATGTTTGCGGCCGGAATTTATCCCAGCAGTACATCACCAGCATGGTCGACAGGCCCAGCAAACCAGCCTGCCAACCAAGACCGCCGCCCAGCGTCGGGATCGCTTCGGCCATGGCCGCCGGGAAGCCCGCCAGGTTATCCAACCCCGAAGGTTTAGGCGCGCCGTCGAGCATCACATGCACCTGCGACAGCACAATCAATACGCCGATACCCGCCAGCATGCCGTACACCACCGCCGGAGCCGTGACCCGGAACCAGCAGCCTAGGCGCAAACGCCCGGCCACCAGTTGCAGGAAACCCGCCAGCAACAGAATCGGCCCGAGCATCATCATCCCGTGCTGGCGCACCAACTCGAACACCAACACCGCCAGCCCCGCCGCCGGGCCACTGACCTGCAGCGGCGAGCCCGCCAGCCAACCCACTACCAGGCCACCGATTATCCCGGTGATCAGCCCCTTGGCCGGCGGCATGCCGGACGCAATCGCGATGCCCATGCACAAGGGCAGGGCGACCAGAAACACAACCACCGAGGCCAGCAGCTCCCGTGGCAATACAGCTTTCAATTGAGCAGCACGCATGATGGCTCTCCCGAGGGATTCGCCGGGCGCGGTAAAGCCTGGCTGCGTCCATGGCAGCCACCGCTTGACCCGGCAGGGAAGTGTTTTAGAAGCGCGCTCTAGGCGTCGCGCAAGGAATCGGCTCGGTGCCGTTCAGCGGTCTGAATGCCGCCTGGTCCGCATCGTAAGCGCGGATTTCGCTGGTCTCGATGTTGTAGATCCAACCATGGATAAACAAATGACCATTGGCCATGCGCGAAGCCACGGAAGGGTGGGTACGCAAATGCTGCAATTGGGCGATGACGTTTTCTTCGGTCAGCACCTTCATGCTCTCGCCTTCGTTGGCGCAGTCGCAATTGTCTTCGACCATGGACTTGGCGACTTCGGCGTGACGCAACCAGGCCCGTACCGTCGGCATCTTTTCCAGGCTGTCGGGGTTGAGTACCGCGCGCATGGCGCCGCAATCGGAGTGCCCGCACACGATGATGTGCTGTACGCCCAGGGCGAGTACCGCGTACTCGATGGCGGTGGAAACCCCGCCGTTCATCTGGCCGTAGGGCGGCACCACGTTGCCGACGTTACGCGTCACGAACAAATCGCCGGGGGAACTTTGGGTGATCAGCTCGGGGACGATGCGCGAATCGGCGCACGTAATAAACATCGCCCGAGGGCTCTGGGCCGTGGCGAGTTTCTTGAAGAGTTCTTCCTGCTGCGGGAAGACGTCGTGATGGAAATGCAAAAAGCCGTCAACGATGTGCTTTAACGCTGCATCGGCAGACTCCGCCACCTGAGTGGCTGAAGCCGACGCAGCCAACGGCTGTTTATCCTTGTCACTCATGATTCATCCTCTTTATTAATGCAGGGGAGTGTTCAGGTCAGTTCGACGTCTGGCTATCGGAAAAGTTGAAAAACTAAACAAACCAAGGCGTCGACTCACCAGTCACTCGCTGAACAAGGTAACCGGCGAAACTTAACTCAAACTGAATGAACCGCTCTAGAACGAGGGTTTCAGTGATATCAAAACGCGACTATTTCCACAGCAATGGCGCCTTCGTTCTGTTCAGTTTACAACAATGCCATCTGTCTGCCCGGCGGGCAAAACGCCGTGCAATCCAGATTAAACCCTTCCCGTCGATTCAGCCCCAGCCGCTTGATCGCTTTGTTGAAACGCTGCGCCAACAAATCAGCAAACGGCCCCTCGCCACGCATGCGCACACCGAAGCGGCTGTCGTACACCTCACCACCGCGCACCTGGCGCACCAGGCTCATCACATGGGCCGCGCGCTGCGGGTAATGCGCCGCCAGCCACTCCTCGAACAGTGGCGCCACTTCCAAGGGCAAGCGCAACATCATGTAGGCGGCGCTCTGCGCACCGGCAGCGTGGGCTTCGGTCAGCAGGCTTTCCAGCTCGCTGTCGTTGATCATCGGGATCATTGGCGAGCACAGCACGCCCACCGGGATACCCGCCTCGCGCATCACCCGAATCGCCCGTAACCGCGCCTTGGGCGCCGCCGTGCGCGGCTCCAGGATACGCTTGAGTTCGTCGTCCAGGCTGGTGAGGCTGATCATTACCGCCACCAGCCGCTGACGCGCCAACTCGGTGAGCAGGTCGAGGTCGCGCAAGATCAGCGAACCCTTGGTGATGATGGTTACCGGGTGCCGATAGCGCAGCAGCACTTCGAGGGTTTGCCGGGTGATTGTGTAGTCGCGTTCGATAGGCTGGTACGGGTCGGTATTGGAGCCCAGGTTGATCGGCGCACACACATAACCTGGCTTCGACAGCTGTTGCTCCAGCACGTCGGCGGCGTTGGTCTTGGCAATCAGTTTGGTTTCGAAATCCAGCCCTGGCGACATGTCCCAATAGGCATGGCTGGGCCGCGCATAGCAGTAGATGCAGCTATACTCACTTATAAGAACCAATGCAGGGTGAGCACAGTGTCAGGGAAAGTCTATTCATACATGCGGTGGAGTACAGACCGACAGTCAGACGGATCTACCGAAACCCGCCAGCGTGAGGCACAGGAAGCGTTCTGTAAGCATTACCACATGACATTAGTGGAAGAGATTGCTGACCCCGGCATGTCCAGCTTTCGCGGGAAGAACGCCCATGAAGGCAAGCTACGTGAATTCATCGACCGTGCAAAACGCAGCGAGATTCCACCCGGTAGCCTCCTCCTTTTTGAAAACGCAGACCGTATGTCACGGATGCAACTTGCCCACGCTGTGCCCCTGTTCTTTGAGATTCTTGGTGCTGGCTTGAGGATTGGTATTGCCGACCGCCTACAGGTGTATACGCCAGGAACACTCGACCTCGGTGGGCTCATGACCATTCTTGTCGATATGGAACGCGCCAACGCTGAGTCAAAACGGAAAAGTGATTTTGGTCGTGCTGGTTGGGCGAAGGCACATGCACGCATGGAAGCAGGTGATGTAACGACAGACAAGGTGGCTCAATGGCTTGAGGTTGAGCGGGTTGATAATGAACGCCGCTTCAAAGTGAAGGAGGACATTGCCACCCAGATACGGGCCTTGTTCACCGCGTCCCTTCAATACGGTGTGGCAGAGTCATGCCGAAGAATAAACGAACAATACGGCTCGAGCTGGAAGATTCACCAAGTGCAATACCTGTTGAAGAATCGTCGCCTGATCGGTGAACACACCATCACCAATTTCAACGAACAGGCAGGGAAGAACATCCCATCCGACCGTGTCTTGATCGACTATTACCCCGTGATCGTAGACAAAAATCTGTTCGCCGAGGTGCAAGCTGTCATTAGCCAGCGTAAGCCATTCGCCGGTAAGCAGGACGCCAGCAACCTCAACATCTACCGAGGCTTGGTGAAGTGTGCCGCTTGCGGTGGTAGCGTTCGATTCATGTTCAAAACACAGAAAGAATATTTCATGTGTACCAACAGTATGAGCAACAGTTGCACTGGAGTGGGCATCCGTTCCGTTCGAGGCGAGCACTTACGGCGCCTACTGTTCAAGTTTGAACACTGGACGAACCTCCGCACCTACTTCATGGAAGCCAGCGAAGACTTGAAAACCCTTCGTCGTGAGCGTGACGCGTTGGTAGCACTGATAGAGAAGATCGCCACACGGACCAGCCAGACACAGCAGCGGCTCATGGATGAAGACGATACAGACCGACAAACAGTGCTGCTAGACATGCTCACCAAGGCCAAGGGAGACGACAGGCATGCACGGGCCAATCTAGCAATAGCTGAGACGTCGCTGGTTGAGTTGGAGGACGCATTCACCATTGCCGGGTTGGACGTTGGCAATCGCGTGGAGTGGATGTTGAACGACCGTAGTGAGGCGGCAGCACTGGAGCGTGCGAGGATCAATCGCTACCTGTCTAACATCTTTGAAACGCTGGAAATTGACTTCGAGGGAAAGACTCTCAGCACGGTGGTTAAGCCAGTATTCAAGGGTAAAGTTACGGAGTTCCAAGCTACCATCACCAGTCCACCAGATAAACGCTTCAAAGTTGCTGAGGGGACTATCAGGATTGCAGGTAAGAGACGCAGAATTCAACCAACAATGCCCGACGTCTTTACTCCCGAAGAACTCGAAACACTCAAGGGAGTGCAGTGGAAAGCACCTATATCGCTGTTGTCGCCTGCGGTGAAGAAGCCTTTGCAGTGATGTGCCAATAACCTATCTGAAACGCTCATAAACCCATACAAAATATATGGTTTTTTTGACCGTAGCGAAGAGTGACGTCTTAAGGGAAGCCCTATTCCCGGGGCGATTGCTTGACCGGGGCTTGATTGCGATACGGTTTTGAATTTACCGCACTACTAATGCATAATCTCAGTCGATTCATGCTCGCGAAAGACTCTATCCGATCTCAACTTCAACCAATGCTGACAATGATTGCATTGTATATGGACCTGCTGGTTCCGGCGTTCTATCAACCAACCAGTATAGGAGGGGAACTCCAAGTATGTTCATCAATAGAGGAGGTGTAGCCGTATGAGTGAATCCAGCGAAGCTAAGACAAAAAGAAAATATCTTGTTGTACTCCGATCCAACCAATGGCCCTATCAACATTCCATCTTCTACGATGACCCCGAACAGAGTCATGCCCTACTCGAACACATGGTCAAATTCAAACAAACACTCCGTAGGCGCTGTCCTGACCAACCATTTCTCGTCAGGGTTCAAACACTTAAGAAAGGGGGCGACCCGTTACAAGCCTACCTGACCATCTTCACAACGAAGAAAGTCGAGGACCTTCGTGAGATCGCGAACAAAGTCTTTCCTACTGTCATGAATGCCTTGGGCAAGAGACTCTCCATCGAAAAGCTGGATCAGATTGCAAGGTCAATTGAGAAACAGAAACCACATGACCTTTCCAAGCTCTTTGGCAAGCAGGGAGTCAATCGGTGGTCTGTGCTTAACAAGCATTTGTTGCTCCCGCCTGGAACAGCTATCTGAAGTAGAAGAACAGGAACACTATGACCAGAATCACGAATATCACCCGCCCCTGAAGCACCTCGGAATTCAGTTCGTCGTTCTTTATCTGCTTGTAAGTCTCGGTATCGCTCAGACCTTGCGTTTTGTAGAGCATGATCTGATTGATTTGCTTGTCGAGCTTCCTGTTGTGGGCGTCATTGCTACGCATGGTGATACCCCATACCAACAACCAAAGACCTCCCGTCAGCACTGTCATGATGACGTGCAGGATGTGATTCGTTTTCTTCTTCTGGGTCGTCAGTACAAACAGTTTTTCGTTCATGGGGCTCCCTGTCAGGTGCTAGCTAGATGAGCGACGAGGATACCAATGTATCAGTTAGTGTGTCATCAAATGGTGTGTTCACGATTGGGGTTCATCCGACCATCATTCGCGAATGCAACCAAATCAGAATCTGAGAAAGGGTTTCGGCCAACGAATCCGAGAGCTACGCACCAGTCAGGGCTTCAGTCAGGAGGCTTTCGCTGATCGGTGCGGGTTCGTTCGAACGTATATGTCGCGAATTGAGACGGGCACAGCCAACCCCAGCCTAGATGCTGCAAAGGTGCTGGCTGATGGACTGGGAATGACCTTGTCAGAGCTGCTACAAGGGCTCTGACGACCTTCAAAGACAATCTCAAGGATGGACCGTGCCAGATAACACAGAAGCCCATGTAGCTACAGCAGACGTCCTAACCCTCCTCCTTCACAACCAGCACGCGCTTGCAGCAGCGATTGAAGAAGTGGCCCTGTGGGCTAAAACCTGTGGATCAAACGAAATCCATGAGAACGCCGTCACCGCATTGCAGACTCTCGATGCGAACGCATCTGCCATCACCGCTGGAATTCTTAAGCTTCGCCAATAGTCACGACCATGAAAGTCGAAGTGCTGCAAGAAATGGCGTCGACTCAAAAGGAAAAGTTGTTTTTTTCGTGCTCCTCAACGTCATGCTCATCGACCCGGACAGTTTCCAGGTAGAGACGGACGGGGGGCTTATGGTCATGCTCAAAAACGCTGTAGTTCTCGGTCCTCCACTCGGTAACATCAGTTTTTCGATAACCCTTGGCTATCAGATCTGCTTGTGCAGCAACGAGTGCGTGTGACCCCAGCTTGTATTCCAGCACATAGCAGCCCATGTCTCCGCTCATTTGCAGAGGCAGAGAATCGCCATCGCGCTTTCGCCAAGATTGCTGTTGGAGCTCTTGAAGCTCAAAAAGCGCAAGCTCGAGCAACTTCTTCAGATGCTCAGCAGACTTCCCTTCAACCTTTATCGTCAGCGAATGAATCTTGCTCATGGTCAGCTCCTGATTGAGGAATGTGCATGTTAAACAGTTCACTTACTCAGAAACCATATGCATTCAACTGGGTACACCCTATTGACCACTAGTCGGGTGAATACAGTTTCTTGGGCTCTAGCGTTGTTTTGAGCGGAAGAAAGGGACAAAATGACAACGTCTAGACCCAGATGAATACAGGAGTAAAATAAATGGCAGATGTCGGCTACAAACGAGTTTCAACGGCGGACCAGACCAACGCTCGCCAATTAGACGGCATGACCTTCGCCCAGGTGTTTGAAGACAAGGTATCAGGCTCTACTACAGAGCGCCCAGCCCTACAGGAAATGCTTCGATACGTTCGCGAGGGCGACACGATCCATGTCCACTCGATTGACCGGCTGGCACGTAGCTTGGTTGATTTACTGGGGCTTGTCAGTGATCTAAAAGCCCGTGGCGTAAACATCCAGTTCCACAAGGAAAGCCTTCTATTCACCAGCGAACAGAACGCCAACCAAGATCTGATGCTCAGCCTGATGGGTGCAGTTGCTCAGTTTGAGCGTTCAATGATTCGTGAACGCCAGCGGGAGGGGATCGCCACGGCCAAGGCAAGAGGGGTCTACAAAGGTGGTGTAAAGACAACCAATGCTGAAGCAATCCGCAATCACATCGCCAATGGATCGTCCTACAGAGACACTGCCAAAGCACTTGGTGTCAGTCTCTCCACCGTTCAGCGAGCAATGAAAGCCCCCTAGAGCCGCATTAAGCGGGCGCCCTTACGCCTGCTACAAGGGCCCAGCGTTCTACGCCAGCCAGAGACGAGCTTGGCGCCTCTCCGCTCCATACTTATTTCTATATCGTTCGAGCTTTCGACAAACCCTATCGCAGCCTGCTTAACAGCTCAGGCAAGTCATCATGCCCTGTCGATTATTTTCCAGCCAGGGCAGTTCGGACGCCCATGATTTGCGACCTTGTTTGAGCGGCGGGGCCTTGATTAGTGATTGGGCATACACGGGTACGAGTCAAGAAGAGTGCGGATTTCGGTGAACGTGACCGAGCGTTTCGCTAATACGTGACCGGTGCTTCCACCCCGGTTGCGCGGGTTCTGGATTGTAATCGCATCGGTCACGATGCGGCTTGTTCCTCGGCTTTTTTTCGG